>NZ_VJYK02000141.1 GCF_007097205.2 Streptomyces alkaliterrae
CTCCCGCACACCGCCGTGCCCGACTCCTCCCGCCCCCACCGCGCACGGCAGCAAGGCACCACCGAACCACCTCCCTGAAACCCTCGCCCCGCCGGACCACCGCCGGGGCAGTTAACCGACAGGAGGACCGCTGTGGCCGCAGAGCCCGGGATCCGCAGAGCAGGCTCCACCCGAAGCGCAGAACCGGAGACCGACCCCGCCGGGGAACCGACCGCCGAACCCGGCGGAACAGGCCGCGGGCGCCACCCCGTCGACGAGACCCTCCCGCCGCTGAAGATGGTCACCAGCGGCCTCCAGCACGTCGCCGCCATGTACGCCGGAGTGGTCGCCGTCCCACTGGTCATCGGCGCCGCCGCCGGACTGGACACCGCCGACACCACCCTGCTGATGGCCGCCAGCCTCTTCACCGCCGGCATAGCCACCCTGCTCCAGACCATAGGCGTCTGGAAGATCGGCGCCCGACTTCCGTTTGTCAACGGCGTCTCCTTCGCCGGTGTCGCGGCCATGACCGCGATCATCGCCGCCGAGGGCGGCGCCTCCGGACTGCCCGTCATCTTCGGCGCGGTCATCGTCGCCGGGCTGCTCGGCTTCCTCATCAGCCCCTGGTTCTGCAAGCTGGTGCGCTTCTTCCCGCCCGTGGTCACCGGCAGCGTGATCACCCTCATCGGGCTCTCCCTGCTTCCCGTGGCGCTCGGCTGGATCACCGCCGGTTCCGCCGACGCCGCCGACGGCGCCTCCATGCGCAACGTCGGACTCGCCGCGCTCACCCTCGCCGTCACCGTGCTGCTCAACCGCTTCGGCCGCGGCTTCCTGAAGTCGGTGTCGATCCTGCTCGGCCTGGTGGTCGGCACCCTGGTGGCGATCCCGCTCGGCATGGCCGACTTCGGCGGTCTGCGGGAGGCGGACCTGATCGGCTTCCCCACGCCCTTCCACTTCGGCGCGCCGCAGTTCTCCGTCGCCGCGATCGTCTCGATGTGCATCGTGATGCTGGTCATCATGACCGAGTCGACGGCCGACATCATCGCGCTCGGGCGGATCGTCGGCCGCCCCGCCGACGAGCGGACGATCGCCGCCGGGCTGCGCGCCGACACCCTCGGCAGCGCGGTCGCCCCGGTCTTCAACGGCTTCGCGGCGAGCGCGTTCGCGCAGAACATCGGCCTGGTCGCGATGACCAAGGTGCGCAGCCGGTACGTCGTCGCGGTCGCCGGCGGCATCATGGTGCTGTTGGGGCTCTCTCCGGTGGCCGCCGCGCTGATCTCCGCCGTGCCGCTGCCGGTACTCGGCGGGGTCGGTGTGGTCCTCTTCAGCACGATCGCGGTCAGCGGTGTGCAGACACTCGTCCAGGCCGACCTCGGCAAGGGCGCCAACAGCCTGATCGTCGCCGTCACCCTCGGGGTCGGGCTCGCGCCGGAGATGGCACACGGCTTCTACGGGCAGTTCCCCGACGGCCTGACGATCATCCTCGACTCCGGAATCAGCACCGGCTGCGTACTCGCCGTCGCCCTCAACCTGCTGTTCAACAGAGGCGAACGCGCCGCCCCCGCCGCCGAGTAGCGGCACGCTCCTCCCGACACCACGGGGCCGGGCGGTCCGAGGAACCTCCTCGGACCGCCCGGCCCGGTTCGTACCGGTGCTCCTGCTGCGGCTAGCCGCGCAGCTGCTCGTAGGCCGGCAGCGTCAGGAAGTCGACGTAGTTCTCGTCGAGCGACACCTTCAGCAGCAGATCGTGCGCCTCCTGCCAGCGGCCGGAGTTGAACGCGTCCTCGCCCAACTCCTCGCGGAGCGCGGCCAGTTCCTCCGCAGCCAGCGCCCTGACGACCTGCGCGTCGGCCTTCTCCCGGCCCTGCGGCGCATCCGGGAAGACCACACCCGCGTCCACCCACTGCCAGATCTGCGAACGCGAGATCTCGGCGGTGGCGGCGTCCTCCATGAGGCCGAAGATGGCCACCGCGCCCAGCCCGCGCAGCCACGCCTCGATGTACCGCACGCCGACCTGGATCGCGTTGCGCAGTCCCTCGTAGGTCGGCCGGGCGTCGAGCGAGTCGATGGCGATCAACTGCTCCGCGGTGACCCGCACGTCCTCGCGCAGCCGGTCCTTCTGGTGCGGCCGGTCGCCCAGCACCGCGTCGAAGGACGCCCTGGCGATCGGCACCAGGTCCGGGTGGGCGACCCACGAACCGTCGAAGCCGTCCGCGGCCTCCCGGTCCTTGTCCGCGCGGACCTTCTCCAGCGCCCGGGCGTTGGCCTCGGGGTCGCGGCGGTTGGGGATGAACGCGGCCATGCCGCCGATGGCGTGCGCCCCGCGCTTGTGGCAGGTGCGCACCAGCAGTTCGGTGTAGGCGCGCATGAACGGCGCCGTCATCGTCACCGCGTTGCGGTCCGGCAGGACAAACCGCTCACCGCCGTCCCGGAAGTTCTTCACGATGGAGAAGAGGTAGTCCCAGCGGCCGGCGTTCAGCCCGGAGGCGTGGTCGCGCAGCTCGTAGAGGATCTCCTCCATCTCGTAGGCGGCGGTGATCGTCTCGATCAGCACGGTGGCGCGGACCGTGCCGTGCGGGATGCCCAACTGCTCCTGGGCGAAGACGAAGACGTCGTTCCACAGTCGCGCCTCCAGGTGCGACTCGGTCTTCGGCAGGTAGAAGTAGGGGCCCTTGCCGAGGTCGAGGAGCCGCTGGGCGTTGTGGAAGAAGTAGAGCCCGAAGTCGACCAGCGCGCCGGGCACGGCCCGGCCGTCGGCGTCGCGCAGATGGCGCTCCTCCAGGTGCCAGCCGCGCGGCCGCATGACAACCGTGGCCAACTCCTCGGCGGGGCGCAGCGCGTAGCTCTTGCCTCGCTCGTCGGTGAAGTCGATGCGGCGCTTGTAGGCGTCGGTGAGGTTGAGCTGGCCGCCGATGACGTTCTGCCAGGTCGGCGCGGACGCGTCCTCGAAGTCGGCGAGCCAGACGCGGGCGCCGGAGTTCAGCGCGTTGATGGTCATCTTCCGGTCGGTGGGACCGGTGATCTCCACCCGGCGGTCCTGGAGGGCGGGCGGCGCCTCGGCCACCCGCCAGTCGCCCTCGCGCACGTCGGCGGTCTCCGGGAGGAAGTCGAGGGTGCTGGTCCTGGCGATCTCGGCTCGGCGTTCGGCGCGACGGGCGAGCAGCTCGTCCCGCCGTGGCGTGAAGCGTTCGTGTAGCGCGGCTACGAAGGCCAGCGCCGCCTCGGTCAGCACCTCGCCCTGACGGGCAGGTGCCTGGCTCGGGTCGACATCGACGATGGCCAGCGGTGACGGCGCTGGTGCGGACATATGGCTGTCACTCCTTCAGCGGGCGGTGCGCCTGGAGGCCCCAGGTTCCGCCGGGGTACACGTGTGCGGGCGCCGGGCACGTTGTGCCCGCACGCCTCTCACTTTCGGAGACTAGTTTTCTCATCGCGGAATTTCAACGGTCTGTTGACGTCGAGATCGTTGATGTCGAGATATTTTTCCGTCGGAGGGTCCCCAGGCGTGTCCGACGCGCCCGTCGGGGGAGGGGCGCGTGGAGTCAGAGCAGCCGGGCCAGGTCGGCCGGGGTGTCCACATCGGCCGGATCCGCCACGTCCGCACACTCGACCAGGACGATCTCCCCCGCGTGCCGGCGCAGATGGCCGCGCGCCCCCCGGTCCCCCTCGGCGCCCGCCGCCACCTCGGCCCAGTGCCGGGCGCCCAGCAGTACGGGGTGACCGCGCACGCCGTCGTAGGCCGCCATCGCCAGCGCATGCGGCCCGTCGGCCGCCCGGCGCAGCCGGTCGATCGCCTCGGCGCCGATCCCCGGCTGGTCGGTCAGCGTCACCAGGGCGGCGTCCGGCGGGTTCGGCGCGGCGGCGACCGCCCGCAGCCCGGCCCGCAGCGAACCGCCCATGCCGGTCTCCCACTCCCGGTTCACCACCACCTCGCAGTCGGCGAGGTCGGCGCGCTCCAGCACCGCGTCGGCCTCGGCGCCCAGCACCACGACCACGCGTTCGCAGCCGCCCTCGAACAGGGCCCGCGCCGCGTGCTCCACCAGCGGCCTGCCGTGGTGGCCGAGTAGCGCCTTGGGGCGTCCGCCGAGGCGTCGTCCGCCCCCGGCGGCCAGTAGCAGCCCGGTGACCCGAACGCGGTGTGCGGTATCGGTCATGTGCCGAGCGTACGTGTCGGGCCCGGCTGGTGGGCGGCGAAGGGTAACCGCCGACGACGGATCCGGTGGGTGCTTGGCGTCGGAAGTCGCCCGTGTGGGCGAGGCGCGTGGTTGTCCGCAGCGTCGCGTCCGGCAAGATGCCCGGCCGATTTCCGCCCACCGTATGGACTTCCGGTCCGGCCGTGGCGTTAACTGTCTCACCCGCACGCGGAGTTGAGTGGTCATCAGCACAGTGTGACGGTAGTGCGGGGGCGGTGGGGCCTGCCCGCCGCACGGTTCCTCGTCGCGCCTCCCGCGGGCCGGCGACCACACACCACTGCATACAGGGGCAATGTGACTGGGTGGGGGAGTACTGCCGTACAGGGCGACCCGAGAGGCGTCGAGGACGGCGCCGTTCTGCCGGGGCGGTGCCGCGGCGGGACGGAGACCGAGCGGGCGCGCGCGCTGCGCGCCGCCGTGTCCGGGCTGCGCCACGCCCTGGCCCGGCATCCCGTCGAGCTGCCGGACCGGGCCGTCGCGGAGGAGGAGTTGGCCGCGCTGGCGGCCATGGCCGCCGAGTCGGAGCCGGAGCCGGCGCGGCTGCGCGGTGCCCTGCTGCTGGTGCTCGGGGCGCTCGGCTCGGTCAGTGCGCTCGCCGAACCGCTGGCCGAGCTCAATGCCGCGATAAGCCGCTTCGGGCCCCCGCCGGGGCGCCGCTGAGCACGCGCCCGGAGCACGCCCCCGCGCGCGGTTCGCTCGGGCGCGCGGTGCTTCCGTGTACGCCCCGCGTCAGCCGGCGGTGGAGCCGTTGCTGGCGAGTGCGCCGGAGAGCTCGCGCGCGACCTCCTGGAGCAGCGGCACGATCTTCTCGGTCGCCGTGTCGGTGACCCGGCCGGCGGGTCCGGAGACGGAGATCGCGGCGGCGGTGGGGGAGTCCGGCACCGGAACGGCGATGCAGCGGACTCCTATCTCCTGCTCGTTGTCGTCCAGCGCGAAGCCGCGGTCGCGGGTGATCTCCAGCGCCGCGAGGAATCCGTCCGGAGTGGTGATGGTGCGTTCGGTGGCCGCCGGCATGCCCGTGCGGGCGAGCAGCGCCCGCACCTCCTCGGCCGGGGCGTCCGCGAGCAGCGCCTTGCCGACGCCCGTCGAATGCGGCAGCACCCGGCGGCCGACCTCGGTGAACATCCGCATCGAGTGCCGGGACGGGACCTGGGCGACGTAGACGACCTCGTCCCCGTCGAGCAGCGCCATGTTCGCGGTCTCGCCGGTCTCCTCGACCAGTCGGGCCAGGTAGGGCCGGGCCCAGGTGCCGAGCAGCCGGGAGGCGCTTTCGCCGAGCCGGATGAGCCGCGGTCCGAGCGCGTACCGCCGGTTGGGCTGCTGGCGGACGTAGCCGCAGGCCACCAGGGTGCGCATCAGCCGGTGGATGGTCGGCAGGGGCAGCCCGCTGCTGCTGGACAGCTCGCTCAGGCCGACCTCGCCGCCGGCGTCGGCCATCCGCTCCAGGAGGTCGAACGCACGTTCGAGTGACTGCACGCCGCCGCTTGCCGTCGGGCTGCTGGCGGTCTTGCGCTCGGCTGGCGGCACGTGGCGCTTTCCCTTCTCTTCCGGGCGGGGGGACATCGCCGAATGCTACCGGGCCGCGACCCGTTCGGGTCGGCTCGCGTTCGACGGTAGTGGCAGGTGAAGGGCTGAATGTCCGCTTGGTCGGCTGCTTGGCGGGGCTCGGTGCGGGTCTGCCCGTAGGTTCCTTTGTTCTGCGACTCGGAATCCTACTTCCATTTAGTGGAATCATCCAAAGGCTGCCGTTCGCCTCCCACATCCCCCGGACTGCTCTTGACGGGACTGTGGTGGAGGGGAAGACTCTTCAACAGAACGTTGAACTTCCGTACTGCGGAATCTCACCCATATCCCGTACGACACCCAGGAGGGGCCGTTGTCAGCCAGCCAGCCCGGTCCGGAACCCGTCGAGGCGGAGCTCGCGTTCCGCTCACGGCGGGTACTCACCCCCGACGGCCCCCGCCCGGCCACCGTCACCGTGACCGGCGGCGTGATCACCGCCGTACTCCCGCACGACACCCCGCTCCCGCCCGCCACCCGACTGGTGGACTGCGGCGGCGACGCCCTGCTGCCCGGCCTGGTCGACACCCACGTCCACGTCAACGACCCGGGCCGCGCCGAGTGGGAGGGCTTCTGGACGGCCACCCGGGCGGCCGCCGCCGGCGGCATCACCACGCTGCTCGACATGCCGCTCAACAGCCTGCCGCCCACCACCACCGCCGCCCACCTCGCCGTCAAGCGGGACGTGGCCGGCCCCAAGGCGCACGTGGACACCGGCTTCTGGGGCGGCGCCATCCCCGGCAACGTCAAGGACCTGCGCCCACTGCACGAGGCCGGCGTCTTCGGCTTCAAGTGCTTCCTCTCCCCGTCCGGCGTCGACGAGTTCCCGCAGCTGGACCGCGAGCAGCTGCGGCAGGCCCTGACCGAGATCGCCTCCTTCGACGGACTGCTCATCGTGCACGCCGAGGACCCCGCCCACCTGGGCAGCGCCCCGCCGGCGCACGGCCCCCGCTACGCCGACTTCCTCGCCTCCCGGCCGCGCGCCGCCGAGAACGACGCCATCAACCTCCTCGCGGACCTCGCCCGCGAACTGGACGCCCGCGTCCACGTACTGCACCTCTCCTCCTCCGACGCGCTGCCCACCATCAGCGCCGCCCGACGCGACGGCGTGCGCCTGACCGTCGAGACCTGCCCGCACTTCCTCACCCTCACCGCCGAGGAGGTGCCCGACGGCGCCACCGAGTTCAAGTGCTGCCCGCCCATCCGGGAGCGCGAGAACCAGGACGCGCTGTGGGACGGCCTCGCCGCCGGCACCATCGACTGCGTCGTCTCCGACCACTCGCCCTGCACCACCGACCTCAAGACCCCCGACTTCGGCGACGCCTGGGGCGGCATCTCCTCACTCCAGCTCGGCCTCCCCGCGGTGTGGACCGCCGCCCGCGAGCGCGGCCACACCCTCCACGACGTCGTGCGCTGGATGTCCCAGGCCCCCGCCCGACTCGCCGGCCTCACCGCCAAGGGCGCGATCGAACCCGGCCGGGACGCCGACTTCGCCGTCCTCGCCCCCGACGAGACGTTCACCGTCGACCCCGCCCGACTCCACCACCGCAACCAGGTCACCGCCTACGCCGGAAAGACCATGTACGGCGTCGTGCGCTCCACCTGGCTGCGCGGCCGGCAGATCACCGACAACGGCCGGATCGTCGAGAAGGCCGGCCGACTCATCGAAAGGAACCCCGCATGACCGCGGCCCGTACCGGACTGCCCCGCTTCACCGGCGACGCCAAGCCCTACGGCGGCGGGGACCCGTACGCCGACTACCGCACCGCCGACTTCCCCTTCACCCACCACGCGGACCTCGCGGACCGGCGCCTGGGCGCCGGGGTCATCGCGGCCAACGACGAGTTCTTCGCCGAGCGGGAGAACCTGCTCGTCCCCGAACGCGCCGAGTTCGACCCCGAGCACTTCGGCCACAAGGGCAAGATCATGGACGGCTGGGAGACCCGCCGCCGCCGCGGCGTCGACGCCGAGCGTCCCCACCCGACCGACGACGACCACGACTGGGCGCTGATCCGCCTCGGCGCCCCCGGCGTGATCCGCGGCATCGTCGTCGACACCGCCCACTTCCGCGGCAACTACCCGCAGGCGGTCTCCGTCGAGGCCACCGCCGCCCCGATCTCCGCCTCCCCCGACGAGCTGCTGGCACACGACGTCAAGTGGACCACCCTCGTCCCCCGCACCCCGGTCGGCGGCCACGCCGCCAACGCCTTCACCGTCGACGTCGAACAGCGCTTCACCCACCTGCGGCTGTGCCAGCACCCCGACGGCGGTGTGGCCAGGCTGCGCGTGTACGGCGAGGTCGTCCCCGACCCCGCCTGGCTCGCCGCGCTCGGCACCTTCGACGTCGCGGCGCTGGAAAACGGTGGCGCGGTCGAGGACGCCTCGGACCGCTTCTACTCGCCGGCCACCAACACCATCCAGCCCGGCCGCTCCCGCAAGATGGACGACGGCTGGGAGACCAGGCGCCGCCGGGACAAGGGCAACGACTGGATCCGCTACGCGCTCACCGGCCGCTCCGACCTGCGTGCCGTGGAGATCGACACGGCCTACCTCAAGGGCAACTCCGCGGGCTGGGCCGCGCTCGTCGGCCGGGACGGCGACGAGGGCGAGTGGGTCGAACTGCTGCCCCGCACCCGGCTCCAGCCCGACACCGTGCACCGCTTCCTGCTCGACGGCGCCCCCGCCGTCACCCACGTCCGGCTGGACATCTTCCCCGACGGCGGCATCTCCCGCCTGCGGCTCTTCGGTTCCCTGACCGAGGACGGCGCGGCGGCGCTTGCCGCCCGCCACCAGGAACTCGGCGGCTGACCCGGCCCGGCACCCGCCGCATTTCCGGCGAGTGCCGCGCCCGTGACGCCCCGTGCGGCGGCGGGTCGGCCGCCGCCGGGGCGGCCGACCCGCCGGGGCGGCCGGTGACGGCCGGCCGCCCCGACCCGCCCGATCCGGACTACCCGCCGACAGCCCGGATCGGGCGGTATGCCGGACGCCCGGCAAGGCCGCCACCGGCAGCCGGGTCTCCGCGGCCGGCCGTTCTCCGACGGTCGGTCCCACCCGGGCCGACGTGTGACCGACCGCCGCACACCACCGGGATCCGCCCCCGCGCCACCCCTCACCCAGGTTGGCGCGGGCACCTGTCGCATGGCCCCCGCCGCTCAGGCCATGCGACAGGCCCGGCCTTTCCCCCTCTCCTCCGGCAGCAGGCACACGCCCCTCGGCCTCACCGCCCAGCCCCTCCGCCGACGGGGCCGGTCGCTCGTGCATGCCTGCCGAGGCGGTTCTCGTGCCTGGCCCTCCACCGAGCGCCGGGCCGTTCACGCCCGCCTGCCGAGGCGTTCGCCGCGACCGGCCCTCCGCTCGCGGCCCAGCCGCTCGCGGAGGCCTACCGAGGCGGTTCTCGTGCCTGGCCCTCCGCCGACGGGTTGGCAGCTCGTGCTCGCTTGCCGGGGTGGGTTGCCGTGTCCGGCCCTCCGCTGGTGGGTCGGTGGCTTGTGCTCGCTTGCCGGGGCGGTTGTCGTGCGCGCACCCGGTACGCCGTCCCGCGCCGACCTGCCGAGCGGCGGGCTCGCACTCAGTCCCTCGGCCGACGTGGGCGCGGCGCGCCTGTCGGCTTCTTCTGCCGCCCCCGGGGCGTGGATCGCCTGGCATGCGGTCGGGGTGGTCGGCAGGCGCGTCGCCCCGTGCCGACCGGCGGCCTCCGTGTCGTCTGTTCCCTCGCACCGGACCCGCGCGCCCGGCTCGCCTCGGGGCAGCGCAGTGCCCGGACGTGGCTCCGGCGCCGCCGGTCCTTCCCGGCGCCGGTGGAACGGTGTCCCGGCCCCCCGCGGGGGCCCGGTCTCACCCAGGTGCCCGCCCGCGCCGTCGGTGGCGGATACTTGACCGGCCGGCGTCGACCCGTCTCGGGTCGTGGCGTCGGCGGGCAGATCCGTACCGAGGGGCAGGAGCCGGTGGCCGGCGTGAAGTGGTTTCGAGGGCGCGCGAACAGCAGGCGCACACAGAGCACGCGCACGCACAGCAGGCGTACGCACACCGGCGGTGCGACCGCTGGCCGTGCCCGGCCGGGCGGCAGACGGTCGGCCGTCCTGGCGGTCGGGCTTGTCCTGACGCTGGCGCTGAGCGCGTGCAGCAGCACCGGCGGCAAGCGGGCCG
This sequence comes from Streptomyces alkaliterrae, assembly GCF_007097205.2. GTDB lineage: Bacteria > Actinomycetota > Actinomycetes > Streptomycetales > Streptomycetaceae > Streptomyces > Streptomyces alkaliterrae. Next base: position 9,879 of record NZ_VJYK02000141.1, read on the forward strand.
AGGAGGAGCGGGCCAGGGGCGCGGCCGGCCCCGCAGCCGTGGACACTCCGCGCTGGAAGATCGCCATGGTCACCCACTCGGGCGAGGGCGACACCTTCTGGGACATCGTGCGCAGCGGCGCCGAGCAGGCGGCACGCAAGGACAACATCGAGTTCCTCTACTCGCACGACAAGGAGGCCGGCAAGCAGGCCCAGCTCGTCCAGGCCGCCATAGACCAGGGGGTCGACGGCCTGGTCGTCACCCTCGCCAAGCCCGACGCGATGAAGGCGGTCGTGGAGAAGGCCGTGCGGGCCGGTATCCCGGTCGTGACGATCAACTCCGGGCAGGACCGCTCCAAGGAGTACGGCGCGCTCGCCCACATCGGCCAGGACGAGGTCACCGCCGGCGAGGCCGTCGGCGAGGAACTGAACGAGCGCGGGCTCACCAAGGCCATCTGCGTGCTGCACGAGCAGGGAAACATCGGCCACGAGGAGCGCTGCCGGGGAGTCCGCGCGACCTTCGACGGCACCGTGGACAACCTCTACGTCGACGGCACCAACATGCCCGCCGTCGAGTCGTCGCTGGAGGCCAAGCTCCAGTCCGACGAGAAGGTGGACTCCGTCGTCACGCTCGGCGCGCCGTTCGCCGCCACCGCCGTGAAGGCGGCGGACCAGGCCGGCAGCAAGGCGCAGGTCAGCACGTTCGACCTGAACGCGCAGGTGGTGCGGGCCCTGAAGGACGGCGATCTGACCTTCGCCGTGGACCAGCAGCCGTACCTGCAGGGCTACCAGGCCGTGGACCTGCTCTGGCTCTACAACTACAACGCCACCATGCTCGGCGGCGGCCAGCCCGTGCTGACCGGTCCCCAGGTGCTGACGGGGGACGACGCCGAGGCGCTGGAGGAGTACACGCGTAGGGGAACCCGATGAGCGACACCCGGACATCCGGCGCACAGCCGCCGCCGACCGCCGACCGCGACGCCCCCGGCGGCCAGCCGGGCCGCGCCGGGGAGCTGGCGCGGCGGCTGATCACCCGCCCGGAGCTGGGCGCGCTGGTGGGCGCGGTGGCGGTCTTCGTCTTCTTCGCCCTCTCTGCTGAAAGCTTTCTGCGCCCCGGCAGCCTGTCCACGGTCCTCTACGCCTCCTCCACGATCGGGATCGTCGCCGTCGCCGTCGCGCTGCTGATGATCGGCGGCGAGTTCGACCTGTCGGCGGGCGTCCTGGTGACCAGCTCCGCCCTGGTCTCCTCGATGTTCAGCTACCAGATGACCGCCAACGTGTGGGTGGGCGTCGGCGTCTCGCTGCTGGTCACGCTGGCGGTCGGGCTCTTCAACGGCTGGCTGCTCACCCGCACCGGACTGCCCAGCTTCATCATCACGCTCGGCACCTTCCTGATGCTGACCGGCCTCAACCTCGGCCTCACCAAGCTGGTCACCGGCACGGTCTCCACCAAGTCCATCGCCGACATGGACGGCTTCCCCGAGGCCCGCGCCGTCTTCGCCTCCCAGCTGGACCTCGGCGCCTTCACCCTGCGCGTCACCGTGCTGTGGTGGCTGGCGCTCGTCGCCGTCGCCACCTGGATCCTGCTGCGCACCCGCGCCGGGAACTGGATCTTCGCCGTCGGCGGCAACAAGGACGCCGCGCGGGCTGTCGGCGTCCCGGTCCGGGGCACCAAGATCGGCCTCTACCTGGGCGTCGCCTTCTGCGCCTGGGTGCTCGGCCAGCACCTGCTGTTCAGCTACGACGTCGTCCAGTCCGGCGAGGGCGTCGGCAACGAGCTGATCTACATCGCCGCCGCCGTCATCGGCGGCTGCCTGCTCACCGGCGGCTACGGCTCGGCCGCCGGCGCGGCGATCGGCGCCCTGATCTTCGGAATCGTCAGCAAGGGCATCGTCTACGCCGAGTGGGACCCCAACTGGTTCAAGTTCTTCCTCGGCGCGATGCTGCTGCTGGCGGCCCTGCTGAACGCCTGGATCCGCAAGCGGGCGGAGGCCACCCGATGACCCACACGACAGCACACGAGACCCCGCGGGACGCCGCCGTGACGCCCGAGGCCGCCGAGCCCCTGCTCAGTCTGGTGGGCGTCGGCAAGTCGTACGGCAACGTCGCCGCCCTGCGCAACGTCTCACTCGACGTCCACGCGGGCTCGGTGACCTGCGTGCTCGGAGACAACGGCGCCGGCAAGTCCACCCTCATCAAGATCATCGCCGGGCTGCACCGGCACGACGACGGACGCTACCTGCTCGACGGTGAGGAAACGGTCCTGCGCTCGCCGCGCGAGGCCCTGGACCGCGGCATCGCCACCGTCTACCAGGACCTCGCCGTCGTCCCGCTGATGCCCGTCTGGCGCAACTTCTTCCTCGGCTCCGAACCGCACACCGGCCGCGGCCCGCTGCGCCGCCTCGACGTCGCCACCATGCGCCGCACCACCCGGGAGGCCCTGGCCCGGATGGGCATCGACCTGCCCGACGTCGACCGGCCCATCGGCACCCTCTCCGGCGGCCAGCGCCAGTGCGTCGCCATCGCCCGCGCGGTCCACTTCGGCGCCCGGATCCTGGTGCTCGACGAGCCCACCGCCGCGCTCGGCGTCAAGCAGTCCGGCGTTGTCCTCAAGTACGTCGCCGCCGCCCGGGACCAAGGGCTCGGCGTGGTGCTCATCACCCACAACCCCCACCACGCCCACCTCGTCGGCGACCGCTTCGTCCTGCTCAAGCGCGGCACCATGGCCGGCAGCCACCGCAAGGGCGACATCACCCTCGACGCACTCACCCACGAGATGGCCGGCGGCGGCGAACTGGAACAGCTCGGTCACGAGCTCGCCCGCACGACCGCGCCGACACGGCCCCCAGCCGTCTCGTAGGGCACAATCGATTCGATGAGTACGTACCGTGACCGCGGCGCCGAGAGCCCCGCCCGCACCACCGTGCTGCGCACCGTCTCGACGCGCGAGCGGCGCTCCCACCTGTCGGCGCCCCGGGTCCCCACCGTCGGCATCGACATCGGCGGTACGAAGGTCATGGCCGGCGTCGTGGACGCGGACGGCACCATCCTGGAGAAGCTCCGTACCGAGACGCCCGACAAGTCCAAGAGCCCGAAGGTCGTCGAGGACACCATCACCGAGCTGGTCCTCGACCTCTCCGACCGGCACGACGTGCACGCCGTCGGCATCGGCGCCGCCGGCTGGGTCGACGCCGACCGCTCCCGCATCCTCTTCGCACCCCACCTCTCCTGGCGCGACGAGCCGCTGCGCGAAGCCCTCCAGGCCCGGCTCGCCGTCCCCGTCCTCATCGACAACGACGCCAACGCCGCCGCCTGGGGCGAGTGGCGCTTCGGCGCCGGACGCGGCGAGGACCACCTCGTCATGATCACCCTCGGTACCGGCATCGGCGGAGCCATACTGGAGGACGGCAAGGTCAAACGCGGCAAGTACGGCGTCGCCGGCGAGTTCGGCCACATGCAGGTCGTGCCCGGCGGACACCGCTGCCCCTGCGGCAACCGCGGCTGCTGGGAGCAGTACAGCTCCGGCAACGCCCTCGTCCGCGAGGCCCGCGAACTCGCCGCCGCCGACTCCCCGGTCGCGCACACCATCAACGCCCGCGTCGGCGGCCAGATCGGCGACATCACCGGCCCGCTCATCACCGAACTCGCCCGCGAGGGCGACGCCATGTGCGTCGAACTCCTCCAGGACATCGGTCAGTGGCTCGGCGTCGGCATCGCCAATCTCGCCGCCGCCCTCGACCCGTCCTGCTTTGTCGTCGGCGGCGGCGTCAGCGCGGCCGACGAACTCCTCATCGGCCCCGCCACCGACGCCTACAAGCGCCACCTCACCGGGCGCGGCTACCGCCCCGAGGCCCGCATCGTGCGCGCCCAGCTCGGCCCCGAGGCCGGCATGGTCGGCGCCGCCGATCTCGCCCGGCTCGTGGCCCGCCGCTTCCGCCGCGCCAACCGCCGCCGGCTGGAGCGTTACGAGATGTACGAGCGGGCCGCCGCCCAGCTGGGCCTCACCGGCCGGGCGGGGAGGTGAGCGGATGACCACCGAGGTCAGCGACGCCACCACCCCGCAACCC
>NZ_VJYK02000142.1 GCF_007097205.2 Streptomyces alkaliterrae
GCCCCGAACCTCCGGCGTACACCCGCCCCGAAGCTCCGGCGTACGCCCGGCGCGGCGGCGCGGCCCGCTGAGGCAGACTTGTCGCCGTGAACGACCCTCTGCGCACCCCCTGGCTCCCCGCGATGCGGCTCGCCCTGAGCGAGGCCGCGCTCGCCCGGGAGACCGGCGACGTGCCGGTGGGCGCCGTCGTCCTCGATCCGGGCGGCGAACCGCTCGCGCGCGGGCGCAACGCCCGTGAGGCCGAGGGCGACCCGACGGCGCACGCCGAGGTCGTCGCGCTGCGGGCGGCCGCCGCCGCGCTGCGCGCCCGCACCGGCGCCCCGCCCCACGAGTGGCGGCTGACGGGCTGCACCCTCGTCGTGACCCTCGAACCGTGCACGATGTGCGCGGGCGCGAGCGTCCTGGCCCGCGTCGACCGGATCGTCTACGGCGCACGCGACGCGAAGGCCGGCGCCGCCGGCTCACTGTGGGACCTGGTACGCGACCGCCGGCTCAACCACCGGCCCGAGGTGATCGGCGGCGTACTGGAGCAGGAGGCCGCCGCCCTGCTCACCGACTTCTTCCGCGCCCCCGGCGCACGCCCCGCGCCGGGCCGCCCGGGAACCGATTTCGGCACACGCCCGCCCGTGGGCTAAGCTTCCTCTCGGTAGCGTGTCCGAGCGGCCGAAGGAGCTCGCCTCGAAAGCGAGTGTGGGGGCAACTCCACCGTGGGTTCAAATCCCACCGCTACCGCTCGTGATACCGAAGGGTCGGGCTCGTCAGAGTCCGGCCCTTCGGCGTTCGCCGCCGGGCCGGTCGCCATTTCGGGTCGTCCGGTTAGACTCACGCGACCGCCCGATGTCCGTGGGGCGGAGAACGGCCGGGGAGGGCGACGAGGGTGCAGATAAAGAAGATCGCTCTGTACATTCTTGTCACGTTTGTGCTGTACACGATCATCACCTCTCCGAAGCGTGCAGCCGACCTGGTCCACGTCGGGTTCGAGGGCATCTCCAGCGCCGCGAAAGGCGTCGGCAACTTCATGACCGAACTGGTCAACTGACACCGCCCCCACGTCCCGCCGGCCCGCCGCCGCGCACGGGAACATCCGTTCACCCGCCGCCGCGCTCGGGGTAACTCCCGGCCGGAAGCCGGCGGAGGGCCGTTCGGCCGTACCCGGTCACCATCAACACGGCGCGCACCTCCTTGCACACAAGCATGGGGAATTGTGATGCTATGACCGCTTTTCCCGGGTGTTACAGGACTGAACGTTCGAGAGGGGTGGTCCGACGGTGGCTGCGACTCAGGCACGCGAGGGGCGCAGCGCCGGCAACCGGGCGATGACGCAGGCGCTCTTCGAACGGCTCGCCCGGCACCGGCCGGGGACGCCGGAGCACAACCGGGCCAGAGCGGCTCTGATCGAACTGAACATCCCGCTCGTCCGGTACGTCGCCCGCCGCTTCCACAACCGCAACGAGCCGATGGAGGACATCGTCCAGGTCGGCACCATCGGCCTCATCAACGCCATCGATCGCTTCGACCACAACCGCGGCGTGCAGTTCCCGACGTTCGCGATGCCGACGATCGTCGGCGAGATCCGCCGGTACTTCCGGGACAACGTGCGCACCGTGCACGTGCCGCGCCGGCTGCACGAGATGTGGGCGCAGGTCAGCGGCGCCACTGAGGATCTGACGGTCCTGCACGGCCGCAACCCGACCACCGCGGAGATCGCCGAGCGGCTGCGGGTGCCGGAGGAGGAGGTGCTGGCCTGCCTGGAGGCCGGCCGGGCGTACCGGCCGACGTCGCTGGAGGCCGTCACCGAACGGGACGACGGCATGCCCGGCCTCGTCGACCGACTCGGTTACGAGGATCCGGAGTTGGACGGCGTGGAGCGGCGGGAGCTGGTGCGCCATCTGCTGGTCCAGTTGCCCGAGCGGGAGCAGCGCATCCTGCTGCTGCGCTACTACGGAAACCTGACGCAGTCGCAGATCAGCGCGGAGTTGGGGGTGTCGCAGATGCACGTGTCCCGGCTGCTGTCGCGCAGCTTCGCCCGCCTGCGAGCCGCAAACGCCATCGAGAGCTAACCAGTTCGAGTGACCCCCGGGGGCTCGACAGTCTTCCCAGCTGTGCTGTTGTATCGACATGGCGCTACATCGCGTTGCTGACTTGTGACAATCTGCAAGAAGTGCGTTTGCGGCGTCCCCGCCTCCGGTATTCAGGTGGGGGACCCGTCCTCAACCGGGGACCGCCGCAGCGACCCGTCCGCGACCTCAAGGGGGTGGCATGTCCGTAGAACTGGGCAGCTCGAAGGTGCTCACCGACGAGATCACTACCAACGCACCGCAGGGTGCCGCGGGGCCGGACGGCGCTGTCCGGCACGCCGACGGCATCGACACCCGCACCCTCTCCCGCTCCCTCTTCCTGCGGCTGGCGGCGCTGGACGAGGACAGCCCCGAACGGCACTACGTGCGGGACACCCTGATCGAGCTGAACCTTCCGCTGGTCCGCTACGCGGCCGCCCGGTTCCGCAGCCGCAACGAGCCGATGGAGGACATCGTCCAGGTCGGCACGATCGGGCTGATCAAGGCGATCGACCGCTTCGACTGCGAACGCGGCGTGGAGTTCCCGACGTTCGCGATGCCGACCGTCGTCGGCGAGATCAAGCGCTTCTTCCGCGACACCTCGTGGTCGGTGCGGGTGCCGCGCCGCCTCCAGGAGCTGCGGCTGGCGCTCACGAAGGCGAGCGACGAGCTGTCGCACAAGCTGGACCGCTCCCCCACCGTTCCCGAACTCGCTGCCTGTCTCGGCGTGTCGGAGGAGGACGTGGTCGACGGACTGGCGGTGGGCAACGCCTACACGGCCAGCTCGCTGGACTCGCCCTCGCTGGAGGAGGACGGCGGCGAGGGTTCCCTGGCGGACCGTCTGGGCTACGAGGACGCCGCGTTGGAGGGCGTGGAGTACCGGGAGGCGCTGAAGCCGCTGCTGGCCCGCCTGCCGGCCCGTGAGCGCCGCATCATCATGCTGCGGTTCTTCGCCAACATGACGCAGTCGCAGATCGGCGAGGAGGTCGGCATCTCGCAGATGCACGTGTCCCGGCTGCTCACCCGGACACTCGCCCAGCTCCGCGAGGGTCTCATCGCGGAGGAGTGACATGTGGGGCCGCCGGGCTCGGACAGACCGGCGGCCCGCTGGAGGCGGGGCGCGCGTTCGGGGAGTCGCGCCCGCCGCCCGCGTAAGGGGGCGGATCAGCCCATCGCGAGCCAGACGATCGCGCCGAGCACCACGACGGCGGCGACGACGCCTGCGATCAGCCCGACGCGCGGGCCGCGCGCCGCCGGCGGCGGAGCGGCGGCCTGCCGGGGGGTGCCCTCGTCGACGAAGGCGCGGAACATCTGGGTGCTGCCGGCGGGGTCGTGACCGCCCTGCGGTCCCTGCGGTGCATGGGGGTTGTGAGCCATGGACGCGACCCTAGCGAACGGGCCGGGTCGATGGCACCCCGGTCGGCCCCTGCCGGGCGCCGGCGTTCTTTAACCGATGTTTGCCCGTCCCGGGCCCGAGCACGCCTCCCCCTGGGCTTACAGTTGCTTAGAGCAACGAACTATATGCCTCGGAAGGGACGGCGACAGGTGATCAGAGCGACCACGGCGGAGGCGGCCGACGTCCCGACCGGCAAGCCCGCGGAGCCCGGCTCCGCCGCCCCGCTCATGAGCCACCGGCAGGTGATGAAGGTGCTGAGCGGGCTGCTGCTCGGCATGTTCGTGGCCATCCTCTCCTCGACGGTCGTCTCCACCGCGCTCCCCCGGATCGTCGCGGACCTCGGCGGCGGCCAGAGCGCGTACACCTGGGTCGTCACCGCCTCGCTGCTGTCGATGACGGCGTCCACTCCGCTGTGGGGCAAGCTCGCGGACCTGGCCGGCAAGAAGGTGCTCGTCCAGTCGGCGATCGTGATCTTCGTCCTGGCCTCGGCGGGCGCCGGGCTCGCGCAGTCGACCGGCGTACTGATCGCCTTCCGCGCGGTCCAGGGAATCGGCGTGGGCGGCCTCGTGGCGCTCGCGCAGGTGATCCTCGCCTCCATCGTCCCGCCGCGCGAACGCGGCCGCTACAGCGGCTACTTCGGCGCCACGTTCGCCGTCGCCACGGTCGGCGGACCGCTGCTCGGCGGGGTGATCACGGACACGCCGGGCCTCGGCTGGCGCTGGTGCTTCTACGTCGGGGTGCCGTTCGCCGTGATCGCGCTGGCGGTGCTCCAGCGCACCCTGCGGCTGCCCGCCGCCCGAAGGCCCGACGTGCGCGTCGACTGGCTCGGCGCCCTGCTCGTCGCGGCGTCCGTGTGCCTGCTGCTGGTCTGGGTGACTCTCGCCGGCGACTCCTACGCGTGGGCCTCCTGGCAGACGGCCGCCATGGTCGGCGGCTCGGTCCTGCTCGGACTGCTGTTCGTCCGCGTCGAGGCCCGCGCGGCGGACCCCGTGATGCCGCTGTGGCTCTTCCGCAACCGCACGATCGCGCTCTCCGCACTCGCCTCCCTGTTCGTCGGCGTCGCGATGTTCGGCTCGACGGTCTTCCTCAGCCAGTACTTCCAGCTCGCGCGCGGCGAGTCGCCGACGACGGCGGGCGTCATGACGATCCCGATGATCGCGGGCCTCTTCGCCTCCTCCACCGTCTCCGGATTGGTGATCACCCGCACAGGCCGCTGGAAGGCCTGGCTGGTCGCCGGCGGCACCCTGGTGACCGCCGGGCTCGGGCTGCTCGGCACGATGCGCTACGACACCGCGTACTGGCAGCTGGCCGTGTACATGGGGCTGTTGGGCACGGGCATCGGCATGATGATGCAGAACCTCGTACTGGCCACCCAGAACCAGGTCTCCGCCGAACAGCTCGGCGCGGCCAGTTCCTCCGTCACCTTCTTCCGCTCACTCGGCGGCGCGGTGGGCGTCTCGGCGCTGGGCGCGGCGCTGTCCGGACGGGTGTCGCACTACGTCGAGGAGGGAATGGCGGCGGCCGGCATCCCGCAGAGCGGCGCCGCGGGCGGCGGCGCCATCCCGGACCTGGGCAGCCTGCCAGGGCCGGTCCGGCAGGTGATCGAGAGTTCGTACGGACACGGCATCGCCGACGTGCACCTGTACGCGGCGCCGCTCGCGCTTGTGGCGCTGCTGCTCGTGCTCGCGGTCCGCGAGGTGCCACTGGGCCGCCGCGCGGTCGGCGAGTAGCGGCGGGGCCGGCGGCGTCCGCCCGTCGGACGGCACGTGGCGCGCCGTGCGACTCCGTGCGCCGCGCGCCCTGTGGCGCGCTTCGCGCCGTCCAACGCGCCGGAAGCGCGGTTCGGTTGGCCAATACCCGTACGATTTCGGCCAATCGCTACGCTGTCCGTAACCGCGCGGACACATAGTGTCGGCTTCAACGGCCCTGAAGTCCCCCATGGCCAGAGGCGGTTCGGCCACGCCTCGCGCCGGCGCGCGCCCGTCACATTCGGCCACGAATGTGATACGCATCGCTACTTGTTTTGATCGGTTGATGTGCGCGGTGTGGAGATTGTCGGCAGACTCCGAGGCGCGACAACGCAATCCGTCACACACCCCGAAAGCGGAAGGAAGCACACAATGCGGAACACCGCGCGATGGGCAACGGCAGGCACCCTGTTGACAGCAGCAGTGCTCGGGCCGTTGAGCGGCACCGCCCTCGCCACCCCCGCCAAGTCCGACTCCCTCTACGCGCCCACCGCCCTGACGCTCACCGTCGCCAAGGGCGAGACCGCCGCCAGCAGCGTGCCGCTGCGCGCGGTCACCCTGAACTGCCAGCCGACCGGCGGCTCACACCCCGCCGCGGCGAAGGCGTGCGCGGACCTGTTCAAGGCGGAAGGCGACTTCAACGCGCTGCCGGTGAACGAGGACCGCATGTGCCCGATGATCTACGACCCCTATGTGGTCACGGCCGAGGGAGTCTTCGACGGCCGCCGGGTGTCCTACGAGCGCACGTTCGGCAACAGCTGCGTGCTGGGCGCCGAGCAGTCCCACGTCTTCGCGTTCTGACGCGAGGCCGCCCCGCCCGGTGGCGTCACGCCCCTCGCCACCGGGCCGCGAACCGTCCCGCCGCCTCCCCGCGGAGCGGGACCTCGCCGGGGCGAGCCCGGGACTCACCCCCGTTCCCGCGGCTCGCCCCGGCGCGTCGCCGCTCCCCGCGAGCGGCGCCCCCGAGCAACGGCGAGAGGCCCGACCGGTCACCACCGGTCGGGCCTCTCGCCGTTGTCCCCGCAGAAGGACTCGTGCTCAGTCGTCGCGCGGCTGGGGCCGCCAGACCACCAGCGCGCTCGGCCGGTGCACGTCGCGGTACGGCACGAGCTCGCTGCGGTAGGACGCGTGGACCTGCGCCTCCCGCTGCCGCATCGCCACCGCCGCGCCCTCGACCGCCTGGGTCAGCTCGGCGACCTGCGCCCGCAGCGCCCGCACCTCGTTCTCCAGCTCGATGATGCGCTTGATGCCGGCCAGGTTGATGCCCTCGTCCTGGCTGAGCCGCTGCACCTCGCGCAGCTGCTCGATGTCGCGCGCGGAGTAGCGCCGCCCCCGCCCGGCCGTGCGGTCGGGGGAGACCAGACCGAGCCGGTCGTACTGCCGGAGCGTCTGCGGGTGCAGCCCGGAGAGCTGCGCGGCGACGGAGATGACGTAGACCGGTGATTCCTCGGTCAGCTCATAGGGGTTGTTTCTGCGTCCGCCTCGGCCGGTCGTCGTCACGTCAGTCTCCCTTCGCGGCCTTGAACAGCGCCGCCCGCGGGTCCTCCCCCGCGGTGGCCTCGCGGTAGGCCGCCAGGGCCTCCCGCGCCTTGTCGCCCAACTCCCTGGGGACGGACACCTCGATCGTGACCAGCAGGTCACCCCGCGTGCCGTCCTTACGTACCGTTCCCTTCCCCCGGACGCGCATCGTACGCCCGCTCGGGGTACCTGGGGGGAGTTTGAGCGTCACCGGCTGCTCGCCGAGCGTCGGAACGCGGATCTCCCCGCCGAGCGCCGCCTCCGGGAAGGTGACGGGCACGGTGACGGTGAGGTTGTCCCCGCGCCGCCCGAACAGCGGGTGCTTGTCGACGTGGACGACGACGTACAGGTCGCCGGCCGGGCCGCCGCGCTCGCCGGGCGCGCCCTTGCCGCGCAGCCGGATGCGCTGCTCGTCGGCGACGCCCGCCGGGATGCGGACGTGCATCGTGCGGGAGCTGGTCGCCCGACCGCTGCCCCGGCACACGTCGCACGGGTCCTCCGCGATCAGGCCGCGGCCCCGGCAGTCCATGCACGGGTCGGTGAGCGAGAAGCCGCCGCCCCCGCCCCGGCTGACCTGCCCGGTACCGACGCAGGTCGGGCACACGCGCGGTGTGCCGTTCTTGTCGCCGGTGCCCGAACACGCCTTGCAGGCCGCACTGCTGGACATCCGCAGCGGGACGGTGGCGCCCTCGACGGCCTCGGTGAAGCTGAGCGTCACCTCCGACTCGACGTCCTGGCCGCGCCGGGGCTGTGCCCGGGTGCCCGGGCCGCCCCGGCCGAACAGGCCGCCGAACATGTCCCCGAAGCCGCCGCCGAAGCCGCCGGCGCCGCCTCCGCCCTGACCCTGCTGGCCCCCGAAGAGGTCGTTCAGGTCGAAGTTGAAGTTGCCGCCGGCGCCGGGGCCCGGGCGGAAACCGCCCGCGCCCAGCAGCGCCCGCGCCTCGTCGTACTCCTTGCGGGACTTGGCGTCGGAGAGGATGTCGTTCGCCTCGGAGACCTCCTTGAAGCGCTCCTCGGCCTTGGCGTCGCCCTTGTTGGCGTCCGGGTGGTACTCGCGGGCGAGCTTCCGGTACGCCTTCTTGATCTCCGCCTCGGTGGCATCCTTGGGCACGCCGAGGACCTTGTAGAGATCCTTCTCCAGGACTTCCCTGCTGAGGTTCATCCTCGGCGTCCCTCCTTCCGTACCTGCCGTACCTGCACGGTCACCGCCCTGGCGTCAGCCCTCCTCGGGGCCACCGTTCTCCCCGTCGTCGGAGCCCTTGGCCTCCCCGGCCTCCTTGGCGTCCTTGCCGGCGTCGGCGGCGTCCTCGGACCTGGCGGGCCCGCCCGGCTGCGGCTCGGCCACGCCCACCCGCGCGGGGCGGATGGTGCGCTCACCGATGCGGTAGCCCGGCTGGAGGATCTGCACACACGTCGTCTCGCTCACCTCGGGCGAGTACGAGTGCATCAGCGCCTCGTGGACCGTCGGGTCGAAGGGCTCGCCCTCCTTGCCGAACTGCTGGAGGCCCATCTTGGCGACGACCGTCTCCAGGGACTCGGCCACCACCTTGAAGCCGCCGACCAGCTCGCCGTGGTCGCGGGCGCGACCGATGTCGTCCAGCACCGGCAGCAGTTCGGTCAGCAGGTTCGCGACGGCGACCTCCTTGACCGTGACCCGGTCCCGCTCGACGCGGCGGCGGTAGTTGGCGAACTCCGCCTGGAGCCGCTGGAGGTCCTCCGTGCGCTCCCGCAGAGCCGTCCTGGCCTGGTCCAGCTGGGCGGTCAGCGCCACCTGCTGGACCTCCTGGCCGGCACCGGAACCCGGGCCCGCCTCGCCGCCGGCCGGCACTCCCGCCGACTCCGCCGCCGGGGCGCCCGGGCCCGCCTGTTCGGCGGCCCCGGCGCCCCGCGCCGTGTCATCGGAGCGTGCGGCGTCGTCGGCGGGGACCTCGGGCTCGTTCTTGTCGAAACCCGGCGTCTCCTCCGTCACGCGGCACCACCCTGTCGCTTGTCCTTCTCGTCGTCCACGATCTCGGCGTCGACGACGTCGTCGTCACCGGCCGGACCGGCGTCGCCCGCCGGGCCGCCCGCCGGGCCGCCGGCGCCGGCCTGCTGGGCCTGGGCGTCGGCGTACATGGCCTGACCGAGCTTCTGGCTGGTCGTGGCGACCTTCTCGGACGCCTCGCGGATCGCCGCGGTGTCCTCGCCCTTCAGCTTCTCCTTGAGGTCCGCGAGGGCCGCCTCGACCTCGGTCTTGATCTCGCCCGGGACCTTGTCCTCGTTGTCCTTGATGAACTTCTCGGTGGTGTAGACGAGCTGCTCGGCCTGGTTGCGGGTCTCCGCGGCCTCGCGGCGCTTGCTGTCCTCCTCCGCGTACTGCTCGGCGTCCCTCATCATGCGCTCGATGTCGTCCTTCGGGAGCGCCGAACCGCCGGTGACGGTCATGCGCTGCTCCTTGCCGGTACCGAGGTCCTTGGCGGAGACGTGCATGATGCCGTTGGCGTCGATGTCGAAGGTGACCTCGATCTGCGGGACGCCGCGCGGCGCCGGCGGCAGACCGGTCAGCTCGAACATGCCGAGCTTCTTGTTGTACGCGGCGATCTCGCGCTCACCCTGGTAGACGTTCACCGGCACGGACGGCTGGTTGTCGTCGGCGGTGGTGAAGATCTCCGAACGCTTCGTCGGGATCGTGGTGTTGCGCTCGATCAGCTTGGTCATGATGCCGCCCTTGGTCTCGATACCGAGGGACAGCGGGGTGACGTCCAGCAGGAGGATGTCCTTGACCTCGCCCTTGAGGACGCCGGCCTGGAGGGACGCGCCGATGGCGACGACCTCGTCCGGGTTCACACCCTTGTTGGCCTCCTTGCCGCCGGTCAGCTCCTTGACGAGCTCGGCGACGGCGGGCATGCGGGTGGAACCGCCGACCAGCACGACGTGGTCGATCTCGGACAGCTGGATGCCGGCGTCCTTGATCACGTTCATGAACGGCGTCTTGCAGCGCTCGAGCAGATCGGCCGTCAGCTGCTGGAACTGGGCGCGGGTGAGCTTCTCGTCCAGGTGCAGCGGGCCCTCGGCGGACGCCGTGATGTACGGCAGGTTGATCGAGGTCTCGGTGGACGAGGACAGCTCGATCTTGGCCTTCTCCGCGGCCTCACGCAGGCGCTGGAGGGCCATCTTGTCCTTGGACAGGTCCACACCGTGGCCGGACTGGAACTGCTTGACCAGGTAGTCGACGACGCGCTGGTCCCAGTCGTCGCCACCGAGGTGGTTGTCGCCGTTGGTGGCCTTCACCTCGACGACGCCGTCGCCGATCTCCAGCAGCGAGACGTCGAAGGTGCCGCCACCGAGGTCGAAGACCAGGATCGTCTGGTCTTCCTTGTCGAGGCCGTAGGCCAGCGCGGCGGCCGTGGGCTCGTTGACGATGCGCAGCACGTTCAGACCGGCGATCTCGCCGGCCTCCTTGGTGGCCTGGCGCTCGTGGTCGTTGAAGTAGGCCGGGACGGTGATGACCGCGTCCGTGACCTTCTCGCCCAGGTAGGCCTCCGCGTCCCGCTTCAGCTTCTGCAGCACGAAGGCGCTGATCTGCTGCGGGTTGAAGTCCTTGCCGTCCAGGTTGATCTTCCAGTCGGTGCCCATGTGGCGCTTGACCGAGCGGATCGTCCTGTCGACGTTGGTGACGGCCTGCCGCTTGGCGACCTCACCGACAAGCACCTCGCTGTTCTTCGCGAAGGCGACGACGGACGGCGTGGTCCTGGCGCCCTCCGCGTTGGTGATGACGGTGGGCTCACCGCCTTCGAGCACACTGACGACGGAGTTCGTCGTACCCAGGTCGATGCCGACCGCACGTGCCATTTCGGGATCTCCTCCAACGAAGTATGAGTGGAACTGACTCAAGCATGCATCAGCGTGCCGCGGCCGTCAACAGACCTGAGTGTGTGCGACTCAACTCTTCTGTCCGTAGATCGCGCACAAAACCGGCGGGGAGGCGATGACGGACGGCTCGGCGACAGGCAAGGCGGGTGGTCAGCGCTCGGTGGCACCTAGGTCAGCCCTGCCGGAGATGCGGGGCCAGGAGGACGCGCCAGCCGCGTCGCAGCGCCCGGTACTCGCCCTCGGCGACCTCCGCGCGCTCCTCGCCGACCAGCCCGTCGTCGACCAGGCGGGCGTGCCGCTTCGGGTCGGAGCCGTACAGATAGGTGTAGTAGGCGGCGGCCCGCACCGCATCCGGGCTGTGCTCGCCGCCGAAGTCGACGTCCGCCGGGTCGGTGTCCTCCGCGTACAGCGCGAAGTTCTCGGCCGCCGCCAGCAGCGCCGCGCGGCCATGGCGGCCCTGCGGTATCAGGTGGTAAGCCGCGAACTGGTCGGCGGCGTCCTCCTCGCGCCCGGTGAACGGCAGTCCCAGCTTGTCGATGAGCGCGTGCGCCGCCTCGTGGTAGACCGTCTCGGTGAGTACGCCGAGGGTCTTGGCCCGCACCCGCTCCGTGCCCTCCGCACCCTCCGCGTCCCTCACCGACCGCTCGAACAGCTCCCGGACCTCGGCGACGAACGAGTAGCAGATCTCGATACGCGACTTCTCCAGGTCGTAGTGGGCGGCGGCGTCCGGACAGCTCCGGGCGGTCACCCGGATCGTCGACGGCAGCACCAGACGCTTGTTGAGCCGGTCCGTCGCCTTCTCCAGCACCCCGGCGCCCTCCAGCAGCCGCCGATCGGCGCCCTCACCCCGGCCCGCCTTTCCGTACTCGACGACAAAGCCGCGCGAGTCCGCCCTGGCCTCCCCCTCGTCGGAGTCGAGCAGCGCGAGCGGCACCGCCACCAGGCACAGCAGCGCCACGGTCAGACCCACCAGAGTGCCGACGACGGCGCGTCGGGGGTACCTCCCGGCCGGAGGCCGGGGGAGGGTCGGACGAGCAGGAGGGAGGGTATCGGTGGCGTAGCGTCCAGGCATGCCCCCACCCTCTGCCGCCGGGGAACCGCGGGGCGTCCGTCCGACGTCCTCATCCGCCCCCGCCGGGCGGCGGGGGCGGGGCGGCGCCAGGTCGGCCGTGAGTAGGTGCGACGGCCGCCCGCGTGTAGTAGACGTACCCGCCCCGCGGGCCCGTCCGACCCGTCGGACGGGCCCGCGGGGGCACGGCAGCAAGGCGAAAGAAGCGGAACCCGTGATTCGAGTGGTCGTGGTCGACGACGAGGAACTGGTGCGTTCGGGCGTACGGCTCATCCTGGGCAGCGCGCCGGGCATCGAGGTGGTCGCGGAGTGCGCCGGCGCGCAGGCCGTGAGCACCGTGCAGCAGACGCGCCCCGACGTGCTGCTGCTCGACATCCGGATGCCGCACACCGACGGACTCGCCGTCCTGCGGGAGATCCGCACCCGAGCCGACGCGGGTGACGGGCACTGGCCGGCCGTGTGCATGCTCACCACCTTCGACGCCGACGACTACCTCTCGGCCGCACTCCACCTCGGCGCCGCCGGCTACCTGTTGAAGGACGCCGACCCGGCCAGGCTCATCGAGACCGTGCGCGTCCTCGCCGACGGCGGCTCCACCCTCGACCCGGCCGTCACCCCCACCGTGATCGGCGGCTATCTGCACCGCTCGGGCGACGCCCCGGAGGCGGTGCGCGCGGTGGCCGCGCTCACCCCGCGCGAACGCGAGGTGCTGGCCCTGCTCGCCGAGGGACTGTCGAACGCCCTGATCGCCGACCGGCTCGGCCTCGCACACGGCACGGTCAAGGACCACGTCAGCGCACTGCTGGGCAAGCTCGGCGGCCTCAACCGGGTGCAGGCCGCCGTACTGGCCGACCGCGCCGGCCTCACCCGCCGCGACGGCGACTCCGGGAACAACACCCGCTGATCACACGAGCTTCCTTTTCCTGTATTGGGCGGAATCGAGGCATATGCGCCTTTAGTGATCACCCGTCGGGGACAGACCAGCCGTGACCGGATGAATCCAGCCGACCACGGAAAGTGGCATCGTTCCGTGGTGATCGGACGGAGATGGTGCGCGTGTTCCGACGTCCGTCACACCAGAGCCGACTCGCCTCCGCGCTGCTCGGCGCCCTGCTCCTCTCGTTGCCCGCCGCCCCCGAGGCCGCGGCGGCCCAGGCCCCGCCGCCCACGGCGGTCGGACGACCGTCCGGCGAACACACCGGCCAGGTCGCCGCGCTCTACCGGAAGGCGGCCGACGCCGCCCGCAGCCACGAACGCGCCCGACTCCGGTCGCGGGCGCAGAGACACACGGCCGACCGCCTCGCCGCGGCCGTCCGGGACAAACGCCGGGAGTACGGCGAGCTGCGGAGCGCGGTCGGCGTCGTCGCGGCGAGCCACTACCGCACCGGGATCGCACCCGGCATGGGCCTCGTCCTGGCCAGGAGCCCCGAGGAGTACCTGGACCGCCGCAGCACGCTCCGCCAGGGAAACCGGGCCGCCGCCCACCTGCTGCACACCACGGACCGGGCGAGGAACCAGCTCGTCGAACGCGAGCGGGCCGCCGAACAGGCGCTCGCCCGGCTGCGCGCGACGGAACGCGAGCGGCTGCGGGTCCGACGGCAGGTCGAGGCCGAGCTCGTACGGGCCGAGCGCCGGGCGGCCGAGCAGCGGGCGGCGGCGCGACGCGCGGCGGCCCGGCTCGGGGCGGCCCGCGGCTCGTTCCGCCCCGCCCTCCACCGGACGGGCTGCCCGACGGGCGGCACCGCGGCGGCGGCCGACCGGTCCGGCGGCTGGACCAAGCCGGTCGGCGGCGGCTACCGCCTCACCGCGGGCTTCGGGTCGCAAGGCGGTCGCTGGACGAGCCGCCACACGGGGTTGGACTTCGCCGTCCCGACCGGCACGCCGGTCCGCGCGGTCGGGCCCGGAGTCGTAGCCCGGGCGGGCTGCGGCGACGCGTACGGCGTGCAGGTCGTACTGCGGCACGCGGACGGCCACCACACCCAGTACGCCCACCTCTCACTGCTCCAGGTGGTCCCCGGCCAGCGCGTCGAGGGCGGCCAGCAGATCGGCCTGTCGGGCACGACCGGCAACTCCAGCGGGCCCCACCTGCACTTCGAGGCGCGCACCGGCCCGGAGGCCGACACCGCCGTCAACCCGGCGCCCTGGCTGCGCGCCCGCGGAGTGACCCTCTGACCGCCCGACGCGGGGGCGCAGCCAGGGCGCCGGG
>NZ_VJYK02000143.1 GCF_007097205.2 Streptomyces alkaliterrae
GTCGGCGGCTTGGGCGCGGGCACGTCCTGTGCGGGACGCCGCTCGGCGGGGCGACGCGGCGGACCGTCCTGCGGGGCACCGGCCGGTCGGCCCAGCGCCGGCGCCGGACGTCCGGCACCGGGGCCGCCACTGGGCTGCTGAGCGCCGCCGGGGCCGCCGTTCGGGCCGGGACCACCCGGACCGCCGGGGCCGCCGAACGAGCCCTGAGCGCCCGGCTGGCCGGGCCCGCCGGGGCGGGAGCCGCCGGCCGGCAGCGCGGGCCGCTGGCCACCGCCCATCTGGGCGCGGGTGGACATCTGACCGAGGCGGCTGCCGCCGGCTGCCGGCGGCTGGCCCTGACCCTGCGGACGCTGGGCCGGGCCGCCCTTGGCCGCGCCGCTCTGGGTGACGTCGACCGGCAGCATGACCAGCGCGGTCGTGCCGCCGGAGTCGGACGGGCGGAGCTGGATGCGGATGCCGTGCCGCAGGGAGAGTCGACCGACCACGAACAGGCCCATGCGACGGGAGACGGAGACGTCCACCGTCGGCGGGCTGGCCAGCCGGTCGTTGATCGCGGCCAGGTCCTCGGGGGACAGACCGATGCCGGTGTCGTGGATCTCCACCAGCACCCGGCCGTCGGGCAGCGCGTGACCGGTGACCTTGACCTTCGTCTGGGGCGAGGAGAACGACGTGGCGTTCTCCAGCAGCTCGGCGAGGAGGTGCACGAGGTCGTTGACGACGCGGCCGGCGACCTCGGCGGTCGGCACTCCGCTCAGTTCGATCCGCTCGTACTGCTCCACCTCGGAGGCGGCGGCGCGGAGCACGTCCACCAGCGGCACCGGGCGCGTCCAGCGGCGGCCGGGCTCCTCGCCCGCGAGGACCAGCAGGTTCTCACCGTTACGGCGCATACGCGTCGCGAGGTGGTCGAGCTTGAACAGCGAGGCGAGCTGGTCGGGGTCGGCCTCGCGGGACTCCAGTTCGGAGATGAGCGAGAGCTGACGCTGGATGAGGCCCTGGCTGCGGCGCGAGAGGTTGGTGAACATCGCGTTGACGTTGCCTCGCAGGAGCGCCTGCTCACCTGCGAGCCGGACGGCCTCGCGGTGCACGTCGTCGAAGGCCGCGGCCACCTTTCCGATCTCGTCCCGGCTGTGCACACCGACCGACTCGACGGTGGTGTCCACGTCCTGCGGGTCGGACTCGGAGAGCTGCCTGACCAGCTCGGGCAGCCGCTTGCGGGAGACCTCCTGCGCGGTGTCCTGGAGCCGGCGCAGCGAGCGCACCATGGACCGGGCGACCACGAAGGCGCCGACGAACGAGATGCCGAGGACGAGCAGGATCATCGCGCCGTTGAGGATCACGTCGCGGCGGGCCTCGTTGCGCAGCTCGCGCGCCTGCTGGTCCATCTGGGTCAGCAGGGTCTTCTCGATCTTGCCCATCTCGTCGATCTTCGTACGGTGCTGGTCGTACCAGTCCATGTACGAACGCGACTCGGCCTTGATGCCGTCGGCGCTCTTGAAGACCCGGGTGGCGTACTCGGTCGCGGACGTGATGTTGACGATGCCGCCGTCGAGGGACTTGGTGAGCTCGGCCGAGTCGTCGCCGTAGATGACGCTGAAGCGGCTCATCGCGGCGCGCTCGTTGTCGTACGCGGTGGCGCCGAAGCGGCGGTCGTTGTCGGAGAGCTCCGGGCCGTCCGGGGCGGCCAGACCGGCGCTGATCACGGCGCGCTGGATCGAGGCGTACTCCTTGGCGGTGGAGAACGCCGCCAGGGCGCGGGTGCTCTCAATCATCTCCGGGTTGCTGGTGGCCTGGGCCATGTCCTGGGAGAGCGCGAGCAGCGACTCGATGATGCGGTTGTAGTCGCTGACGGTCTCGGCGATCGCGTCGGAGTTCTCGTACGCGCGCTCCCGGATCTCCTTGATCCGGTTGAGCTGGCGGCCGATGTCGATGACGGTGGCGCGGACGCCCGCGAGGTGCTTGTCGTCCTGGTCGGAGAGCTTGCGGGTGTTGTCGTTGAACGAGTCCTTGGCCTGATCCGTACGTTCCCTCGGACCGACAACCGTGTCGTCCTTGGCGTTTCCGTGGGCCGTCAGCGGACCCGCCGAGCGGTCGCGCTCCTCCTGGAGCGCGGCGGCCAGCTCGGTGGCCTGCTGCGTCATCTCGGTGAGCAGCTGCATGTTCTCCAGCTGCTCCGACTCGCTGACCGCGTCGGCGATACGGAACGCGCCCAGGGTCGTCGCGGCGACCACCGGAAGAGCGAGCAGGGAGACAAGACGGGTGCTGATCCGCCAGTTGCGCAGCGCGAGCCGGGAGCCCGCGCTCGCGGGCTCCTTCGGACCGGACTTTCCGCCGGTGGCGGACGCGTCCTGCTTCACACCGTCGGTGGGCTCTTCGGAGTCCCGGACGACCGGTGACGTGCCGCCCTCCTGCGCGCGCTGGGCGGCGGAGCCGCGGTCGGCCGAGCCGCGCAGCTCCGGGTCAGCCGCAGCCTTGCCATCCCTCTTGAAACGTCCCTGCACTAGCGTCGCAACCTCTGGACCAGGCGCCCCACCGGATGAGCGGCGAGGCGGTGTTGAGCCGGCGGGCCCTGAAGGACCCTCCGGCGGTCGTGAGCGACCGACGCATCTGCCAGTTCCGCCGCGCGGCGCTGCTGTGCGCCCGTCGCGCGCCGGCTGGATGTCCTGCGGCGGTCCGTGAGATTCCAGCACAGTGCCGGATCTGCAACAAGGGCCGGGAATAGAGCTGTGACATCCGTGACGCTCAGCGCGTGACCCATGACGTTTCGTGAAAGCGAATCGGTCAAATATCGGACGTTCCACACCGAACAGCGCGACAACCGCGCGGGAACGGTCACACACCGCAGCGGCCCGAACAGCCACTTATGTCCACTTAAGCACCGATTCAACACGCGGGAATCGTGACCGAATTGGCTGTTTTGACCGCGACGCGGTGAGGAAACTCACAGCGGATAAATTGTCTGTACCGACCACCGGATGGGTACATGGGCATACTCTCGTGATTTACATCGCGTACGGCCGAGACAACCGAGGGCATACACCCAGTGAAGACGACCATGACGATGAGCAGCACGGCGAACCCCCGGCGCACCACGCTGGCGGACCTGTCGGACGCCGACGAGCTGATCCCGAGTCAGCGGGAGCACGGCATCGAACTGCCCGCCGCCACGGCGAACCCCCGCCGCACGACGCTGATGGACGCGCCGACGGCACACTGACGCCGCCTCGTACGACATACGACAAGGGCGGGCGCCTCTCCGGGGAGAGGCGCCCGCCCTTGTCGTGTACGTCCTTGCCGTGTGTGCGTCGGTGGGTCAGCCCTGCCAGCTGTGCGGGGCGCGGAAGCCGGGGGTGCGCTCCAGGCGGCGCCAGCCGGCGGTGCCGCTGCGCGGCCGGGCGCTCTCGGCGTGCTGGGAGCCGGCGGCCCGGGCCAGCAGCAGAGCGGTCACGGCGGCCAGCTCCTCGTCGCTGGCGGTGCCCCTCTCCACGCGGACCAGGCTGGTGGCGTCGGTCAGGCTCATGAAGGTCTCCTCGGTCTGAGGTCCGGGCTTGTCGCCCGGGGCGGCCGGCGGGGCTGTGTTCCCACCGGCCGCGCGGGTCACTGCGGCGGGTTGCCGTGCTTGCGGGACGGCAGGTCGGCGTGCTTGCTGCGCAGCATCGCCAGCGAGCGGACGAGCACCTCGCGGGTCTCGGCCGGGTCGATGACGTCGTCCACCAGCCCGCGTTCGGCCGCGTAGTAGGGGTGCATCAGCTCGGCCTTGTACTCCTTGACCATGCGGGCCCGCATGGCCTCCGGGTCGTCGGCGGCGGCGATCTGCCGGCGGAAGATGACGTTCGCGGCGCCCTCGGCGCCCATCACCGCGATCTCGTTGGTCGGCCAGGCGTAGGTGAGGTCCGCGCCGATGGACTGGCTGTCCATGACGATGTAGGCGCCGCCGTAGGCCTTGCGCAGCACGACGGAGATGCGGGGCACGGTGGCGTTGCAGTAGGCGTAGAGGAGCTTCGCGCCGTGCCGGATGATGCCGCCGTGTTCCTGGTCGACACCCGGCAGGAAGCCCGGCACGTCCAGCAGCGTCAGGATCGGGATGTTGAAGGCGTCGCACATCTGGACGAAACGCGCGGCCTTCTCCGAGGCGTGGATGTCCAGGACGCCGGCGAGGGACTGCGGCTGGTTGGCCACGATGCCGACCACCTGGCCGTCCAGCCGGGCGAGCGCGCAGACGATGTTCGTCGCCCAGCGCTCGTGGACCTCCAGGTACTCGCCGTCGTCGACGATCTCCTCGATGACCTTGTGCATGTCGTACGGGCGGTTGCCGTCGGCCGGTACGAGGTCGAGCAGCGCGTCGCCGCGCCGGTCGGCGGGGTCCGCGGACTCCACCACGGGCGGGTTCTCCCGGTTGTTCTGCGGGAGCATCGACAGCAGGAAGCGGACTTCCTCCAGACACGACTCCTCGTCGTCGTACGCGAAGTGCGCCACACCCGAGGTACCCGCGTGCACGTCCGCGCCGCCCAGGCCGTTCTGGCTGATCTGCTCGCCCGTCACCGCCTGCACCACGTCAGGACCGGTGATGAACATCTGCGAGGTGTCCCGCACCATGAACACGAAATCCGTCAACGCCGGCGAATACGCCGCGCCACCCGCACACGGGCCGAGCATCACCGAGATCTGCGGAATCACACCCGAGGCGCGGGTGTTCCGCTGGAAGATGCCGCCGTAACCGGCCAGCGCGGACACACCCTCCTGGATACGCGCACCCGCACCGTCGTTCAACGACACCAGCGGAGCACCCGCCGCAATGGCCATGTCCATGATCTTGTGGATCTTCTGCGCATGCGCCTCACCCAACGCGCCACCGAAGATCCGGAAATCATGCGCGTAGACGAACACCGTCCGCCCGTGCACCGTCCCCCAACCCGTCACCACACCATCGGTGTACGGCCTCTTCGCCTCCAAACCGAAACCCGTCGCCCGATGCCGACGCAACGTCTCCACCTCGTTGAACGAACCCTCGTCCAACAGCAGAGCAATACGCTCACGCGCGGTCAGCTTGCCCTTCGCGTGCTGCGCCTCGGTCGCGCGCTCGCTGGGACCCTGGTGGGCTTGCGCACGGATCGCGTGCAGCTCGGCCGTACGGCCTCGCGCGTCGGTGGCCACGGCTGAGGTCTGGGGCGCTTCGGTCATGTATAGACCCTACGAAACGCGAGTCGCCGAGTACCTCGTTGGATTCGTACAGTCTCCACCGGCGATTCATGGTCGTGCTGGACAGAACCACCACACAATGTGGGGGTCGAGGCACCGGTTCCCTGCACTAATGGGCTCTGTACCTGTGGAGTTCCCACAGTCGTCGCCGTTCCGTCACTCGCCGGACCCCGGTGCCGCCGTTGGTGGACGGCCGGACGCCGGTTGTGGAAGCCGTCCCACCGTATCGTCCGTCCGTCGCCTCCGGCGGCACCGGCGGCACCGCCCGGGGTGCGCGGGTCACTCGGAGGGTGCCACTCCGGCGCGCAGCAGTCCGTAGGTGTACGCGTCGTCCAGCGCCTGCCAGGAGGCGGCGATGACGTTGTCCGCGACACCGACGGTCGACCACTCCGTGGTGCCGTCGGAGGTGGAGATCAGCACCCGGGTGGTGGACTGGGTGCCGTGCCGGCCCTCCAGGATCCGGACCTTGTAGTCGACCAGCTCCATCCGGGCGAGTTGGGGGTACACGCCCTCCAGCGCCACCCGCAGCGCGCGGTCCAGCGCGTTCACCGGGCCGTTGCCCTCGCCGGTCGCCACGACCCGCTCGCCCTTGGCCCACACCCGGACGGTCGCCTCGTTGGCGTGGCTGCCGTCGGGGCGGTCCTCCACGATCGCCCGCCAGGACTCCACCCGGAAGAAGCGCGGCGCCCCGGCGGCCGCGCCGGCCTCGCCGCCGGTGGGCGCCGTCCGGCCGCGGTGCACCTCGTCGCGCAGCAGCAACTCGAACGAGGCGTCGGCCGCCTCGTAGGTGTAGCCGCGCAGCTCCTGCTCCTTGACCCGGTCGACGATGCGACCGACCAGCTCCCGGTCGCCCGCCAGGTCGTAGCCCAGCTCCTTGCCCTTGAGTTCGACGGAGGCGCGGCCGGCCATGTCGGAGACCAGCATCCGCATCGAGTTGCCCACCAGCTCGGGGTCGATGTGCTGGTACAGGTCCGGGTCGACCTTGATCGCGGAGGCGTGCAGACCACCCTTGTGGGCGAACGCGGAGAGCCCCACGTACGGCTGGTGGGTGGCGGGCGTGAGGTTGACGACCTCGGCGATGGCGTGGGAGATCCGGGTCATCTCCGGCAGCGCCCGCGGCGGCACGACCGTGCGTCCGTACTTGAGCTGGAGGGCGGCGACGACGGGGAAGAGATTGGCGTTGCCGACCCGCTCGCCGTAGCCGTTCGCGGTGCACTGCACATGGGTGGCGCCGGCGTCGACGGCGGCGAGGGTGTTCGCGATCGCGCAGCCGGTGTCGTCCTGGGCGTGCACGCCGAGCCTGGCGCCGGTGTCGTTCAGGACGGTCCGGACCACGGCGTGCACCTGGGCCGGCAGCATGCCGCCGTTGGTGTCGCACAGGACCACCACGTCCGCGCCGGCCTCGTGCGCCGTGCGCACGACCTGCTTGGCGTAGTCGGGGTTGTCCTGGTAGCCGTCGAAGAAGTGCTCGCAGTCCACGAACACCCGCCGGCCGCGCTCGCGCAGGTAGACGACGGAGTCGCGGATCATGGCCAGGTTCTCCTCCAGCGTGGTGCGCAGCGCCAGCTCGACGTGCCGGTCGTGCGATTTCGCCACGATGGTGACCACCGGGGCGCCGGAGTCGGCGAGTGCGACGAGCTGGCGGTCGTCGGCCGCCCGTACCCCCGCCTTGCGGGTGGCACCGAACGCCACGAGCTGGGCGTGGCGGAACTCGATCTCGCTCTGGGCGCGCTCGAAGAACTCGGTGTCCCGCGGGTTCGCGCCGGGCCAGCCGCCCTCGATGAAGCCCACGCCGAACTCGTCCAGGTGCCGGGCGATGGTCAGCTTGTCGGAGACGGTGAGGTTGATTCCCTCACGCTGGGCGCCGTCGCGCAGCGTGGTGTCGAAGACGTGGAAGGAGTCGTCGGGGACGGCCGTGGTCATGCTGCTGGTCTCCTAGGAGATAACGAGTGGGTCCGGAAGACGTGGCTCCACTTGTCCCCATCATCGCGCGCGGCGCCGACCGGCCGGGGTGGGGGCCGGAAAACAAAACGACCCCTCGCGGGTGCGAGAGGTCTGCGCGCGGGTCTGGGACACGGTGTCCGTCGCCGCATGGGGTCTGACTGCGGTCAACGATCACTGAGGACCGGCGCGCTGTCGCCGATAATCATGACGGTCGAAAGCACGCGGCGATTCTTGCACACCGCCGCCGAGCGACCGCGGACCGTCTCACATTCCGGATCAGCGGGTGCCGAAAGTGACGTTCCGGGCGGCGTCACCGGCGTTCGAACACCGCTCGGGCCGCCCGCGGTGGACGCGGGCGGCCCGAGCGGGAGAGCGGGTTCAGCCCAGCCGGTGCATCCAGCCGTGGACGTCCTCGGCCTGGCCCGACTGGATGGCGAGCATCTTCTCGCGCAGCCGCATGGTGATCTCACCGGGCTGGCCGTCGCCGACGGTCCAGTTCGCGCCGTTGGACTTCACCGAACCGACCGGGGTGATGACGGCGGCGGTGCCGCAGGCGAAGACCTCGGTGATCGAGCCGTCCGCGTTGCCCTCGCGCCACTCCTCGGTGGAGATCCGCACCTCACCGGTCCGGTAGCCGAGGTCGGAGGCGATGGACAGCAGCGACTCGCGGGTGATGCCGGGCAGCAGCGTGCCGGTCAGCTCGGGTGTGACGACCTTCGCGTCGGCACCGCTGCCGTACACGAAGTACAGGTTCATGCCGCCCATCTCCTCGACCCAGCGGTGCTCGATGGCGTCGAGCCACACGACCTGGTCGCAGCCGTGTGCGGCGGCCTGCGCCTGCGCCATCAGGGAGGCGGCGTAGTTGCCCGCGCACTTGGCCTCGCCGGTGCCGCCGGGAGCCGCCCGGACGTACTCCTCGGACAGCCAGACCGACAGCGGCTTGACGCCACCGGGGAAGTACGGCCCGGCCGGCGAGGCGATCACCATGAACAGGTACTCGTTCGCGGGCCGCACACCGAGTCCGACCTCGGCGGCGAACATGAACGGGCGCAGGTACAGCGACTCCTCACCGACGCCGGGCACCCACTCCTTGTCCTGGTTCACCAGCAGGTCGCAGGCCTCGACAAAAGTCTCGACGGGCAGCTCCGGCATCGCCAGCCGGCGGGCGGACCGCTGGAAGCGGCGGGCGTTGGCGTCCGGGCGGAACACCGCGACCGAGCCGTCCGGCTGCCGGTACGCCTTCAGCCCCTCGAAGATGGACTGCGCGTAGTGCAGCGTCATGTTCGCCGGGTCGATCTCCAGCGGCGCGTAGGGCGTGAGCTGGGCGTCGTGCCAGCCCTTGGCCTCGGTCCACCGGATGGTGACCATGTGGTCGGTGAATCGGCGGCCGAAGCCGGGGTTCGCCAGCACCGCCTCGCGTTCGGCGGCCGGCAGCGGGTTCGCCGAGGGCGTGAGGTCGAATTCGATACGAGGCGTCGTCATGGGCGCGTCCTTCACTTCCGTTGCCTGGTGGACCGCTCACGTACGTCGACGTCCGGCTGGCTCCTTCTCGCGCGGCCCCAGGTTCGATTATCGCGCGTGGGAGTCCGCGTCAAGGAGACGGGTCGGGAAGGTGACGCCGCGGCGGTCGGTCCGGTGAGGTGATCGATCGTCGCGCGCCCGGCCGCACAACGCGACGCGGCGGCCGGGAGCTGGTGCCCGGCCGCCGCGTCGCGTGCGGAATGCCGGTGTCAGTTCGCCACGCGTACCGCGAGCGCGTCGCCGATCTCGTCGGTCGTCCGCGCGGGCGCGCCGGCCCGCTCCGCGAGGTCGGCGGTGACCGCCTCCTCGATACGGGCCGCCTCGGCGCGGTGGCCGAGGTGGTCGAGCAGAAGCGCCACGGAGAGGATGGTCGCCGTGGGGTCGGCCTTGCCGGTCCCGGCGATGTCCGGGGCGGAGCCGTGCACCGGCTCGAACATCGAGGGGAAGGCGCCCGAGGGGTTGATGTTGCCCGAGGCGGCCAGGCCGATGCCGCCGGTGATCGCGGCGGCGAGGTCGGTGAGGATGTCACCGAACAGGTTGTCGGTGACGATCACGTCGAACCGGGCCGGGTCGTTGACCAGGAAGATCGTCGCGGCGTCGACGTGCAGGTAGTCGGTGGTGACCTGGGGGTACTCCTCGCCCACCCGGTCGAAGATGTTCTTCCACAGGTGGCCGGCGTACACCAGGACGTTGTTCTTGTGGACCAGCGTGAGCTTCTTGCGCGGACGGGCTGCGGCCCGCTCGTAGGCGTCGCGGACGACCCGCTCGACGCCGTGCGCGGTGTTCAGGCTGACCTCGGTGGCGACCTCGGCGGGCGTGCCGGTGCGCAGGCTGCCGCCGTTGCCGACGTAGGGGCCCTCGGTGCCCTCCCGGACGACGACGAAGTCGATCTCCGGGTCACCGGCGAGCGGGCTCGCGGTGTTGGGGA
Source organism: Streptomyces alkaliterrae (assembly GCF_007097205.2). Taxonomy (GTDB): domain Bacteria; phylum Actinomycetota; class Actinomycetes; order Streptomycetales; family Streptomycetaceae; genus Streptomyces; species Streptomyces alkaliterrae. Next base: position 9,590 of record NZ_VJYK02000143.1, read on the forward strand.
AGAGCTTGGAGGGCCGCAGGTTCACGTAGTGGTCGAACGCGAAGCGGAGCTTGAGCAGCAGGCCCCTCTCCAGCACGCCGGACGGCACCGACGGGTCGCCGATCGCGCCGAGCAGGATCGCGTCGTGCGAGCGCAGCGCCTCCAGCTCCGCGTCGGGCAGGGTCTCCCCGGTGGCGTGCCAGCGGCGCGCTCCGAGGTCGTACTCCTTGGTCTCCAGCTTCACGTCCTGCGGGAGGACCGCGCTGAGGACCTTCAGCCCCTGGGCCACGACCTCACGGCCGATACCGTCACCGGGGATCACTGCGAGATTGATGCTGCGCGCCATGCGGCGACCCTACTCCTCGTCCCAGTTCATGACATGACGTCGTCCATGATGCGGACAGGGCGCCGCCGGGAGGCGCGTGTCCGCGCAGTCCGCGCCCCCCTGCGTCGAGCTGCACGAGGGGTGGGCGCGGACCGGGCGACGGTCAGTGTCCGGTGGCGCCGCCGTTGTCCCGGCGGTCCAGGGCGCGCTGCAGGGCGGCTGCGGCGTTCTTTCGGTCGGTCTCGCCGGAACGGGAGGCGTGACGGGCGCGGCGGTGGGCGGTGGCGTCCATGGGAGGGCTCCTTCAGCAGTAGACCCCGAGAGAGAGACGGATTCATACGGCCGGAAAAGGGGGCGGGGGTCGCGGCGCGGCAGGGGTCACCTGCGGCAGAGCACCGCTCCACATCCGCCAACCGCTCGATGGAGCGACTGGTTCGGCTACTACCAAGGTAGAAGCGATCGGCTGTGATGTCTCGCCAAATAGTTGGCCTTCCTACTATGTGAGACGAAGGGGAGGCGGCGAGCCGGTCCACACCCTGCGGGGTACACCCTTCGAGGTACCCGGCGCCGGAAGATCAGCCCTGGTCAGGACGCGGACGAGCGGGACTGACCGGCATCGTGGACGCATGCTCAAGATCCTCGGCTATGTGATCCTCATCCAGGGTGTGCTCGGCTTCGGCGGGCTGGTACTGCGGGACCGGGCGATGGGCTTCGTCCACACCTTCGCCGACGTGCCGCCGGCCGGCTACCTCGCGCTCACGCTCGTCGGCGGGCTCCTGGCGTTCTGGCCCGCCCGCACGGGCGAACGCTGAACCCGGCCCGCCTCCGTCAGCCGGTCGGGCGGTCCCCTGTACCCGGCCCGGGCACACCACCGGGAGCCGGCCCTTCGAGGAGCGCCGGCAACTCGTCCAGGCCGCGCACGCGCGGTACGCCGCCGGGAGCGCGCGCGCCCTCCCGGTCCAGCCAGACGGCGGCCAGTCCGGCGGCGTGCGCCGCCTCGGCGTCGGTCGCCAGGTCGTTCCCGACGTACAGCACCTCCCCCGGCGCCAGGCCCAGGCAGCGGCAGGCCGTGCGGAACGCCTCCGGGTCCGGTTTGGCGCGGCCGAGCGCGTCGGCGCCCAGCACCACCTCGAACCTGTCCCGGATGCCGAGCCTCCGCAGTCTGCGGTCCTGGGCGGTGGTCGCCGCGTTGGAGAGCACGGCGTGCCGGTAGCGGCCGCCGAGCGCGTCCAGTACCGGCGGCACGTCGTCGAAGAGCGCCCAGGCCGCCTCGTACCGGGCCACGTAGGCGTCGAACCAGCGGTCGGCCTCGGCGTCCCCGAGCGGCCCGGCGAAGGCCCTGGCCCGGGCTCTGCGGTGACCGGCGTAGTCGACCTCGCCGGCCGAGAGTGCCGCGAGCTGCGCGTCGGCCACCTCCTGCCAGCGCCGCCAGGCGGCCTCGGCGGAGACGTATCCGGACAGCAGGCCCGTCGCGGCGAGATGGCCGAGCACGGCGGCGCGGTCGGCGCCGGTGTGGTCGAACAGTGTGTCGTCCACGTCCCACAGCACCGCACGGACCGTCAGGCCTCGCACCGACACCACGGCAGCCTCCTCGTCGATCGTGGGAAACCCCGGAGCGGCGGCGCCAAAAGGGCGTGCCGCCGGCCTCCGCCCTGTGATCGTATGTCCGGCTGTGAGAGAAACCGAGAACTTCGTGGACCGGCCGCCCTTCGCCGACGGGCTGGGCCGGGTCGTCACCCTCGCCGAGGTGGACGACGACAACTGGCGCGCCGTCGCCGACGTGGCACCGCACGACGACCAGCGGGAGTTCGTCGCCGCGTTGGCCGCCCGCTATCTGCTGCTGTCCGCGCGCGGCGGGCTGTGGAACTCGCTGGCCGTTCTCGCCGACGGCGGGGTCGTCGGCCACGTCATGTGGGCGCACGACGCCGAGGGCGGCGCGTACTGGATCGGCGGGATGGTGGTGGACGCCGCCGAGCAGGGTCGGGGAACCGGCCGCGCGGCGGTGCGGGCGCTGCTCGCGCGCCTCGCCTCCCGGCCCGACTGCCGTGAGGTCCGGCTGTCCTACCACCCGCGGAACCGGGCGGCGGCCCGGCTGTACGAGTCGCTGGGCTTCACGCCGACCGGCGAGCGGGAGGACGAGGAGCTGGTCGTGGCGCTCGCGGTGTGACACGGCCGGAGACGGTCGGGCCCGCCGGACGCGAGGGGAGTCGCGGCCGGCGGGCCCGGTGAGCCGGGTGGGGGCTCACGTCGCGGGGGACCGGAAGGGTCAGCCCATGTGCGGGTAGCGGTAGTCCGTCGGCGCGACCATCGTCTCCTTGATGGCCCGCGGCGACATCCAGCGCAGCAGGTTGAACTTCGAGCCGGCCTTGTCGTTGGTGCCCGAGGCCCGGGCGCCGCCGAACGGCTGCTGGCCCACGATGGAGCCGGTCGGCCGGTCGTTGACGTAGAAGTTGCCGGCGGCGAAGCGCAGCTTCTCGGAGACCTCGGCGACGACGGCCCGGTCCTTGGCGAGCACCGCACCGGTGAGGGCGTAGGCGGAGACGGACTCCATCTGGTCGACGACCTGGTCGAAGTCGCCGTCCTCGTAGACGTGGACTGCGATGATCGGGCCGAAGTACTCCGTCCGGAAGACCTCGTTCTCCGGGTCGGAGCAGACGATGACGGTCGGGCGCACGAAGTAGCCGACCGAGTCGTCGTAGCCGCCGCCGGCGACGATCTCGCAGGTCGGGTCCTCCTTGGCCCGGTCGATGGCCGCCTTGTTCTTGGCGAAGGCCCGGTCGTCGATCACCGCGCCGACGAAGTTCGACAGGTCGGTGACGTCGCCCATGGTCAGGCCCTCGGTCTCGGCGACCAGGTCGTCTCGCAGGCCGCCGTCCCACAGGGAGCGCGGGACGTAGGCGCGGGAGGCGGCCGAGCACTTCTGGCCCTGGTACTCGAAGGCGCCGCGGGTGATGGCGGTCTTGAGGATGGCCGGGTCGGCGGTCGGGTGGGCGACGATGAAGTCCTTGCCGCCCGTCTCGCCGACGATGCGCGGGTAGGAGCGGTAGCCGGCGATGTTGTTGCCGACCTGCTGCCACAGGTACTGGAAGGTGGCGGTCGAGCCGGTGAAGTGCACGCCGGCCAGCTCCGGGTGCGGCAGAGCGACCTCGGAGACCTCCTTGCCGTCGCCGGTCACCAGGTTGATGACGCCCTTGGGCAGGCCGGCCTCCTCCAGCAGCTCCATGAGCAGCACGGCGGAGTGGGTCTGCGTCGGGGACGGCTTCCAGACGACGACGTTGCCCATCAGCGCAGGCGCGGTCGGCAGGTTGCCGGCGATCGCGGTGAAGTTGAACGGCGTGATCGCGTAGACGAAGCCCTCCAGCGGGCGGTGGTCCAAGCGGTTCCACACGCCGTTCGGCTGGATGGGCGGCTGCTCGGCGAGCAGTTCGCGCGCGAAGTGCACGTTGAAGCGCCAGAAGTCGACCAGCTCGCAGGGCGCGTCGATCTCGGCCTGCTGGGCGGTCTTGGACTGGCCGAGCATCGTGGAGGCGGCGATGGTCTCGCGCCACGGGCCGGACAGCAGCTCGGCGGCCTTGAGGATGATCGCCGCGCGGTCGTCGAAGGACGTGGCGCGCCAGGCGGGCGCCGCCGCCAGGGCGGCGTCGATGGCGTCCTGGGCGTCCTGCCGGGTGGCGTGCGCGGAGGTGCCGAGCACGGCGCGGTGGTTGTGCGGCTGGACGACGTCGAAACGCTCGCCGCCGGCCATCCGCTTCTCCCCGTTGATGGTCATGGGGAGGTCGATCGGGTTGTCGGCGAGTTCCTTGAGCTTGCGCTCCAGCCGGGCCCGCTCGGGGCTGCCCGGCGCGTAGGAGTGCACGGGCTCGTTGTACGGGGCGGGGACGTGGGTTACGGCGTCCATGGTGGCCTGTTCTCCTTAGGGGTGGTGGAGGG
>NZ_VJYK02000144.1 GCF_007097205.2 Streptomyces alkaliterrae
GCTTCGGCTCGGGACGCGGCTTGGACTCGCCGTCGTCCGCGCAGCGGGGCGCCACCGTCACCGGGTGCCCGCCGGGCCGGTCCTCCGGGAGGCGGCCGGGCGGCGTGCCGGGGCGGGACGCGGGCTCACCCGCGGAGGTGCCGCCGGGCGGGCCGTCCGGCAGGCCGCCGGGCAGGAGCAGCAGCGGGCCGCGGACGCCCGGCAGCGCGGCGCGGACGAGCAGCATCGCCCGCCGGGCGGCCTCGTAGGGGCCGGTGCGTTCGGCGCACAGGCCGCGCAGCGCGCTCAGGTCCTCGTCGGTGGGGACGTAGCCCGCGGACAGGGCCTCCTGGAGCTGCGCCAGATAGCCGGCCGCCGAACCCGGCAGGGCGGTGCGGTACCGCTCCAGGTCGGCGAGGAGGAAGGCTCGCGCTCTGGCGGCTTCGGCGGCCGTCTCGTCCACGGCTCGGGCGAGCCGCATACAGGCGCGGACCTCATGGTCCGAAACGAGCGTGGGCTGAGCGGCGTTGGCCAGGGCGCGCCGGAGCACACGCAGCTCGTCGGCACTGAAGGCCATTCCGCCTCGGGAACCATGTGGAGTGGGCATAGTGTGACGATAAGCGCTAATCGGACGAAATGCCCTGAACAACGCGCGCACCCCGGTCCGGACGAGCCGTCGGACCGGGGTGTGCGGCAGTGCGTGCGGGGACGCTACAGGCGGGAGGCGTTGCGCTCGTAGACCAGGCGCAGCCCGATCAGCGTCAGCCAGGGCTCGTGCTCGTCGATCACCGTGGACTCGCCGAGCACCATCGGGCTCAGCCCGCCCGTGGCGATGACGGTCACGTCGTCCGGGTCGCCGTCCGGGCCCACCAGCTCCCGCGCCATGCGGTTCACGACGCCGTCGACCTGCCCGGCGAAGCCGTAGAGGATGCCGGACTGCATCGCCTCGACGGTGTTCTTGCCGATGACACCGCGCGGCTTGGCGAGCTCGATCTTCCGCAGTTGCGCGCCGCGCACGCCCAGCGCCTCGACGGAGATCTCGATACCGGGCGCGATGACACCGCCCGCGTACTCCCCGCGCTCGGAGATCGCGTCGAACGTGGTGGCCGTGCCGAAGTCCACGACGATGCTCGGCCCGCCGTACAGCTCGTTGGCGGCGACCGCGTTGACGATGCGGTCCGCGCCGACCTCCTTGGGGTTGTCCATGAGGATCGGCACGCCGGTCTTCACGCCCGGCTCGACGAGCACGGCCGGGATGTCGCCGTAGTACCGGCGGGTGACCTCGCGCAGCTCGTGCAGCACGGACGGCACGGTCGAGCAGATCGCGATGCCGTCGATCCCGTCGCCGAGTTCCATGCCGAGCAGCGGGTGCATGCCCATCAGGCCCTGGAGCAGGACGGCCAGTTCGTCGGCGGTGCGGCGGGCGTCGGTGGAGATGCGCCAGTGCTCGACGATGTCGTCGCCGTCGAAGAGGCCGAGGACCGTGTGCGTGTTGCCGACGTCGATGGTGAGCAGCATCGTCAGACGCCCTCCCTCAGATCCAGGCCGATGTCGAGGATCGGCGAGGAGTGGGTGAGGCCGCCGACGGCGAGGTAGTCGACGCCGGTGCGGGCGTACTCGGCCGCGCGCTCCAGGCTCAGCCCGCCGGAGGACTCCAGCCGCGCGCGGCCCGCGACCAGCGCCACGGCGGCGGCGGTCTCCTCGGGCGTGAAGTTGTCCAGCAGGATCAGGTCGGCGCCCTCGGCGAGCACCGGTTCGAGCTGGTCGAGCCGGTCCACCTCGACCTCCACCGCCAGCTGCGGGAACGCCTCGCGCACGGCCTTGAACGCGGCGGCGACCCCGCCGGCGGCGACGACGTGGTTGTCCTTCACCAGCGCCGCGTCGGACAGCGACATGCGGTGGTTGACGCCGCCGCCGCAGCGGACCGCGTACTTCTCCAGGGCCCGCAGGCCCGGCGTCGTCTTACGGGTGTCGCGAACCTTCGCGCCGGTACCGGCCAGGGCGTCGGCCCAGGCACGCGTCGCCGTAGCGATGCCGGACAGGTGGCACAGCAGGTTGAGCGCGCTGCGCTCACCGGTCAGCAGGTCGCGGGTACGGGCGCGCACCGTGAGCAGCCTCTGACCGCGCTCGACGCGGTCGCCGTCCTCGACGTGCCGCTCGACCTCGAAGTCCTCCGCGCACACCACCGACAGCACCGCCTCGGCGACCCGCAGCCCGGCGACCGTACCGCTCTGCCGGGCGGTGAAGTCCCCGGTCGCGACCGCGTCCTCGGCGATCGTCGCCACGGTCGTGACGTCGCCCAGGCCCTCCTCCAGGTCCTCCGAGAGCGCCAGGTAGGCGATGTCCTCCACCTGCACCGGGTCCAGGCCGGCCTCGGCGAGCAGCCGGACCAGCTCCGGGTCCAGACCGCACTCGACGCCGTCGGCGCTCTCGCCGCCGGCGCAGCCGCAGGCGTCGCCGCAACCGCCCGCGGGCTCCAGGTCGAGCGACGGTCCGGACGGCCGCCGCCCTGGGTCGTCGGGGCGCTGGGCGCGCTCGTCGGGGCTGGTCACGGCGTCTCCTCGGGTTCTGCGGCGGGCTTGGCGGCATGGTCGGCGACCGGCGGGAAGCCGGTGCCGTCGGTCGTGCGCACGGTCAGGGCGCGCGGGTCGCCGGGGTCGAGCGTAACGACCAGATGCCGGCGCCAGCGCGAGTCGTCGGAATCCGGGTGGTCCTCCCGCCAGTGGCAGCCCCTGGTCTCGGCGCGGCGCCGCGCGGCGGCGACCAGCACGGCGGCGACCAGCCGCAGGTTGGCGGCCTCCCAGGTCTCGGTGCCGGGCTCGGCGGACTTCACGGCTCCGGCCTCCGCCGGGTCCAGGGCGGCCAGCTCGGCCGCTGCCGTCGCCAGGCTCTCGGCCGAACGCAGCACCCCGGCGCCGCGCGTCATGACACGCTGCACCGCGCCGCGCGCCTCGGCCGGCGGCAGCGGCAGCTCACGGCCACCGGCCACCGGCGGCCCGGGCCGGGCCCCGTCGGAGGCGGCCCCCACCACGGAGTCCGCGATGCGCTCGGCGAAGACCAGTCCCTCCAGCAGGGAGTTCGACGCCAGCCGGTTGGCGCCGTGCACGCCGGTGCAGGCGACCTCGCCGCACGCGTAAAGGCCCGGCACGGTGGTCCGGCCGGCCAGGTCGGTGCGGACGCCGCCGGACGCGTAGTGCGCGGCCGGCGCCACCGGGATCGGCTCGGTCACCGGGTCGATGCCGTGCGCGCGGCAGGCGGCCAGGATCGTCGGGAAGCGTTCGGCCCACATCCGCGCGCCGAAGTGCCGGGCGTCCAGGTACACGTGCTCCACGCCCTGCTCCTGGCAGCGGCGGGTGATGCCCTTGGCGACGATGTCGCGCGGCGCCAGCTCGGCCAGCTCGTGGCGGCCGACCATGAAGCGCACGCCGTCGGCGTCGACGAGGTGGGCTCCCTCCCCGCGCACGGCCTCGGAGATCAGCGGCTGCTGCCCCTCGGCGTCCGACCCGAGGTAGAGCACGGTCGGGTGGAACTGCACGAACTCCAGGTCGCTGACCTCCGCTCCGGCGCGCAGCGCGAGCGCGACACCGTCGCCGGTGGAGACGGCCGGGTTCGTGGTGGCGGAGAAGACCTGGCCCATGCCGCCGGTGGCCAGCACCACGGCCGGTGCGTGCACGGCGCCCACCCCGTCGTGCTGCCCCTCGCCCATGACGTGCAGGGAGACACCGGCCGTGCGGCCGGCCGCGTCCTTGAGCAGGTCGAGCACCAGCGCGTGCTCGACCGTCTCCATGGACCCGCCGCCAGGCGTGCCGGAGGCCCGTACGTCCTGCACGGCCGCGACCAGCGCACGCGATATCTCCGCTCCCGTGGCGTCGCCGCCGGCGTGCGCGATGCGGCGCCGGTGGTGGCCGCCCTCCCGGGTGAGCTCGATACGGCCGGTGCCCGGCTCGGTGTCGAAGACGGCACCGCTGTCGATCAGGCGGCGGACCGCGTCCGGGCCCTCCTCGACCAGCAGCCGCACCGCGGTCTCGTCGCACAGCCCGGCACCCGCGACCAGGGTGTCGGCCAGATGCTGCTCGGGGCTGTCGCCCTCCCCCAGCGCGGCCGCGATGCCGCCCTGCGCCCAGCGGGTGGAGCCGGCGTCCAGCAGCGCCTTCGTGACGATGACCACCCGCAGCCCGGCGGTTGCGCAGCGCAACGCGGCGGTCAGCCCGGCGACGCCGGAACCGACGACGGCGACGTCCGCCTCGATCGCCCAGCTCGGCTCGGGCGCGGCGAGCCGCAGCGCGGGGAAGGCACCGCCCTGCGAGGCGTGCTGCTGCGGGCCGGTGCGTGGACCGGTCATGCCGTGCTCCCGAAGTCGAGTCGTACGTTGTCGATGAGACGTGTGGTGCCGACCCGGGCGGCGAGCGCGAGCACCGCCGGGCCGCGGTGGTCCTCCGCCACGTCCGCGAAGTCCGCCGGGTCGACCAGCGCCAGGTAGTCCACCTCGACCCCCGACGCCTCCGCGAGCACCCGGCGGGCAGTGCCGCGTACCTCGGGAGGCCGGGCGCCGTCCTTCGCTCGCGCGGCGGCGGTGAGCAGCGCGCGGGAGAGCACCAGCGCCCGTTCCCGCTCCTCCTCCGACAGGTAGACGTTCCGGCTGGACAGCGCCAGCCCGTCCGGCTCCCGCACAGTGGGCACGCCGACGACGTCGACGGGGAAGTTCAGGTCCCGCGCCATGCGGGTGATCAGCGCAAGCTGCTGCGCGTCCTTCTCCCCGTACAGCGCCAGGTCGGGCTGGGTCAGGTGGAGCAGTTTGGCGACGACGGTCAGCACGCCGTCGAAGTGCCCCGGCCGGTGGGCGCCCTCCAGCCGCTCCCCCATCGGCCCCGCGCTGATCCGCACCAGCGGCTCACCGCCCGGGTAGACCTCCTCCACCCCCGGCGCGAAGACCACATCGGCACCGGCCTCCGCGGCCTTCACGACGTCAGCGTCCAGCGTGCGCGGGTAGCGGTCCAAGTCCTCGCCGGCACCGAACTGCAACGGGTTCACAAAAACCGTGACCACAACCTGGCCGCTACGGCCGACCAGTTCCCTGGCGCGCCGGACCAGCCGGGCGTGGCCCTCGTGCAGGGCGCCCATCGTCATCACCACGGCCCGCCGGCCGCCGTGCGGCCAGGCGCGGAGTCCGGCGGCGGTGTGCAGCAACGCGGGGCCGCCCTGCGGCGTGGGCTGGTTCATCGGGTGGGCTCCCCGTCCGAGAGGACCCCGAGCAGGTCCTCGGCCAGTTCCGGCTTGAGCAGTCCGTGGGCGAGCGCCCGGTCGGCGGTGGCGCGGGCCATCGCGATATAGCCGGCGACCATGCCGGGCGCGTGCGCGCGCAGCTCGGCGATGTGAGCGGCGACGGTCCCGGCGTCACCCCGCGCCACCGGTCCGGTGAGCGCGGCGTCACCGGACCGCAGGGCGTTGTCCAGGGCCGCGCCGAGCAGCGGGCCCAGCATCCGGTCCGGCGCCCGCACCCCGGCCTGCTTCAGCAGCTCGCTCGCCTGGGCGACCAGGGTGACCAGGTGGTTCGCGCCGAGCGCCAGCGCCGCGTGGTAGAGCGGGCGGGCCTCCTCGGCGATCCACTCCGGCTCCCCGCCCATCTCGATGACCAGCGCCTGCGCGGCCAGCCGCAGCTCCTCGGGCGCGGTCACGCCGAACGAGCATCCGGCCAGCCGCTGCACGTCCACCGAGGTCCCGGTGAAGGTCATCGCCGGGTGCAGCGCGAGCGGCAGCGCGCCGACCCGCAAGGCCGGCTCGAGCACACCGACGCCGTACCGCCCCGACGTGTGCGCGAGAAGCTGTCCCGGCCGCACCGCACCCGTCTCGGCGAGCCCGGCGACCAGCCCGGGCAGGGCGTCGTCCGGCACCGTCAACAACACCAGCTCGGCCCTGGCCAGCACCTCGGCGGGCTCTACCAGCGGCACGCCGGGCAGCAGTTCGGCGGCGCGACTACGGGAGGCGTCGGAGACGCCGGAGGCGGCGACCGGCCGGTGGCCGGCAAGCGCCAGCGCGGCGGCCAGCGCCGGACCCACCCGGCCGGCTCCCACCACACCGACGGTCAGGCGCGCGGGCCGGTCCGCCGCGCGCACCGGCCCCGGGGACTGTGGATCGTTCACTGAGCTGTGCCTTCCGTTCCAGTCCGCGTTGTCATCGGTACCGGACGATCGCCGCCATGCTACGCGCCGCCCCAGCCAGCCGCCCGTCAGCCCGCCTTCCGGCCGCCTCCCGCCACGTGCACCCGGCAGCGGAACGAGTGGACGAGTGGAGCGACGCCGTCGAAAAAACCCCGACCACCCACCCCACGTGCCCAGCACGCGTTTTTCTCGGCGGTGTCGCGGAACTCGGCCGCGACCCCACGCGGAACGCCCCCGGCGGCCACAGCAAAACGCGGACGCCCGCTGCGCGGACCGCCACGGCCCGCGCAGCGGGCCGCTCTCAGCGGCGGTTCAGCGACTTCTTGAGTCGCTTGCCCTCCGGCGACTCGCCCAGCGTCTTCCACAGCCGGTCGGAGCTGGTGGAGACGTACACGCCGGGCGCGCCCTGACCGCCGCAGCCGTCGCCGTAGGAGACGACGCCGATCTGGATCGGCGCCTTCCGGCCCGGCACGTTGCGGAAGATCGGTCCGCCGCTGTCGCCCTGGCAGGAGTCCCTGCCCTCGACGCCCGCACAGAAGTTGACCCTGTTGTTGTACTCCTTGTAGCTCACCTTGCACTCACCGTGCGACAGGATCGGCACCCGCACCTGGCGCAGCCGGTCCGGGGTGTTGGGCAGCTCGGTGTCGGTGTTGCCCCAGCCCGTGACGACGGCCTTCTGGCCGGGGCGGATGAGCGCGTCGGTGCCCTGGGTGGGCAGCTTGATCGGGGTGATGCCCTTCACCGGCCTGGCCAGCTCCAGGAAGGCCAGGTCGTAGGCGTCGTTGCCCTTGGTGTAGCGCGGGTGGATGACGATGCCGCCGGGGTCGCCCTTGCCGGCCGACTTCCGGACGTCGCGTATCTGTCCCTGCTTCGCGGACAGCACGGTCCGGCCGACGACCACCTGGAGGTCCTTGGCCTTCTCGCCCTCCACGCAGTGCGCGGCGGTCATCACGACGCTCGCGTCGACGAGGCTGCCGCCGCAGAACTGGCGCTTGAGTGCGCTGCCCTTGCCCTTGTAGAGGACACCGGCCATGAACGGGTAGGCGTCGTTCGACACCTCGGTCCCGCCGATGATCGCGTGCGCGGACGGCGCGGTGGCCGCGACGAGCGACAGCGCGGCGGCGGACGCCAGTCCGCCGGCGGCCAGACGCTTCCCGGCCTTCGTGGTGAAACGGAATGACATGAGGGGGTGGCTCTCTTCTCGCTGAGTTCTCCATCCGGGCACGACAAACGCCCCTGACGAATCGCCAGGAATCGCACCGGATACGTTCGTCGGCACATTAGAAGCGCCAACAGAGAACCGTCAAACGCCCTTTCCAAAAGGGCACGGAAAGGCCGCGCACGGCCAATTCCCGGAACATTCCCGGGCAGTCCTCACGCTGACCGGACAGACGCGCGTCCGGCCCACGGGGTTGCCCCGTGGGCAGAACTTGTCACCCCGCATCAGGCCTGGCACCGACGGCCGTTGGCCTGGACCGGCCGGCCCGTGCGCCCCGTCCGGAACCACCGGCTCCACCACGTCCGACCCACCCTCCGCGCCCGCCTCCACGAATTCCCCCGACGCGATTCCCGACGAGCCTCCCGATAGGCCTCCCTCAGTTCCTTCGGAGCGAACCACTCGTCACTTCCGGGAACGGGCGCCGCCGGGTCGCGGCGCTCGGCGAGGCGATGCAGGGCGAGGAAGTATTCGGCGTTGAGACTCATGACGTTCACGTTGCGACGGGCGGACCTCCCTCGGCACGCCGATTGACCGAGCCCGTCAAACGACGTGCCGAAGCGGACGGGCGCCCGGCACGATGTCCGTCATGAGCGTGGCCATCGACATCACCGGACTCCCCGCCGAGCGCGTCGTCTTCGCGCCCTCACCGCTCTCCGAGCTGGGGGCCGCCCTCCACGTGCTCTCCGAGCCGGGGCACCACCCGGGGCTGCACGCGTGGGCCACCACCACGACCGCCCAGCTCAAACCGGACCTCGCCGGCCGACTGGCGGAGGCCGACTTCCTGTGGCGCTCCACCAGGGCGGACATCATGCTGCCGACCGGTGCCCGCCCCGGCGCCACCCTCACCGAGGAACTCGACACCCTCGACACCATGGACGACGAACGCTTCGTCCAGGCCGCGCTGGAGATCAACTGCTCCGCCGACTACTACGGCAAGGGCCGCTCCCCGCTCGCCGACCCCGCCGCCCGCGAGCGGGCGCTGGACCGGGCCGCCGCCCGAGGCCCGAGACAGCTCGACTTCGCCCGCCACCTGCTCACCGACCCGCCCACCGTGCGCAGTTGGATACGCCGCCTCTTCGAGGACTGCGACCAGGCGTTCTTCGCCGACACCTGGCAGCGCGTCCAGCCCCAACTCGCCGCCGACGCACGCCGCAAGACCGAACTCCTCCAGCGGCACGGACTCGCCGACGCGCTGGCCGCCGTCTCCCCCGCCGTGACGGTGGACCACACCGGCCCCGGCACCCGCATCCTCGTCGACAAGCTCTCCGACGGCCGGACCGACGCCAACGCCGGCAGCGAGCAGGGCGTCACCCTCGTCCCCACCACCTTCGGCTGGCCGCACCTGCTGGTGCTGCACGCCCCCGGCTGGCGACCGGTGATCGAATACCCGCTCACCGCCCCCGAGATGCGCCCGGGACCGCACTCCGTCCAGCTCATGGAACGACGGCTGGAGGCGTTGGCCCACCCCCTGCGGATGCGGCTGTGCCGCCATCTGGCCCGCGCCCCCTACACCACCGGCGAGCTCGCCGCCGCGCTGGCGGTCAGCGCCCCGGAGGTCTCCCGCCATCTGAAGGTGCTGCGCCAGGCGGGACTGCTGCGCACCCGCCGCCAGGGCCGCTACGTACAGCACCAGATGGACGTCCCCGTGGTCGCCCGCCTCGGCAGCGACCTCCTCGAAGCGATCCTCCGCTGACATGGCCCGAGCGGGGGGGGCCGCCGGGGCGGTCGTCGTCACGCGCCCCCGGCCCGCACCAGACCTGTCTCGTAGGCGAGGACAACGGCCTGCACCCTGTCCCGGACCTCCAGCTTGGTGAGGATGCGCCCCACATGCGTCTTGACCGTCGCCTCCGACAGCACGAGCTTCTTCGCGATCTCCCCGTTGGACAGCCCCTGCGCGATCAGCACCAGCACTTCGCGCTCCCGCTCGGTCAGCCGCTGGAGCTCCTTCGCCTGCGGCTCCGGCGCCCCTGACGGCAGCATCGGCGAGAACTGGTCGATGAGCCGCTTTGTCGTCGAGGGCGCCACCACGGCGTCGCCGCTGTCCACCGCCCGGATCGCCGCGAGCAGTTCGGCGGGCGGCACGTCCTTCAGCAGGAAGCCGCTGGCGCCGGCCTTGAGCGCGGCGAAGGCGTACTCGTCGAGGTCGAAGGTGGTCAGTATCAGCACCTTCGGATCGCCGGGTCCGCCCTGGCCGAGCTCGCAGATCCGCCGCGTCGCCTCCACGCCGTCGACGTTCGGCATCCGGATGTCCATCAGGACGACGTCCACGGCGGTGGCCCGCAGGATCTCCAGCGCCTCGGCGCCGTCGCCCGCCTCCGCGACGACCTCCATGTCCGGCTGGGCGGCGAGCACCATGCGGAAACCGGTGCGGAGGAGGACCTGGTCGTCGACGAGCATGACACGCACGGTCATTTCAGCGGACTCCTGTTGTGGTTCGGGGACGTTCACGAGAGGACGTGGGACACGGCGAAGTCGAGCGGCCGCGGGGAGACGGCTCTCACCCCGCGCCCTTGAAGGGGAGTTCGGCGCGGACGCGGAACCCGCCGCCGGTGCGCGGCCCCGCCTCCAGGCTGCCACCGACCATGCCGATGCGCTCCCGCATGCCGATCAGCCCGTGACCGAGCCCGTCGGCGCCGCCGCGGCTGTGCACCTCGTCCGGCGCGCCGCGCCCGTCGTCCTCGGCCAGCAGCGTCAACGCGTCGTCCCCGTAGGTGAGCCGTACGGTGGCGCCGACGTGTGGACCGCCGTGCTTGCGGGTGTTGGTCAGCGCCTCCTGCACGATGCGATACGCCGTCAACTCCACGCCGCTCGGCAGCGGACGCGGCGCGCCCTCGATGCGGAAGTCCACCGGCAGGCCGGTACCCCTGACCTGCTCGACCAGGTCGTTGAGCTGCTCGACGCCGGGCTGCGGCACGTACTCCCCGCCGCCGCCCTCACCGCTTCGCAGCACGCCCAGCAGCCGCCGCATCTCGGTCAACGCCTGCCGACCGGTGCTGGAGATCGTCTCCAGGGCCTGCCTCGCCTGGTCGGGCGCGGTGTCCATCACGTACGCGGCGCCGTCGGCCTGCACCACCATCACCGAGACGTTGTGGGCGACGACGTCGTGGAGTTCCCGGGCGATCCGGGTGCGTTCGGCCGCGACCGTCGCCTGGGACTGCGCCTCCCGCTCCCGCTCGAGTCTGGCCGCCCGCTCCTCCAACTCGGCGTAGTAGGCGCGGCGCGTCCGCAGCGAGTCGCCCAGCACCCAGGCGAAGCCCAGGGAGAGCAGGTAGAACAGGAACTGCGCGACAAGCGTGGCGGTGTCCTCCGCCTCCCCCCAGGACGCGACCGCGAGCGCCGGCGCCACCAGGACGGCCACAAGCGCGTACCGGGACGCCCACACCACCGTGCGCGCGGCGACCGTGAAGACGATGACCAGCATCGCGACGTTCATCGGCATCACGAACACGCCGCTGGCGACCTGGGCCAGGCCCGCGACCGTCGCCAGGATCAGCATCTGCTCCGGGAAGCGCCGCCGCAGCGTCACCACCAGGGCGAGGCAGACCACCACCAGCAGGCCCACCACGTCCTGCCATTCGGTGTCGCCGACGTAGTGGGCGGGACCGGCCAGGAGGTAGGGCATGCTGAGCAGCACAAGGACGGCGGCCCAGGAGCCGTCGACCCACGTGGGATGCCTGCGCAGGAACTCATAGAGCCGGTTCACGTCACCCAGCGTAGGCAGGCCGAACGGCCTCCCGGGTCAGCCCGCCGGTCGATCCGTTGACGCCTCAGCTACTCCGCAAGGTGGATGCCGGCCTCCCCCGGCCCGGGGCGACCACTCCCGGCAGAGCCCCCGACACAGCCCCCGCACAGCCGCCGACCAGCCCCCGGTCGGGCCCCGGGTCGGCTCCGGGTCGGCCGGAACCGCCGCTACGTCCTCCCGCCCCGCCTTCTAACGTGAACGCGTGACAGACGACTGGAACGGGTGGCGGGCCGCCACCGAGCGCGCACTGTACGGACCTGACGGCTTCTTCGTGCGGGAGGCGCCCGCCGCGCACTTCCGCACCTCCGTGCACGCCTCGCCCCGGTACGCCGCGGCCGTGGCCGAACTGCTGCGGCGCGTGGACGCCGCGCTGGACGGCCCACCGGAACTGACGTTCGTCGACGTCGGCGCCGGGCGCGGCGAGCTGCTGACCGGCGTGCTCGCCTCCGCACCGGCCGGTCTCGCGGAACGACTGCGACCCGTCGCCGTCGAACGCGCCGCCCGCCCGCCGGGTCTTGATCACCGCATCGAGTGGACCGACAAACCGCCCAGGGGGGTGACCGGGCTGCTGTTCGCCAACGAGTGGCTGGACAACGTGCCCTGCGAGGTCGCCGAGACCGACGGCGACGGCGTCTGGCGACGCGTCCTCGTCCGCACCGCCGACGGCGCCGAACGGCTCGGCGAACACGTCGAGGGCGAGGAGCTGGAGTGGCTGCGCCGCTGGTGGCCGCTGGACGACGACCACCCCGAACCAGGCCTGCGCGCCGAGATCGGCCTGCCCAGGGACACCGCCTGGCGGGACGCCGTCCAGACCGTCGCCGACGGGCTCGCCGTCGCCGTGGACTACGCGCACGCCAGGGACGACCGGCCGCTGTTCGGCACCCTCACCGCCTACCGCGACGGCCGGACCGCACGGCCCGTACCGGACGGCTCCCGCGACCTGACCGCACACGTCGCCCTCGACGCGTGCGCCGCGCACGCCGGCGGCGGCGCCTCGCTCAGCCAGCGGGACGCGCTGCGCGCGCTCGGCGTCGACGGGCGACGGCCGCCGCAGGAGCTGGCCCGCCGCGACCCGGCCGGCTACCTCCGCGCCCTCAGCCACGCCGGCGAAGCCGCCGAACTGCTCGACCCGGCCGGCCTCGGCGCCCACACCTGGCTGCTCTGCCCCCAGGGCCGCCTCCAGCACCACGCCCTACTGGCACCGCCCGGCTAGCCGGCCTGCGGCCGGCAACCCCCACACGCCGGTCGGTGCGTGGCACGTGCCGGAATGACAGCGCACAGTGTCCGCACCGCCGGGGCTAGCCGGCCGGGAGGACCGTGTCCCGGGAGTCGAGCTCGGGGAGGTCCGGGGGGTCGCCGGCGGGGTGCGGTCCGGCGCTCTCCGACTCACCCTCGGAGGCGATCCCGTGGCCCGGCCGGACGATGCCGCGGACGGCGAGCAGATAGCCGAGCTCGGCCCGGCTCCGGCTGCCGAGCGAGTCCGACGCTCTCCGCACGTGGTTGGCGACGGACCTCAGGCTGATGCCGAGCCGCTTGGCGATCGCCTTGTCGGGGAACCCGCTCACGAGCAGGCGCAGCACCGCCCGGTGGATGTCGTCGGCGAGGGGGTCGGGGCTCCCGCCGGGCGTGAGGGCGACGGGCTCGGCGCCGTGCCAGACGTGCTCGAAGGACCTGACCAGGTAGCGCACGATGCCGGGGTGCCGGATCGCCAGGGCTTCCGTGCTGCGGTCCCTGATGCTGGGGATGAAGGCGATCGCCCGGTCGCACACGATGAGTCGTTCGAACAGTTCCTCCGCCGTCCGGACCTCCGCGCCGTGCTCGGTGACCTGCTGCACGTAGGCGAGCGTGGGTCCGTGGGTGCGGATCGAGTGCTGGTAGAGGGTGCGCTGCCGGACGCCGCGGACCGCGAGATCAAGGTCGCGGGTCAGGGCCTCGGCCAGTAGGACGGGTGCCCGGCCCCCGCCGGGCTGCATGGTCAGCAACTCGGTGGTGCAGGCGCCGACGGCCTGTTCCAACGCGGCGCTGATGACGTCGGGTCCGACCAGCCGACGGACAAGCGCGTCGCCCTGCAGGGCCTCCAGGTACACGCTCTCTATTCGGGAGACGGCGACCCGCAGCGCCGCCAGCCGGTGCTGGTTGTCGAGGATCGTCCGCTCGATGGGTTGGGTGGCGCTGAACAGCGCGACGTCCGGCGGTACGGGGACAAGCGCCTCGGCGTCGGTGGCCTGCCGCAGAAGGCCCAACTCCACCACGCACTGGGGCACCTCGCCCGTCACCCGGCTGTGCCGCAGCGCCTCCCGGTAGACGCTCACACCGCGGTCACAGATGTCCACGTGGTCGATTCGCGTATCTTCGTGCTCTTTTCTGCACATGTGCTCCCCTTACATCTTCGTGCAGTGCATCTAGATTGCGGCACTTTTCCTTGTGTGTGCCGACAGATCGGTGGAACTCTCGCCAACGGCCGCGTGGCGACCACCTCCGGCCGAACTGGACACATCCCCCACCACCCCCCGACCAGTCGAAATACCCTTGGGCAGGAAATGAGACGGGCAGTATTTCGCATGACCACCCTTTCCTTGGTCGCTTTCATCGGCTTCTCCCCCGCCTTCCACAAGAAGGTGGAAGCGGGCGACCCTGGAACTACGGAGGCGCGCCAGAGCCTCATCGCTCCCACGACCTACCGGGATTCCGCCTGGGGTTGATC
>NZ_VJYK02000145.1 GCF_007097205.2 Streptomyces alkaliterrae
GCTGGACGCCACCCGCCTGCGGGGCGCCGCCCAACGCCACTCCCCGCTCCAACCTGTCCAGCCGCGCCTGAAGCGACCGCTCGTCCCCGTACGCCGCCGGAAGCAGCACCCGGGCGCAGATCAGCTCCAGCTGCAGCCGAGGCGACGTCGCCCCCCGCATCTCCGTCAACCCCGTGTTGACGAGGTCGGCGGCCCTGCTCAGCTCGGCGGCGCCGAAGGCCGAGGCCTGCGCCTGCATCCGGTCCAGCACGTCCACCGGCACGTCCAGCAGCCGCTTCTCCGCCGCGTCCGGCACGGCTGCCAGGATCACCAGGTCCCGCAGCCGCTCCAGCAGGTCCGTCACGAACCGCCGTGGATCGTGCCCGCCCTCCACGACCCGGTCCACCACCTCGAACGCCGCAGCCCCGTCCCCCGTGGCGAACGCCTCGACGACGGAGTCGAGCAGCGCGCTGTCGGTGTACCCGAGCAGCGCGGTGGCCATGGCGTACGTCACACCGCCCGCGCCCGCCCCGGCGAGGAGCTGGTCCATCACCGACATCGAGTCCCGCACGGACCCGGCCCCGGCCCGCACGACCAGCGGCAACACGGACTCCTCCACCGCGATCCGCTCCTGCTCGCACACCTGCGCGAGGTAGTCGCGCAGCGTCGCGGGCGGAACCAGCCGGAACGGGTAGTGGTGGGTACGCGACCGGATCGTGCCGATGACCTTCTCCGGCTCGGTCGTCGCGAAGATGAACTTGAGGTGCTCCGGAGGCTCCTCGACCACCTTCAGCAGGGCGTTGAAGCCCGCCGGGGTGACCATGTGCGCCTCGTCGATGATGTAGATCTTGTAGCGGCTCGACGCGGGCCCGAAGAACGCCTTCTCCCGCAGATCACGCGCGTCGTCGACACCACCGTGCGACGCGGCGTCGATCTCGATCACGTCGATGGAACCACCGCCGTTGCGCGCCAGGTCCACACACGACTGGCACTCCCCGCATGGCGTCGGCGTCGGCCCCTTCTCGCAGTTCAGACAGCGGGCAAGGATGCGCGCACTGGTCGTCTTGCCGCAGCCGCGCGGCCCGCTGAACAGGTACGCGTGGTTGACCCTGTTGTTACGCAGCGCCTGCTGAAGCGGATCGGTCACGTGCTCCTGCCCGATGACCTCGGCGAAGGTCTCGGGACGGTAGCGGCGGTACAGAGCGAGGGACGACACGCCTACGACCGTAGCGGAGCCCACCGACATCCCGCCCCGCCCGCACTCCCCCCGGGCGTCACGGAACGACAACGCCCCCCACGCACCCGCCAGAGCCGACCTACCCTTGCTGCCTTCCGGCCCTGGGGGAGTTCAGTCAGATAGCGCCACGTGAGGGGCTGCGCCCACAGTACCTGATCGGAGCACCCGGGATCGAGTTCGCGACCACTCCCCGGAGTCTTGTATTGTTTGCGGCGGAGGATTCGCCTAGAGGCCTAGGGCGCACGCTTGGAAAGCGTGTTGGGGGCAACCCCTCACGAGTTCGAATCTCGTATCCTCCGCCCAGCTCTCACCGGGCTGAACGAAGGTCCCGACCGCCCAGCGGCCGGGACCTTCGTCGTTCGTGGTTGCAGTTCTGGTTGCAGTTCCCGTCTACCGCCCGTTGAGGACGGACCGGCACCCGTTGCAGTACATGGCAGCGTTCCGCCCGTACCGCCGCATCAGCTGACCGCAGCCGGCGCATGGCCCCAGTTCCCAGACCGGGCATCCCAGCGCGGCGGAGGCAGCGGCGCGTTCAACGGGTGTGACGCTCGTCGGTTCGCGGGAGCGCTGGACCGGCATACGGGGAAGCGTGAAGCCGCCGGTCGGCTGGTCGAGATCGCGGAGGGGCCGGCTGTCGCTGACGAACCGGCCCTCCTCCCCTGCTCGGCAGTCGCGGTCGACCTCCTGGCCCGCGAAGGTGATCGCGTCGTCCTCCTCTTCGTGCGGGACTGTCGGGAGAGGCGTCCTTTCGCCGATGAGCTCCTGCCACAGCGCACGATCGTCGGCCGAGACCCACATGTGCCGGCCGGCGCGACCGTTCCCCCGGTTCGGCATGTAGACCGGGACGCTTTCACCCGTGGCGCTCTGCAGGACCAAGTCCTCTATGTGCACCGGCTTACGCTCCGGAAGGCACAGGGCGGGCACGAACCAGTCCGCGTGAATCCCGCCGCAGTGGCCGGCGCCATCGCTGACGAGGCAGTGGCGCACGCTGCTCGGTACGCACTTCCAGACTTCGAGGTGTCGGTAGCCGCCGCGGATCACCATCTCCTTGCCGTCGGCGATCTCCTTCCACGGCATGTCGTCGACCCGCACCCACGGAGCTCGGTCGATCAGGGAAGCCGCCCTGTCGTTCGCCACCCACAGCGGGGTGAGGCCGTGCTCCACGGCGCTGGCCGAGCGCCGGTGGACGCTGCTGGGGCTGAGGTAGGAACGGCCACTGACACTCAACAGGGCTCGCGCAGGCTCGAACTCTGTTGGCCGGCCCCGAGGTTCGTCGGAACCTCGGGGCCGGCCAACAAGTGCGGGCTGGGTCAGTAGTCGTCCGCGGTGGTCAGCGTCGCCACCGTTCCCAGAGCCACCCCATCGCCGTGACCGCCACGAGACCCAGCATCTGCTGTGCCTCGTTGCCCATCGGCGACGCCGCTTCATGAAGAGCCCGGCCGACTTCCGCCTCCCGCTTGCCGCGACCGTCCGCCGCCTCAGCCCTCGTCTGGACGCCGTGTACGGGACCGGCAGGCGACATCCGACCGCGGTCGGCAACGCGGCCACGGGCCGGCGGTCAGCGGATGGGGCGGCGGTCAGCGGATGGGGCGGCGGCCGGAGCGGCGGGACCAGCGCACTGCGACGAAGGCCAGGGCGGCCACGAGGACCGCGATACCGATGATCAGCAGGTAACCGAGACCCTCCGCTATGACTCCGACGAATCCCAGCACCACGGCGACGAGAACAAGGAGGAGGAAGAAAACCATGACGCGGACGCCTCCTTCGGGTGGGTGAGCGTGGGCGGTCAGCGGCGTGCGAGCTGTCTCTCGCCGCCGGCACCGACCTGATAGGTCAGGTTGTAGTACTGGAAGATCTCCTTCTCCGCCTCAGCGGGCAGAATCTCGTCCATGCCGACCGAGGGGGCCTTCTTCACCAGCGCCTTCGCGTAGGAGACCTTGACGTAGTCCGGCCCCAGGATCGCGTCGTCGAGGGGCACGAAGGTCAATCGGTGGCGGGTGGGGAGCCCGGTGCGGACCGTGGCCATGGCCGGTTCGTCGGTGGCGGTGTCCACATAGACCGCTTCGAGGGCGCCGATCTTGTGGTTCTTGGGGTCGACGACGTTGTGGTTGCGCCACTCGCGTACGTCGGCTGCATGGATCATGTTCGCCTCCTGGGCTGTTGATCCGGGCCGGTGCGGTCCGGGCCCGCCCTTGGCCAATGACAGCCCGCAGGGCCCTGCGTTCCCTGGAGCGGTGCGGGCGGGCAACCGGACACCTCCAGTATCACGCGCGTCGGGGATCGGCGCGGCCCGGCTCTGCGGTGCCGCGCCGCCCACCGGGGTCACTCCTTGTGCTCCCTCGCGCGCTTCACGCCACGGCGCCGCGGTCGACGACCTTCGCGACCTCCGTCCCGCTGGTCGTGGCGGTCGCGGGCCCCGTTGCCCGGTCGGCGCTCCGCGGAACCCGGGCCGCTCCGGCGGTCGGGGAGGCGACTGCTGTAACGGCGCGATGCGATCCGATCCGCGTGCTGGGCGTTGAGGCGGTGAATCACGAACACACCCAGCGCGATCACCGCGAGGACGCCGACGATGGTGAGCACGGTTTCCATGACCACATCACCTCCCGCCGGTCGCGCCGACGTGTGCGGTAGTGGCGCCGCCCTCCGCCTCCCACGCTTCCGCCTGCGGGTCCCCCGGCGGGCCGGCCTCAGCAGCCGGAACGGTGAGCCGGCCGTCCGACTCGGCCGCCATGAGCGCGGTGCCCGAACGTGCGATCCGCGGATCGGAGGCAGCGGCCATGAGCCGCTCGGCGGCCGCCTCGCCGGTCTCCGGCGGAATGACCAGCAAGTCCCAGCGGCCAATGCGGTAGGAGAGAAGCAGGAGTTGGTGCGGATCCTGCTCGTCGGCGAACCAACCGACTTTGATGACCCGGTCGTTGACGGGGACCCTGCGTGGCACGACGGGCCAGTGCGTCGGGTTCACCGCGACGCGGGTGACACGGCCCCACAGCGCGTCCAACCGGTCTGCCAGAGGCGGCAATTCGCGCGCCAAGTCGCGGGATCGCGGCCACCAGGCACCGTCAAGCAGCCCGGACTGCGGGCCAGGAGGCCTGAGGGAGATCCGAACCGGCGGATAGTCGGCGGGCCTGGTGGTCGGCGTGATCGGCGCAGGCCGTGTGGTGAGCACCGTCATGGTGTCAACCCATCCCCAGGCCCTGCATGCGGCCCGGCACTGAAAGCGAGAGAGATACCGACATGGAAGCCGGTCAACAAATGCCCTCGCCAGCCCCAGCCTACTCCCGCGGCCACCCCGACCACGACTGCCCGAAGGTCTCCCTCGCGCCCCACTCCGATGCCGGGACAAACCCCCGGATCAGGTCGAATCCCATACGCCACATCCCTGAACGCAGTCCGTCCCATGCGGGCTCCGTCCGCGTATCGGCTCCGAAAGGAAACGCTGACAGCGCAGCCAGGGCGGGCCCCGCCGCTCCGTGGCCGCGCCCTCGCAGAGGTCCTGTCCGAGCTGGAACGGACAGGACCTGGTTGCACTACTGGTTGCATCGCCTCCGTCCAGCACCGTTCACGCCTCACCTGCAGTCCCAGCTTCGTCGCATGTCAGGACGCTCCCGCACCACCCTGGACCCTCGATGCCCGGCCCCACGGATCGCCGTCGTCGTCGACATCCACGCGGTCCTCGGAGCCGAAGGACTCGTCCGGCTTCCCCCTCATCCGGGCGGCGTCGCCCCGGGGCGTGTGACAGGGCCAGCGGCGCCGACAGCCACTCCAGTGATCCGGGCCCATGCCGACGTTCCGTACGGCGCTACTACGATCGCCCGTCATGGACTGGCTGGAGCGGGCCGCGACGTTGAGGCAGTGGACCAAGGGCGGGACGCGTGCTCCCCACAAGCCGCTACTCCTGCTCTACGCCCTCAGCCGGTTCCAGGAGGATGCCGACGGCGAGCTGTTCTACAGCGCGGTGGAGGAGGACCTCAAGCGGCTGCTGGCCGAGTACGGTCCGCCCAACCGGACTACGCCCGCGTACCCGTTCCACCATCTGGTCAGCGACGGCGTGTGGGAAGTGCGCACCGACCGCGGGCCCGGCAGTCCCGGGAGCGGGGTGCGTGAGCTGCGGGCAGCCGGGGCTGCGGGACGGCTGACGTCGGAACTGCGGACGGCACTTCGGCGGGAGCCGTCACTGCTGGACCGGATGGCGCGCCTACTACTCGACCGGCACTTCCCACCCTCTCTGCACGGCGAGCTGTGCGAAGCGGTCGGACTGGAGCTGGAGCCGGCAGAGACAGGCCGTGCGTCGCCGGCGCGGCGGCGGAGGGACCGGCGGATGCGGGAGCGGGTACTGACGGCTTACGAGTACCGATGCGCCTTCTGCGGTTATGACGGGCGGATCGGGGCGGTGCCGGTCGGGCTGGAGGCCGCGCACGTGCGCTGGTGGGCGTTCGGTGGGCCGGATGACGTCGACAACGGCCTGTGTCTGTGCTCGCTGCACCACAAGCTCTTCGACAAGGGCGTCCTCGGTGTCGGACGGGCGGCCCCGCGCTCGAGTGAAGCCGAGGGCGGGGGAAGTCACCGCATCCTCGTCTCGCAGCGCTTCGTCGGGCACAGCCCCGCGGCCCGAGAGCACGTCACAGCCCTCGCGGGCCGCCCGCTCATCGGCCCGCAGCCGGGAGTCCGCCCTGTGGCGACGCACCATCTCTCCTGGCACACCGGCCAGGTCTTCCACGGCAACCCGCGCCCCGCCGCGGATCTACCGCGCACTCGATCTGGCGGAGGCGCGAGCGGCCGCCCGCAGGTGAGCCCGCGTACTCCCACAGGTTGAGCAGGAGCGCACCAGGGCGGGCCAGGTGCCGCCCGAACGCTCCGCCGCGGGCCTCGGTGTCCGGTTCGGTTCGGTTCGCGAAGGAGGCCTCCGGGTTGCCTTGTCGAGATGTCAGGTGTCTCGGCTGGCAGCCCGGAGGCCTGGTCGGGGGTTCGCGTCGGCCGAGCCTGGGGCCGGGGCCGCTTGGCGGCGACGTTTCTGGTGGTGCGCGGCGGGGCCAGGGCTCAGTAGTCGATGCGGTCGGACTTGGCGAGCCAGGCGTCGAAGGGCGCCGTGCGGTTCGGCATCTCCACCCGTTCGATCGCCATCGGCCACAGCTCCGCGGGCTTCTTCTCGAAAAGGTCGTAGAACTTGCGGTCGTCGAAGCCGGCCACCGCGGCGTCGTCGCGGTCGGCGGCGAAGATGATCCGGTCGACTCGCGCCCACAGCGCGGAGGAGAGGCACATCGGGCACGGCTCACACGAGGTGACCAGGACGCAGCCCTCGAGCGAGAAGGTGTTCAGCTTCTCGCAGGCGGCGCGTATCGCGCTCACCTCGCCGTGCGCCGTCGGGTCCAGGTTCGAAGTGACCCTGTTGTTGCCGATCGCGACGATCTGGCCGTCCTTGGCGATCAGCGCGCCGAACGGACCGCCGCCGTTCTGCACGCTGCTGGTGGCAAGGCCGATGGCCTCGTCCATCCAGGCGCGCTCTGCTTCCTGGATGCTCGTTTCGTGCGTGTGCGCGGTCACGGTCACTCCTTCTGCAAACGGTGAGAGCTCCGGCGAGACCGGGGTGTGGGTACGTCGTTCACCCCCGTCGCACTGTGGTTCGCGTTCGCGGTTGCCTGAACCTTTCCGCGACCTGTTCACGTGCTGTCCATCCGGAATACCGCAAGTAGACCCGCCCGGGCGCGTCGAAGGTCAGTCACCAAAGCCATGAAGGAGTCGGCCGGCCGGTCGGCGCCCCTTGTAGGTTCATATAAATGAGTCGGTCGGGGGCCTCGGGCTGTCCGCTGAACGCTCGCACCCTCGGCTGCCCGGCCCGCGTCGGGCCGGGCGAGGTCCGTTCCGGCCAAGCGCCCCGCGAGCGCGAGCAGCCGCCGTGCGGGGCCCGGGTGAGGGCGTTCAGTTCCCGTCGGCTTCGAAGGTGCGCAGCAGGTCGGCGGCGACGCTGACGGCGATCGTCGCCGGTTCCTTGCCGGTGATGTCGGCCAGCCCGATCGGCGTCTTGATCCGGTCGATCGCGGCGTCGTCGTGGCCGCCCTCCTCGGCGAGGCGCTTGCGGAACCGCGCCCACTTGGCCGCCGACCCGATCAGTCCGACGGAGCCGAGATGACCGGTGCGCAAGGCGGCGTCGCACAGCGCGGCGTCCTCGGCGTGATCATGGGTCATGATCAGGACGTGTGTGCCGGGCGGCAACTCCTCCAGCACCTCCTCCGGCAGCAGTGGCGTGTGATGCGTGTGCACCTGCGCCACCGCGTCCGTCAGCACGTCGAGCCGCTCCTCGGCGAGGAGTTCGGAGCGGGTGTCGATCAGATGGAGGTCGAGGTCCTGACGTGCCAGTATGCGCGCCAGCTCCAGTCCGACGTGGCCGACGCCGAAGATCGCCACCGCCCGCACCACGGGCAGCGGTTCGAGCAGCACCGAGACCTGGCCGCCGCAGCACTGCACGCCGTGCTGGTTGGTCACCTTGTCGTTCAGGGCGAACTCCATCAGCTCCGGACCCGGCCTGGGCGCGGCGATCATCTCCCGGGCCCGGTCGATGGCGACGGCCTCGACGTTGCCGCCACCGATCGAGCCCCAGGTCCCGGTCTGCCCCACGACAAGCTTTGCGCCGGCGTCCCGCGGGGCGTGGCCGCGCACGGCCGCGACGGTCACCAGCACGCCGGGCTCCCGGCGTGCTCGCAACCGCGCGACCGCGGCGATCCACGTCATGTCAGGCACCGCTCAGTGCTTCCGAGCCGGTTCGGACCCCGGCGCCCGCGGCCTGCCCGTTCGCGGCCTGCCCGTTCGCGGCGTGGCCGTCGCGGACGTCACCGTCCTGGCGAACCGACTCGATCGCCCAGTACACCGCCTCCGGCGTCGCGGGCGACGCCAGCTCGACGCCGACCCCACCGGGCCCGAACGCGGCGACGGCCTGCCGCAACGCCTCCCGCACCGAGAACGCCAGCATCAGCGGAGGCTCGCCCACGGCCTTGGAGCCGTAGACCGCGCCTTCCTCCGTGGCGTTCTCCAGCAGCGTGACGTTGAACTCCTCCGGCATCTCGGAGAAGCTCGGCAGCTTGTAGGTGCTCGCCGCCTGAGTCTGCAGCCGTCCGCGGTTGGGCCCGTCGCCGGTGTCCCAGCGCAGGTCCTCAAGTGTCAGCCAACCCGCGCCCTGCACAAACCCGCCCTCGACCTGGCCGATGTCGATCAGCGGGGAGAGGCTGTCGCCGACGTCGTGCACGATGTCCACGCGCCGGATGCGGTACGCGCCGGTGAAGCCGTCGACCTCGACCTCGGTCGCGGCGGCGCCGTTGGCGAAGTACTTGAACGGCGAGCCCCGGAACGTCTTGGCGTCCCAGTGCAGCCCCTCGGTCCGGTAGAAGCCGGCCGCCGACAGCTGCACCCGCTGGAAGTAGGCGGTGCGCACCAGGTCGTCCCAGGCCAGCTCCCTGTCGCTGCCCAGGGCACGCGCGACGCCCTCGACGATGCGTACGTCCGAGGCGTTGGCGCCCAGCTGGGAGGCAGCCACCTGCAGCAGCCGCCCGCGCAGCTGTTCGCACGCGTTCTTGATGGCGCCGCCGTTGAGGTCCGCTCCCGAACTGGCCGCCGTCGCCGAGGTGTTGGGAACCTTGTCGGTGCGGGTCGGAGCGAGGCGGACCTTGTGCGGCGGGATGCCCAGGGTGGTCGCGGCCACCTGGATCATCTTGGTGTGCAGGCCCTGCCCCATCTCGGTGCCGCCGTGGTTGATCAGGACCGAGCCGTCCTTGTAGATCAGCACCAGCGCCCCGCCCTGGTTGAAGGCGGTGAGGTTGAACGAGATGCCGAACTTGATGCCGGTGATCGCGAGCGCCCGCTTGGTGTGCGGGTGCGCGGCGTTGAAGGCGGCGATCTCGCGCCGGCGGTCGGCGAAGCCGGCGTTCTCCTTGACCTGCTGCCAGGTGGTGGCGATCCGGTCGGCATGGGTGACCGGCTGTCCGTACGGCGTCGTCTGGCCCTGGTTCGGCTGGTAGAAGTTGCGCTCGCGCAACTCGGCGGGGTCGAGACCGAGCCTCGGCGCGACACGGCCCAGGATGTCCTCGATCACCAGCATGCCCTGGGGGCCGCCGAAGCCGCGGAACGCGGTGTTGGAGACCGTGTTGGTCCTGGCGATTCGACCGGCGACACGTGCGTTGGGGATCCAGTACGTGTTGTCGATGTGGCACAGCGCCCGGGCGAGGACCGGCTCGGAGAGATCCAGACTCCACCCGCCGTCCGCGGTCAGCGTCGCGTCGAGGGCCTGGATGCGGCCGTCGGAGTCGAAGCCGATCTTCCACGAGGCGTGGAAACCGTGCCGCTTGCCGGACATCGTCAGGTCCTGCGTCCGGTTGAGGCGCAACCGGACAGGGCGCCCGGTCAGCTTGGCGCCGAGCGCGGCGACGGCCGCGAACCCGTGCGGCTGCATCTCCTTGCCGCCGAATCCGCCGCCCATCCGCAGGCACTGCACGGTGATCTCGTGCGAGGGCACGCCGAGCACGTGGGCGACGATCTCCTGCGTCTCCGACGGGTGCTGGGTGCTGCTCTGGATGAACACCTGCCCGCTCTCGTCGAGTTGGGCGAGGGCCGCGTGGGTCTCCAGGTAGAAGTGCTCCTGGCCGGCGAACTGGAACTCCCCGGTGAACACGTGCGCGGAGTCCGCGAAGCCGGCGTCGATGTCGCCGGTCTCCATCAGCGGGCGGGCGCCGTGGTAGCTCTCCGCCGCCATCGCGTCCCGCAGGGTGATCAGCGCGGGCTGCTCGTCGAGCTCCACCTCGACGGCCTCCGCGCCGAGCCGGGCCGCCTCCAGGCTCTCGCCGAGCACCCAGGCGACGGCGTGGCCGTGGAACATGACCTCGTCGGGGAACAGCGGCTCGTCGTGCTTCATACCGGCGTCGTTGACGCCCGGCACGTCGGCGCCGGTCAGCACCCGGACCACTCCGGGCACGGCGAGCGCGGGCTCGGTGCGCAGCGCGGTGACCGTGCCGCGGGCCTTCATGACCTGGACCGGGTAGGCGTGCAGCACGTCCTTGGTGCGCTGCACGAGGTCGTCGGTGTAGAGCGCGGCACCCGTGACGTGCAGGGTGGCGCTCTCGTGCGGCATCGAGAGGCCGACGACGGGCTTCTCGGGGCGCTCGGACAGATGGCTCATGACGACACCGCCTCGGTGGTTTGGGCGTGCAGCTTCAGCAGGCTCTGGCCGAGCATCGCGGAGCGGTACGCGGAGCTGGCACGGTGATCGCTCATCGGCGTGCCCTCACCCCGCAGTACCCGTGCCGCGGCCTCGACGGTCTCCGCCGCCCACGGCCTGCCCTCCAGGGCCTCCTCGGTGGCGAGGGCGCGGACGGGGGTCGCGGCGACGCCGCCCAGGCCGATCCGCGCCCTACGGACGATGCCGTCCTGGACGTCGACCGCGAAGGCGACCGCCACGCTGGAGATGTCGTCGAAGCGCCGCTTGGCGATCTTGTGGAAGGCCACGACCGGCGACAGCGGGAGCGGGACGCGCACCGCGCGGATCAACTCGCCGGGACGTCGCACGCTCTGCCGGTAGCCGGTGAAGTAGTCCGCCAGCGGGACCTCCCGCTCACCGTCGGCGTCGGCGAGCACCACCGACGCCTCAAGGGCGAGCAGCACCGGCGGACTGTCGCCGATGGGCGAGCCGGTACCCAGGTTTCCACCAAGGGTCGCGCCGTTGCGGATCAGTCGGGAAGCGAACTGCGGGAAAAGCTCCGCCAGCAGCGGGACACTGCCGTCGAGGCGGCGTTCGATCTCGGTGAGCGTCAGCGCCGCTCCGATCTCGATGGCATCGGACTCGACGCGCAGTTCCCGGAGTTCGGGGAGGCGGTCGACGGCGATGACGCAATCCGCCCGGCGGGAACGGATGTTGACCTCGACGCCCCAGTCGGTGGAGCCGGCCACCACCACCGCGTCGGGCCGTTCGCGCAGCACCTGCAGCGTCTCCGCCAGAGTCTCCTTCCGCAGGAACGTGCTCTCGTCCTGCGCGTACTCGGTGGCGGCCGGCGCGGGCGGGGCCTGCTCGCGCCGCCGCGCCAGCGGGTCCTCGTCGCTGGGCGTACCGACGGCGAACGCGGCGTCGCGAATCGGGCGGTAACCGGTGCAGCGGCACAGGTTACCGCTCAGCGCGTGCAGGTCGAATCCGTTCGGGCCGTGCTCGGCGTCGGTGCCGTCGGCGGAGCCCTCGTGCACACCGCAGCGGTTCGGCCGGTAGTACTCGGCGGCCATGCTGCAGACGAAGCCCGGCGTGCAGTATCCGCACTGGGAGCCGCCGCGGACCGCCATCTCCTCCTGCACCGGGTGCAGGGCGGGAGGCGTGCCGGGTTCGCCGGCGGTGGCGAGACCCTCGGAGGTGATGATCTCCTGGCCGTCGAACGCCGCGGCCGGGACCAGGCACGCGTTGACCGCCACCCAGTCGGTGGGCTTGCTCACCCCGGGGCGGGCCACCAGGACCGAACAGGCGCCGCACTCACCTTCGGCGCAGCCCTCCTTGGTGCCGGTGAGCCCGCGCTCACGCAGGAAATCCAGCACCGTGGTGTGGGGCGCACTCGGTGAGATCGGTGTTTCTTTCCCGTTGACCGTGATCCGCGCCTCTGTCATGACAGACCTTCGTTTCGGTGCGTGATCGGTCGATTCATCATGTTCGCCAATTTTCAGGCAGCTTTCTGTGTTCGGGCGCGCCACAGGAAAGGATCGGGCGCAGAACGGCACGCAACAGCGACGTACCGGAAAGTGGTGACGGGAAACCCAGAATGCGCTACAAAAGGCGCATCAGAACGGCGTACTCAGCAGCCGTGTGCGATTCGACCCGGAACCCAGACCGTGCTCTGGGCGAGACGACCAAGATCAGAGTTGGCGTTCATCTGCTGGTCGCCTCCTTTCGATAGTTACAGGTCGACGTCTACCGAAATTAGTGACCGAGACCACCGCTGTCAAGAGGTGGACCGCCCTGTGGATCTCGGTGTCCCGAGAACCGGTCCGCTTGGAGACGGGAACGCCGGCAAAGCCCGGAGCGCCGCGTTTCGGCGGGCGAACCGCACGCGGCGGCGGGCGCGGTGGAGACGGGTCTCAGCGAACCGAGGAGTCCGGGTTCTCCGCGTCCCATTCCTCACGGGCGGCGGCGATCGCCGGGCGGTGGGCGATCGACCAGTCGGCGAGCGCCTTCACCAGATGGGTCAGGCTGTGCCCCAACTCGGTGAGCTCGTACTCCACCTGCGGCGGAACGGTCGCGTACACCGTGCGCTTGACCAGTCCGTCACGCTCCAGGCGGCGGACGGTGAGGGTGAGCATCCGCTGGGAGATCGCGCCGGGTATGGCGCGCTGCAGCTGCTTGAACCGCTTCACCCCGGAGGCGAGTTCGACGATCACGTAGACGGACCAGCGATCCCCCAGGCGGTCGAGGACGTCGCGGACGCCGCACTCGTCCTGCGGCGTGTCACAGGTGATCACCGGCTCGTCGATCACTGCGGACCGGGCCGGGGTGGTTACCACGGTGTGCCCTGCTGACACGAAAGTGCCTCCTTACGCGACGGGACCGGACTACTCAGGATGAAACCACGCGTGATCGAAAGGACTTCCTGTGATTCTGGTGACCGGCGCCTCGGGCGCCCTTGGCGGACTCGTCGCGAAGAAGCTCGCGGCTCGTGACGACGTGGTGTTCGGCACCCGGACTCCTCGCTCGGCGGCCGAGCGGCGCATCGACTTCGACGACCCCTCCTCGCTGGACCTGAGCGGCGTGGACACCGTGTTGATGATCTCGGCCGGCTTCGGCGAGGACGACGTGGTCCACGCTCGCCACGACGCGTTCATCTCCGCCGCCGAGGCGGCAGGCGTACGGCATCTCGTCTACACGAGCCTCAGCGGTGACGGCGACCACCTCGCGTACGCGCTCGCCCACCGCTGGACCGAACGCCGGCTGCGGGCCAGTCGACTGCGGTGGACCGTACTGCGGAACGGCCTGTACGCCGAGTTCCTCGCCATGATCGCCGCGCCCGACGCCGACGGCGTCATCACCGCGCCGCTGGGAGAGGGGCGGCTGGCCGCCGTCGCCC
The DNA here is from genome assembly GCF_007097205.2 of Streptomyces alkaliterrae. GTDB lineage: Bacteria > Actinomycetota > Actinomycetes > Streptomycetales > Streptomycetaceae > Streptomyces > Streptomyces alkaliterrae. Next base: position 13,291 of record NZ_VJYK02000145.1, read on the forward strand.
GCGAGGACCTCGCGGAGGTCGCGGCCCGGGTGGTAACCGCCCCGGAGGAGCACGCGGGGCGGACCTACGAGCTGGTCGGTACCGACTCGCTCGGCGGCGGCGACCTGGCGGCGGCCTTGGGGGTGACCTACCTACCGGGCTCACTCGGAGCCGTTCGGGCCGCGATCGGCACTCCCGACGGGCTGCCTGCCCTCCAGGTCCCGATGGTCGTCGGCACGTACTCGGCCATAGCCGGGGGCTTCCTGGACGGCACGGGAGTCGCGCACAACGCGCTGCCCGAACTCCTCGGCCGGGAGCCCGAATCCGCCATCGCCGCGTACACGGCGGCACTCCGCGAGGTCCCACGTCTCACGCCCTGACAGCGCCATCCGGCCCCTCCCAC
>NZ_VJYK02000146.1 GCF_007097205.2 Streptomyces alkaliterrae
GCCCACACCCGGCGCCGGCGAGGCGGTACTGGCCGGACACCGGATGCTGCTCGACCAGGGCCGCCTCCAGGAGGGCGACGACGCGCTCGCCGCCACCCGCCACGAGGCCCCCGCCCGGCTGTCCGCCGCGACCGCCGAGGAGATCGGCGCCACCGACGGCGGGCTCCTCGCCGTCAGCGGCCCGTCCGGGACCGTGCGCCTCCCGCTGCGCGTCACGGCCATGCCCGACCGGGTCGTCTGGCTGCCGCTCAACTCCACCGGCGACGGCGTCACCGCCGACACCGGCGCCCGCCCGGGCGAACTCGTGCGGATCGCCCCCGCGGAGCCGGAGGACGGGCGGCCCGGAGACGTTACGGACGCACCGGAGGTGCACGCGTGAGCCCGCTCCCCGCCTCCCCGCCGGCGGTGTTGGCCGTCGAGGACCTGTCCATGTTCGGCAACGACCCGCTGTGGCTGATCCTGCTCAAGGCGGTGTTCTGCTTCGCCTTCCTGATGGTGACCGTGCTGGTCTCCATCGTCATGGAACGCAAGGTCGTCGCCTGGATGCAGCTGCGCATCGGCCCCAACCGGCACGGCCCCTGGGGCATGCTCCAGTCCCTCGCCGACGGCATCAAGCTGATGCTCAAGGAGGACGTGGTCGTCAAGGGGTCGGACAAGGCGGTCTACCTGCTGGCGCCGGTCCTCGCGGCGATCCCGGCGTTCATGGCCATCGCCGTCATCCCGTTCGGCCCGCCCGGCAACGAGGTGTCGATCTTCGGCACCCGCACCGCGATGCAGCTGACCGACCTGCCGGTCGCCGTCCTCTACATCCTGGCCGTCGCCTCCATCGGCGCCTACGGCACCGTGCTGGCCGGCTGGGCCTCCGGCTCCACGTACCCGCTGCTCGGCGGTGTCCGCGCCACAGCCCAGATCATCAGCTACGAGGTGGCGATGGGCCTGAGCTTCGCCGCCGTCTTCCTCTACTCCGGCTCCATGTCGACCTCGACGATCGTGGGGGCGCAGACCGACACCTGGTTCGCGGTCCTGCTCCCGGTGTCCTTCCTCATCTACATGGTGGCGATGGTCGGCGAGGCGCACCGCGCGCCGTTCGACATGCCGGAGTCCGAGGGCGACCTGGTCGCCGGCTTCCAGACCGAGTACTCGTCGATCAAGTTCGCGATGTTCATGCTCGCCGAGTACATCCACATGGTCACCCTCTCCGCGCTCGCCGTGACGCTGTTCCTCGGCGGCTGGCGGGCGCCCGCGCCGATCTCCACCTTCTGGGAGGGCGCGAACCACGGCTGGTGGCCGATGCTGTGGTTCGTCGGCAAGGTCCTGGTCATGCTGTTCGTCTTCGTCTGGCTGCGCGGCACGCTGCCCCGGGTCCGCTACGACCAGTTCATGAAGCTCGGCTGGAAGGTCCTCATCCCCGTCTCGCTGGTGTGGCTGATGCTCGTCGCCACCGTCCGCGCCATGCGCAACGAGGGCTACGACTTCACCCAGATCATCCTGTGGGTCGCCGGCGGCGTGCTGGTGCTGCTGCTCGTCTCGTTTGTCGCGGACATCTTCCGGGACCGGGAGGAGCGCCGCGCCGAAGCCGAACGGGAGGCCCGCGAGAAGGCGGAACCGCCCGCCTTCGACCCGATGGCCGGCGGCTACCCCGTACCGCCGCTGCCCGGTCAGAGCCTGCCGCCGGTGCCCAGGCGCCGGCCGCGCGCGGAACGACAGCCAGCGACCGTACCCGCGGGCGACGAGCGAGAAAGCGCCGCCGAGGCGGACAGCGCAGCCGGCAAGGAGGCCGACGATGCCTGATTTCCTGAAACCGGTGGCCGGCTTCGGCGTGACCTTCAAGGGCATGTTCAAGAAGCGGCTCACCGAGCAGTACCCCGAGTACAAGAAGCCCACGGCGCCCCGCTTCCACGGCCGCCACCAGCTCAACCGGCATCCCGACGGTCTGGAGAAGTGCGTCGGCTGCGAACTGTGCGCGTGGGCCTGCCCCGCCGACGCCATCTACGTGGAGGGCGCCGACAACACCGACGAGGAACGCTACTCGCCCGGTGAGCGCTACGGCCGCGTCTACCAGATCAACTACCTGCGCTGCATCCTGTGCGGTCTGTGCGTCGAGGCGTGCCCGACCCGGGCGCTGACCATGACCAACGAGTACGAACTCGCCGACCGCAGCCGCGAGTCGCTGATCTACACCAAGGAGGAGCTGCTCGTCGGGCTCACCGAGGGCATGGTCGACTCCCCGCACGCCATCTACCCGGGCATGACGGAGAAGGACTACTACAGCGGACTGGTCACCGAGGCCGCCCCCGGCACCGAGGTGCAGCAGGTCACCGACACCGCCGAGCCCACCCCGTACCCGGACGCCGACGTCGACTCCGCCGCGCACAGCCACCACCCGGTGGCCGATCGCGAGGCGGCCGAGGAGCGGCAGGCCGAGCGGCAGCACGAGGACCGCGGCAACGGCGACCACAACGGGAACCAGAACGGCAACAACAAGGAGGCGCGGGTATGAGCGGCCTCCTCGCGTCCACCACCTCCGGTGCCGAGGCGTTCCAGTTCTGGCTGCTCGGCGGCATCGCCGTCGCCGGCGCGCTGGGCACGGTCCTGCTGCGGCGGGCCGTGCACTCCGCGCTCTGCCTGGCCGGCACCATGATCATCCTGGCGATCTTCTACCTCGCCAACGGCGCCTACTTCCTCGGCGTCGTGCAGATCGTCGTCTACACCGGCGCGGTCATGATGCTGTTCCTGTTCGTGCTGATGCTCGTCGGCGTCAGCACCGCGGACAGCCTGAAGGAGACCCTGCGCGGCCAGCGCTGGATGGCGGTGCTGTGCGCGCTCGGACTCGGCATCCTGGTCACCGCCGGTATCGGACAGGCGGCCCTCGGCTCCTTCACCGGGGTCGAGGAGGCCAACGCCCTCCACGGCGGCAACGTCCCCGGCATCGCCGAGAAGCTGTTCACCGAGTACGTAGTCGCCTTCGAGATCACCGGTGTGCTGCTGACCGTGGCCGCCGTCGGCGCGACGCTCCTCACCCACCGCGAGCGCATCGAGAAGGCCAAGTCGCAGCGGGAGCAGGCCGAGGCCAGGACCCGCTCGGCGCACGTCCCCCCGCTGCCCGCGCCCGGCGTCTACGCCCTGCACAACGCCGTCGACCGGCCGGGCCTGCTGCCCGACGGAAGCCCGTCCGAGCTGACCGTCAACCCCACACTGCGGGAGCGCGGTCAGATGCGCGAGGTCAGCGCCGACAAGCTGGCCGCGCTGGCCGCCCTGGAGCAGCGCACCGCCGAGTACCACGGGACGGGCGGCGGCCCGGCCAACCGCCGCAAGGAGGCCCGCCGTTCGCTGGAACAGCCGGACGAGCCGGAACCCGCCGACACGCCTCCCGCGGTCGGCGACGCGGGAGGCCCCGCCGAGGGCACCGACACCGGGCCGGCCGACGCGGGACCGACCAACGAAGGCTCGTCCGGTGAGGAGGAGGCCAAGTGAACCCGGCGAACTATCTCTATCTCGCCGCCCTGCTGTTCACCATCGGCGCGTTCGGTGTGCTGATCCGGCGGAACGCCATCGTGGTCTTCATGTGCGTCGAGCTGATGCTCAACGCCGCGAACCTCACCCTGGTGGCGTTCTCCCGCATGCACGGCAACCTCGACGGCCAGATCATGGCGTTCTTCGTGATGGTCGTCGCCGCCGCCGAGGTCGTGGTGGGTCTCGCGATCATCGTGATGCTGTACCGCTCCCGTCACTCGGCCTCGGTCGACGACGCCAGCCTGATGAAGCTGTAAGGGGTACGAACCAGTGGAGTCAATGATCGGACTGCTCGTCGCGGCGCCCCTGTTGGGCGCGGCCGTGCTGCTGTGCGGCGGGCGTCATCTGAACCGAACGGGGCACTGGCTCGGTACCGCGCTGGCCGGCGTGTCGTTCGTCCTGGCGGCCGTCCTCTTCGTGGACATGCTCGGCCGTCCCGGCGACGACCGGGCGCTGCACCAGCACCTGTACAGCTGGGTGCCGGTGGGCGGTTTCCAGGCGGACATCGCCTTCCAGCTCGACCAGCTCTCCATGACGTTTGTCCTGCTGATCACCGGCGTGGGCACGCTCATCCACCTCTACTCGGTGGGCTACATGGAGCACGACAACCGCCGCCGCCGCTTCTTCGGCTATCTGAACCTCTTCCTCGCCGCCATGCTGCTCCTCGTCCTGGCGGACAACTTCCTTCTGCTGTACGTCGGTTGGGAGGGCGTGGGCCTCGCCTCCTACCTCCTCATCGGCTTCTGGCAGCACAAGCCCAGCGCGGCCACGGCCGCCAAGAAGGCGTTTGTGGTCAACCGGGTCGGCGACGCCGGTCTGGCCATCGCGATCTTCCTGATGTTCACCACGTTCGGCACCTTCGCCTTCGGACCGGTGCTGGCCAACGCCGAGGAGGCCACCCAGGCCACCCTCACCGGCATCGGCCTGATGCTGCTGCTCGCCGCCTGCGGCAAGTCCGCCCAGGTGCCGCTGCAGTCCTGGCTCGGGGACGCGATGGAGGGCCCGACCCCGGTCTCCGCCCTCATCCACGCCGCCACCATGGTCACCGCGGGCGTCTACCTGATCACCCGGTCCGGCGCGATCTTCAACGCCGCGCCCGACGCGCAGACCGCCGTTGTCGTCGTCGGCGCGGTCACGCTGCTGTTCGGTGCGATCATCGGTTGCGCGAAGGACGACATCAAGAAGGCGCTCGCCGGCTCCACGATGTCCCAGATCGGCTACATGGTGCTCGCCGCCGGCCTCGGTCCGATCGGCTACGCCTTCGCGATCATGCACCTGGTGACCCACGGCTTCTTCAAGGCCGGGCTCTTCCTCGGCGCCGGCTCGGTCATGCACGGCATGAACGACGAGGTCGACATGCGGAAGTACGGCGGCCTGCGCAAGTACATGCCGGTCACCTTCGTCACCTTCGGCCTCGGCTACCTCGCCATCATCGGCTTCCCCGGCCTCTCCGGCTTCTTCTCCAAGGACGCCATCATCGAGGCCGCCTTCGCCAAGGGCGGCACCCAGGGCTGGATCCTCGGCGCGGTCACCCTGCTCGGCGCGGCCATCACCGCCTACTACATGACGCGCGTGATGCTGCTGACGTTCTTCGGCGAGAAGCGCTGGCAGCCGGACGAGAGGGGCAACGAGCCGCACCCGCACGAGTCGCCGAAGACCATGGTCATCCCCATGGTGGTGCTCGCCTTCGGATCGGTCTTCGCCGGCGGCCTCTTCAAGTTCAACGACGCCTTCGTGAACTGGCTGAGGCCGGTCACGTCCTTCGAGCACGGCCACCCGCCGATCGGCGTCGCCGCCATCACCACGCTCACCGTGGTCGTGCTGCTCATCGGCGTCGCCGCGGCCTGGCTCCAGTACGGGCGCCGACCGGTGCCGGTGGTCGCCCCGCGCGGCAGCCTCGTCACCCGGGCCGCCCGCCGCGATCTGCTCCAGGACGACTTCAACCACGTGGTGCTCGTACGAGGCGGCGAACACCTGACGCGCTCGCTGGTCTACGTCGACAACAAGCTGGTCGACGGCGCGGTCAACGGCACCGCCGCCGCCTTCGGCGGGCTGTCCGGGCGGATGCGGCGGGTGCAGAACGGCTTCGCCCGAAGCTACGCGGTCTCGATGTTCGGCGGTGCGGCACTGCTCGTCGCTGCCACCCTGCTGATGAGGGCGGTCTGAGTCATGGCTGACACATCCTTCCCCCTGCTCACGGCGACCGCCGTGCTGCCGGCGCTGGGCGCGGTCGCCACCGCGGCCGTGCCGGCGGCCCGGCGGGACGCCGCCAAGTGGCTCGCGCTGGTCGTGTCGCTGGGCACGTTGGCGCTCGCCGCCTGGATCGCGCTCGCCTTCGACCCCGGCGGCGCCCGCTACCAACTCACCGAGTCCCGCTCGTGGATCGCCGACTTCGGCGTCCGCTACGAGCTGGGCGTCGACGGCATCGGCGTCGCGATGATCGGACTCACCGCGCTGCTGATCCCCTTCATCATCGCCGCCGGCTGGCACGACGCCGATCCCCTCGAGGACGCCTCCCCGAACCGGCGCTGGCGGCCCACGCAGGGTTTCTTCGCGCTGATCCTGATGGTCGAGGCGATGGTGATCATCTCCTTCGCCGCGACCGACGTCTTCCTCTTCTACATCTTCTTCGAAGCCATGCTCATCCCGATGTACTTCCTCATCGGCGGCTTCGGGGACCGGGCGCACAGCGCCGGAGAGGCCGAGGGCGCCAAGCAACGCTCCTACGCCGCCGTCAAGTTCCTGCTCTACAACCTCGTCGGCGGCCTGGTCATGCTCGCCGCGGTGATCGGCCTCTACGTCGTCACCGCCGACCAGCTCGGCCAGGGCACGTTCTCCATGCAGCAGATCGCCGAGGCCCGCGCGGCCGGCGAGCTGACCATGGCGACGAACATCGAACGGCTGCTGTTCCTCGGCTTCTTCCTCGCCTTCGCGATCAAGGCGCCGCTGTGGCCGCTGCACACCTGGCTGCCCAACGCCATGGGGGAGTCCACCGCGCCGGTCGCCGTCCTCATCACGGCGGTCGTCGACAAGGTCGGCACGTTCGCGATGCTGCGCTTCTGCCTCGGACTGTTCCCCGAGGCCAGTGCCTGGGCCACCCCGGCGGTCATCGCGCTCGCGCTGGTCAGCATCATCTACGGCGCGCTGCTGGCCATCGGCCAGCGCGACATCAAGCGGCTGGTGGCGTACGCGTCCATCTCGCACTTCGGCTTCATCGTGCTCGGCATCTTCGCGATGACCAGCCAGGGGCAGGGCGGCGCCACCCTCTACATGGTGTTCCACGGACTGTCGACGGCGGCGCTGATGCTGGTCGCCGGCTTCCTGATCAGCCGCCGCGGCTCGCGGCTCATCAGCGACTACGGCGGTGTGCAGAAGGTCGCGCCGGTGCTCGCCGGCACCTTCCTCGTGGGTGGTCTCGCCACCCTCTCGCTGCCCGGACTCGCGCCGTTCATCAGCGAGTTCCTCGTCCTGGTCGGCACCTTCAGCCGCTACCCGGCGGCCGGGATCGTCGCCACCGTCGGCATCGTGCTCGCCGCCGTCTACGTGCTGCTGCTCTACCAGCGGACCATGACCGGCCCGGTCGACAAGCCGGAGATCGAGCGCCTGCCGGACCTGCGACCGCGTGAACTCGCCGTCGTGGCACCGCTGATCGCGCTGCTGATCTTCCTCGGCCTGTTCCCGAAGCCGCTGACCGACATCGTCAACCCGGCGGTCGAGCACACGCTCAGCGACGTGCGGAAGACCGATCCCGAACCAGCACTGCCAGAGGTGGAGGCGGCCAAGTGAGCGCGGACCCGAGCATCCAGGCGGCGAGCGGTGTCCACACCCTGTGGACACACGCCGCCGAGGCCCCCTCGATCGAGTTCCTACAACTGTCCCCTGCGCTCATCGTGCTGGGCGCGGCCGTCGTCGCCGTGCTCGTCGAGGCGTTCGCGCCGCGCAGCGCCCGGTACGCCCTGCAGGTCGGCCTGTCGGCGCTGGCCCTCGCCGGCGCTCTCGCCGCCGTCATCGGGCTCGCGGCGGGCGGCTGGGCGACGGAGAAGGCCGCCGTCATCGGCATCGGCTCGCTCGCCCTCGACGGCCCGGCCCTCTTCCTCCAGGGAGTGATCCTCGCCGTCGGACTGGTCTCCGTCGGCACGTTCGCCGAACGCCGACTGGAACCCGTCGCGCACGGCGCCCGCGTCGACTCGTTCGCCGCCCAACCCGCCGCCGTACCCGGCGGCCCCGGCGAACGCGAGGCGATCAAGGCCGGTTGGACCACCACGGAGATCTTCCCGCTGCTGCTCTTCGCCGTCGGCGGCATGCTGCTGTTCCCCGCGGCCAACGACCTGCTGACGCTGTTCATCGCGCTGGAGGTCTTCTCCCTCCCGCTGTACCTGCTGTGCGCGCTGTCCCGGCGCCGGCGGCTGCTGTCCCAGGAGGCGGCGGTCAAGTACTTCCTCCTCGGCGCGTTCTCCTCGGCGTTCCTCATCTTCGGCATCGCGCTGCTGTACGGCTACGCCGGCACGGTCAGCTACGCCGGTATCGCCGCCGTCGTGGACGGCTCGGTGGAGAACCCGAGCCCGGCGCTGGCCGCCGCCATGGGCAACGACGCGCTACTGCTCGTCGGCGCCGCGCTGGTGCTCATGGGCCTGCTCTTCAAGGTCGGCGCCGTCCCCTTCCACATGTGGACGCCGGACGTCTACCAGGGCGCGCCCACCCCCGTCACCGGCTTCATGGCCGCCGCCACCAAGGTCGCCGCCTTCGGCGCGCTGCTGCGGCTGCTGTACGTCGTCCTGCCCGGCCTGAGCTGGGACTGGCGGCCGGTGCTGTGGGGCGTGGCGATCCTGTCGATGGTCGTCGGCGCGATCGTCGCCATCACCCAGACGGACGTCAAACGACTGCTCGCGTACTCCTCGATCGCGCACGCCGGCTTCATCCTCGCCGGTGTGGTCGCCGTCAACCCGCAGGGAATCTCGTCCGTCCTGTTCTACCTGCTGGCCTACTCCTTCGTGACGCTCGGCGCGTTCGCCGTCGTCACCCTGGTCAGGGACGCCGGCGGCGAGGCCACCCACCTCTCCAAGTGGGCCGGACTCGGGCGGCGTTCACCCCTGGTGGCGGCGGTCTTCGCGATCTTCCTGCTGGCGTTCGCGGGCATCCCGCTGACCTCCGGCTTCGTCGGCAAGTTCGCGGTCTTCAAGGCGGCGGCCGAGGGCGGCGCCGGAGTGCTGGTCGTGGTCGGCGTGCTCTCGTCGGCGGTCGCGGCGTTCTTCTACCTCCGGGTCATCGTGCTGATGTTCTTCAGCGAGCCCGCGGCCGAAGGCCCGACCGTCGCCATCCCCAGCGTGCTCACCAAGGCGACCATCGGCATCGCCGTCGCCGCCACGCTGCTGCTCGGCGTACTGCCGCAGTACTTCCTCGACCTGGCCACCCAGGCGGGCGTCTTCGTCCGCTGAGGCCGCCGCTTGCGTGTGCTGGCCCGTCAGCCCTGCGGGATCAGCTTCTCCAGGTCACCCAGGTCCGTCGGGATGTCCGACGGCGCCTCGGCCGTCTTCACGAACGTGTCGGTGTCACCGCCGTTCCAGCTGACGGTCATCGACTTCGCCTCGACCTTGTCCACACTGCCGTTGGTGCGGTCCTCACCCTGGCCGCCGGGGCACTTGAGGGTCAGCGTCGGCTTGCCGGCGTCGGTGAGCCGACCGCTGCAGATCGTCTCGTCCCGCACCATGCTCACGCCGTCGCCGACGACGGTCAGCACGACGTCCTTGCCGTCCACCTTCGCCGTCCAGATGCCCTGCACCGTGCCCGGCTTCGCGTCGGGGCCGTCGCCGCTCCCGCCGTCGCCGCCCTCGGTACCGCCGGTCTGGGCCTGGTCGGCGGGCTTGTCGTTCTTGTCGCCGCTGTCGGAACCGCTACCGCAACCGCTCACGAGCAGCGCGGCTGCCAACATCGCGGCAGCCGCCCCCGTGATTCGCGCTGACGTGCGCACGTGCTTCTCCTCCGTCGTCGGATGAAATCCCCGCCAAGCTAGCAGCCACCGCCCCGCAGGGTGGATCTTCGACGCCCGCGCGGCGGCGCGGCGGTGAGCCGGACCGCCCGCCGCCGCGCCGCCGCGACCGACCCGCTCAGCCGACGATCCGGCCGACGACCTCGCCGAGGCCGATCCGCTCGCCCTCCGGGCCCGGAGCCCACGCCGTCAGCGTCACCTCGTCGCCGTCCTCCAGGAACGTCCGCTCGCCCTCCGGCAGCTTCAGCGGCTCCCGACCGCCCCACGTGAGCTCCAGCAGGCAGCCGCGCTGGTGCTTCTCCGGGCCGGAGACCGTGCCCGAGGCGTAGAAGTCACCCGTACGCAGCGACGCGCCGTTGACCGTCATGTGCGCGAGCTGCTGCGCCGCCGTCCAGTACATCGCGCCGAACGGCGGCTCCGAGACGACCTCGCCGTTGATCGAGACGGTGATCCGCACGTCGAAGCCGCCCGGCTCGATCCCGTCGTCCGCGTCGTCCAGGTACGGCAGCAGCGCGTGGGTGCGGGGCGGCGGGGTGGTGCGCGCGGCGTCCAGCGCGTCCAGCGGCGTGATCCACGCCGAGACCGACGTGGCGAACGACTTGCCGAGGAAGGGGCCCAGCGGCACGTACTCCCACGCCTGCACGTCCCGCGCCGACCAGTCGTTGACCAGGCACACGCCGAACACGTGGTCCCGGAACGCCGTCTGCGGCACCGGCTCGCCCAGCCGGGTCGGCGTGCCGACGACAAAGCCGACCTCCGCCTCGATGTCCAGCTTCCGCGACGGGCCGAACGACGGGACCTCCTCGTCCGGCGCCTTCCGCTGCCCCAGCGGGCGCACGACCGGCGTGCCCGACACCACCACCGTGCCGGCGCGGCCGTGATAGCCGATCGGCAGGTGCTTCCAGTTCGGGGTGAGCGGGTCGCCGTTCGGGCGGAACAGCCGGCCGACGTTGGTCGCGTGGTGCTCGCTCGCGTAGAAGTCGACGTAGTCCGCCACCTCGAACGGCAGGTGCAGCGTCACGTGGGACAGCGGCAGCAGCAGCGGCGCCAAGACGGAACGCGTCCGCTCGTCCGCGTCCGGATCGAGCCAGCGCCGGAGCTCCGCGCGGACCTCCGACCACACCGGCCGGCCGGCGGCCAGCAGCGGGTTCAGGCTCGGCGCGGTGAGCAGGTCCGCGTGCGCGGAACCGAGCGCGCGGGCGGCGGCGCCCAGATCCAGGACGTGATCGCCGTAGCGCACGCCCAGCCGACGACGGTCGGCGTCGTCCGCAGTGCTGAACACCCCGTAGGGGAGGTTGTTGCGCCCGAAATGATCGTCTTCGGGGACAATGAGCGGGTTGGCTGCTGACATGGGTTGATGCCCTCGCCTTCGAGGTCGTCGCCGGTCGGGACTGCGAACAGGCTATCGAGGGACGCGCCGCACGTGATCCACACGTGACCCGTTACCCTGCCCGTATTGGTGAACATTGCGGCGCAGTGACGCGCTGACCAGCTGAACGTTCGTCCGCAGACAGGAGAATCCAGTGACCGTCGTCGGGCCCTTCGGGCTGAGCGTGCGGGACGCGGCTCTGGAAGCCGACATCCTGGCCGGCCTGGCCGCCGTGGAGGAGGGCCTCCTGGCCGCCACCAAAAGCGACGTCCCGTTCATCACCGAAGCCGCCCAGCACCTCGTCCACGCCGGCGGCAAGCGCTTCCGCCCCCTCCTGACGCTGCTCGCCGCCCAGTTCGGCGACCCGCACGCCCCCGGCGTCGTGCCCTCCGCCGTCGTCGTCGAACTGACCCACCTCGCCACGCTCTACCACGACGACGTCATGGACGAGGCCGACGTCCGCCGGGGCGTCCCCAGCGCCAACGCCAACTGGGACAACTCCATCGCCGTCCTCACCGGCGACTTCCTCTTCTCCCGCGCCTCCCACGTGCTCTCCGACCTGGGCACCGAGGCCGTGGCCATCCAGTCCGAGGCCTTCGAACGCCTCGTGAGCGGCCAGATCCTGGAGACCATCGGCCCCCGCGACGGCCAGGACCCCATCGACCACTACCTCGAGGTCATCTCCGGCAAGACCGGCTCCCTCATCGCCGTCTCCGGCCGCCTCGGCGCGCTGCTCGCCGGCGCCGACCGCGAGACCGTCGCCACCTTCACCCGGTACGGCGAGCGCATCGGCACCGCCTTCCAGCTCGCCGACGACGTCCTCGACATCGCCAGCGACAGCGACGAGTCCGGCAAGACCCCCGGCACCGACCTCCGCGAGGGCGTCCCCACCCTCCCCGTCCTCCACCTGCGCACCCTCGCAGAGCGAAGCGGCTCCGCCGAGGACCGCGCCCTGCTGGAACTGGTCGAAGGTGACCTCCACGACGACAACCGCCTCGCCGAGGCCCTTGCCGGGCTCCGCGCCCACGAGGCGCTGGCGCAGGCCCGCCGCGACACGGTCCGCTGCGCCGAGCAGGCCCGCGAAACCCTCGCGCCCCTCCCCGCCGGCCCTGCCAAGGACGCCCTCTCCCACCTCTGCGACGCGGTAGTCCACCGCGCCGGCTGACGCCCGCGACCCCCTCCGGGTTCCCTTCCGGGTCCCGGGTTCCCTTCCGGGCCCCGGGTTCTCCCCCTACGGGAAGAGGAGCTGTCGCTCGCGCGGTGTCATCCCATGGTCGTACCCCACTCCAGCCCGGGGACTGACGCCGTGGGCCGCCGACTCTGGTGCCATGGAATCACCACCCCGCACCGGTTCCGGTGAACGGGCGGCCGAGGGGGTGGCGCCGCCCAACACGGAGGAATGCCAGATGTCGACCACGCGAGCCAGCAGCAAGGCGGCCCGGTACGCCGTGCCCGTCGCCGTGATCACCGTGGCGGTGGCAAGCGTCGGGCTGGTCCCCGCGCTCGCCGACAACGGCGACCCCAAGCTGCCGAAGATCACCGCCGAGGAGCTTGTCGCCAAGGTGGCCGAGTCGGACGTCGAGCAGTTCAGCGGCACGGTCAAGACCCGCACCAGCCTCGGCCTGCCCGGCGAGAACCTGCAGGGCCTCTTCCAGGACTTCGCGGGCGCCGCCGGTGCCGGGGCCGGGGGCTCCGGGGCCGACGCCGACCTCGACCCGAGCGCCCGCCTCGCCGCCCTCTTCCAGGGCGAGAACACCCTGAAGGTCGCCGTCGACGGCGAGGACCGCCAGCGCGCGACCCTCGTCAGCGACGCCGGCGACTACACCTTCGTCCACAACCAGGGCACCGTCTGGGCCTACGACGCCGCCGCGAAGACCGCCTTCCGCGCCACCGCCCCCGATGAGGACGCCGACGAGGACGCCGACGCCGACACGAGGACCCCGGGCGGCAGCATCGACAAGACCAACCCCCAGCAGGCCGCCAAGGAACTGCTCGACGCACTGGAAGACACCACCACCGTCTCCGTCGACGGCACCACCCGCCTCGCCGGCCGCGACGCCTACCAGCTCGCCCTCAAGCCGAAGAACGCCCCCGACTCCACCGTCGACTCCGTGCGCATCGCGGTCGACGCCAAGAACGGCATGCCGCTGAAGGTCAGCCTGGAGAGCCGCGACGGCGGGAAGCCGATCGGTGAGATCGGCTTCACCAGCGTCGACTTCGGCAAGCCCGCCGCCTCCACCTTCGACTTCGCGCCGCCCAAGGGCACCAAGATCGTCAAGCCCGAGGACGTCGACATGGAGAAGGACGGCAACGGCTCGGCCCACGACGCCCTGCCCGGCCTGGACGCCATCCCCGGCCTCGGCGACCTCGCCGGCATCCACGGCGACGCCGAGGGCGCCGAAGGCACCGAGGACGGCAAGGACGGCAAGGACGGCAAGGTCATCGGCGAGGGCTGGAACAGCATCCTGATGATCAAGGGCGACGCCGACGCCGAGGGCGGCCTTCCGGAAGACGGCCAGGTCGGCGACCTCGTCGACGCCTACACCAAGAAGGTCAAGGGCGACTTCGGCACCGGCCGCGTCTTCAGCACCCGCCTGGTCAACACCCTCATCACCGACGACGGCACCGTCTACGTCGGCGCCGTCACCAAGGACGGCCTCATCAAGGCCGCCAACGCCAACCACTGACCCACCCCGGCCGCCACGCAAGTCGGCCCTCACCC
>NZ_VJYK02000147.1 GCF_007097205.2 Streptomyces alkaliterrae
GGACTGTTCGTAGCCGAGGACCAGGGAGCCGACCGGGCGGCCGGAGACGATCAGGGGGAGGAAGGCCCAGGCGGCCATCTTGTCCTGGTGGACGGCCGGCGGGTAGGCGCGCTCGAGGTCGGCGAAGCTCGGGAAGAAGCTGGACTCCGCGGTGGCGACGGCACGGACGGCGGGGGTGTCGGAGGTGAGGGGAGCGCCGTCGAAACGGGCCACCAGTTCGGCGCTGTATCCCCGGTAGCCGGCGATCTGCAGGCGTCCTTCTTCCACGGTCATCAATGCCAGGGCCTTGGGGCCGAAGGCGGGCACGATCTGGTCGGCGGCCAGCTCGACCACGTCCTTGACGCCGGCTGCCTCGGCGAGGGCGGTGGCCACGTGTGTCAGGTGGTACAGACCCGCCGCGCCGACGGGGCCGGCCATGGAGGGGACGGTGGCCCGGGGCTGGGTGGCGGCGGGTTCTTCGGCGGCGGGGAGGATCTGGACGCTGATGCCGGTGTCGCTCGGGTAGAGCTGGAAGACCAGCCCCGTGTCGGGTGGGCGCCTGGCGGTGAAGGAGGTGGGCTGCCGGGTGACCACCGCCGCCCGGTAGCGATCTTCGAACGCCGGGTCGTGGAGCCATCGCAGCACCTCCCAGGGGCGGTGGCCGAGGAGGGAGGCGGCGTCGGCGCCCACCATTTCGGCCCCGGCGGAGTTGATGAAGGTGAGTCGGCCGTCCATGTCGAGTGCGCAGCAGCCCACGGGCAGGCGCTCGGTGAAGCTCAGGGCGGCCGTGGCCTGGGCCGGTTCGGCGTCGGCGTGGTGTGGCGGCGCGGCGAGCAGGCGGGGTTCGTCGGGGAGGCGCGGGGGCAGCCCGCTGTCGGCGGCCTGCCGCAGGAAGGCTGCCGCGCGGTGACAGCTCGCGGAGATCGCCTCGCGTTCGGCCGGGCTGAGCTGGGGCGGGTGCCAGACGGGCCACAGCAGTACGATGCCGCCCCACGCCGTGGCCGCGTCCGTGATCGGGGCCGCGGCGAGCATGAAGTCGTACGGCAGGACGATGCCGAGCCGCGGGTAGCGGCGGGCGATCTCCTCCTGGCTGCCCAGCCAGACCAGACGCCGTTGCCGCATCGCGTCGGCCACCGGGATTCCGGCGTCCACCGGAATGCGGGCCCACGGCGCGGCGATGTGCCGGGGTACCCCCGAAGCCAGCACCAGATGCAGCACCCGTTCCCCGGGCGGCAGCACGTAGACCAGGCCCACCGACGCCCCCGTGTCCCGCACCGCGTCCGCCAGCACGGCCTCCGGGAGCTCGGCACCACGGCCCGTGGCAACGTCTGCGGGGTCGCCAGGCTGCCGCATGGCCCTCACCCGCTCCGGTGGGCACGTGCGGTACCGCGTGCGCGTCCGAGACGGCTGCGGGTCGCTTCGCCGCTGGTGCCCGGGGTTGCATCAGTCCGTGCCGAGCCGGCCCTGGCGTGCCGGGCCGCCGGTAGCGGTGCGCGGGTCGGCTGCCCGGTCGGGTGAGGGGAGTGGGCCACGGCAGCGTGGTGCCACGCCGCCGGTGATCCCGGTGCGAGTGGCTTCGGCGGGGCTGGCGCGGCTCGCTCGGCAGGCGACACAGGGACCGCGCCGGCGGCCGTCTTCTGCCGTGCGGTGGCGGCCGGCCGCCGCCGCCCGGGCCGCCGAGCCGCTTGCGGGCAGTACCGGCTCCCACGGGCCGAAGGGCCCGTGAACCGCCCGCCACACCAGCGGCACCGCATGTCGCCCATATATGGACAATACGTCTGGCGGGCCGTGGTAGCTCCCCGGATCTACCACCTGCCGGAAGGTCTCGTCAGCCCCCGCGGTGCCCGGTCACGTCCGCGGGTCGTCGAGCGTGGCCGGGCTGGCCCGGTCGGGGCCGGCGTACGGTCCGCTCGATGACGCGCTGCGGCGCCCGGCCTCCTATGGCCGGCGCCCTGGTGTCGGGGGAGTCGTGCGGGCGTCGGAGGGGCACGGCACGTGCGGGAGCTGCCGGAGGGATCGTGGCGCGGTTCGGCGCCGCGGGCGAGCAGGAATGCCGGTGGGGCGTCAACGCCGTTGGTCTATCCGCGATGTGGGCGAATGACGCCGTGTTGGTCACGGGGTGGTCGGTTCGTTCCTAGACTTCCCGGTATGGAGCTTCTGGACGTCGGTCGGGTGCTGGTCGGGTTGGTCCTGTTGGTGGCCGGGGGCGAGGTGTTGGTGCGGGGGGCCTCCGGCCTCGCCCGGAGGGCCGGCATCTCGTCGCTGGTGGTGGGGCTGACCGTGGTCTCGTTGGCCACGTCCGCGCCGGAGTTGGCGGTCACCGTCGGGGCGGTGATGCGGGACGAGCCGGGGCTCGCCGTGGGCAACGTGGTGGGCAGCAACATCGCGAACGTGCTGCTCATCCTCGGTGTGTCGGCGCTGGTGCTGCCGCTGCTCGTGACGCGGCGGCTGATCCGGATCGACGTGCCGATCATGCTGGTGCTGTCGGGGTTGCTGCTTGTCCTGTCGCTGGACGGGCGGATCGGGGCGGTGGACGGCGGGTTGTTCCTGGCGGTGCTGGTCGGCTACCTGACGCTGAGTGTGGTGCTCGGACGGGCGAAGACCCCGGTCGCGGTGTTGGCGGGGGAGGAGGTCGAGGCGAAGGCGGCGTCGGGTGCGGAGGAGGAGTTCCGGCCACTACCGGTGTGGTCGGCGGTGCTGCTGGTGGTGGCCGGGGTGGCGTTGCTGGTCGGCGGAGCGCATCTGTTGGTGGAGGGGGCGGTGAACGTGGCGACGGAGCTCGGGGTCAGCAGCCTGGTGGTCGGTCTGACCGTGGTCGCGGTCGGCACCTCGCTGCCCGAACTCGCGGTGTCGGTGGTGGCCGTGCGGCGCGGGGAGCGGGATATGGCGGTGGGCAACGTCGTGGGCAGCAACATCGCCAACATCGGCCTGGTCCTGGGGCTGCCGGCGCTGCTGGCCGTGGGTGGCCTGCCGGTTCCGGCGGAAGCCGTCGCGCTGGACCTGCCGCTGATGGTGGCCGCGTCCGTCGCCCTGCTGCCGATCGCCTTCACCGGGTTTGTGATCAGCCGGTGGGAGGGTGGGCTGTTCGTCGCGCTGTACCTGGCGTACATGGCCTATCTGGTGCTGGCCGCCACCGAGCACGACGCGTTGTCCGGCTTCACGGCGGTCATGGTCTGGTTCGTGCTGCCGCTGGTCGCGGTGACGGTGCTGGTGTTCACCCTGTACGAGGTGCGGTTGCGGCGCCTCCGGGCGGCCGCGCGGAGGTGAGGTGCGGGGCCCGTGTCCCGCCGCGTGTGAGGGCGCGGCGGGACACGGGCACCAGGGGGACGGGTTACCGTGCCGAGCCGGTGACGGGGTAGTGGTCGCTCATGTTGGTGTACGTGTAGCTCTTGCCCCAGCTGGTCACGGTCCAGGGCGCCGAGCGCTCGTCGACGACGTGGTTGGTCCAGCCGGCCGGGCGGGCGTGGCCGGCGCGGTGCAGGACGTGGTCGAGGTTCTCGCGCGGGTCGCTGGGGTAGCGGTCGCGGGCGATCGAGTTGTCCCGGGTGTCGAAGGAGTAGGCGAGGCCGGTGCGGTGGTCGGTGTCGACGAGTCCGGCGTCGCGGAGCATGGACGCGTACTCGGCGGTGTGGGAGTCGACGTTGAAGTCGCCGGCGACGATGACCTGTTCGTTCGCGGGTATGCGCTTGGCGTTCAGGAACGCGTTCATCTCCTTGAACTGGGCGCTGCGCACCCGCTCGGCCTGGCCCGCCGAGCAGCCGGGGTCGGTGGACTGGGCGTGCGTGCCGACGACGTGCACCTTCGTGCCGTTCACGTCCAGGACGCTGTAGACGAAGCCCTTGTTGGAGTACCAGTCCGCGCCGCAGCCCTCCTTGTAGACGAACTGCTCCTTGCGCACGATGGGCCACTTGCTGAGGATCGTGACGCCGCCGTCCTCGGGGGTGAAGGAGGAGTACGCGCCGTGGGTGGCGTCCCAGCCGCTCTTGGAGCGGCCGAGAACCGGAGTCTGATGGGGGTACGCGGCGGCGGCCTTGTTCATGAGCGTGCCGGAGGCGGCGTTGTCGAACGCCTCCTGGACCACCACGACGTCGTGGCCCTGGAAGTAGTCGTCGGTGGGGATGGTGGACGCCCGGTGCTCCTGGCCCCAGTTGGGGTAGAGCGTCTTGCTGAAGAGGAAGACGTTGTGGCTGAGGACGCTCAGCTCCGGTACGTCGGTCTGTGTGGTGGCCTGAGCGCCGGGTGCGGCGGCCAGGGCGCCGCCGGCGGTGAGCGCGGCGGCGACGAGGGTGGCCTGGAACGTGCGGAGCTTCCTGCTTCTGGGCACGCTGGACTCCCATGAGGGGTGGAGGGTGAGGTGGGGGGTGGTGCGTTGACTTGTCTATTCAAGCAACGCGAGTTACCTCGGGGTAACCCCTTGGTGCCCAGAAACCGGACGGGTTGTGACGCCTCTGCCGAGCACGGTTGGAGACGATCCGCCACGGACACGCACACGCATGAGTAGACGGGTCGGGCCCGGGTGGGTACGGCGATTTCTCGCCAGCCCGCCCGGGCCCGAATCCAGCAGATGAGGTCAGTCGCGGAGCAGCCCCGCCCGGCGCAGGGCGTCGGCCATCGCGCCGTCCACCGGCGCCGAGCCCTGGCCGCCGCCGCGCTGGCCACGCGACTGCCCGCCGCGCTGCCCACCGGACTGCGCGCCGGACTGCCCACCGGACTGCGCGCCGCGCTGGCCGCCACGCGCACCACCACGTGACCCGCCGCGCTGGTCCCCGCGCGGCCGCTCGCCGCCGGCCGGGCGGGGAGCGCCGCCGCCCGAGCGGCGGGCCGCCGGCCGGCCGTCGGGCGTGACCTCGTCGTCCAGCCGCAGCGTCAGCGAGATCCGCTTGCGGTCCACGTCGACGGAGAGCACCTTCACCTTCACGATGTCGCCGGGCTTGACGACCTCGCGCGGATCGCTCACAAACGACGTGGACATCGCGGAGACGTGCACCAGTCCGTCCTGGTGCACGCCGACGTCGACAAACGCGCCGAAGGCGGCGACGTTGGTGACCACGCCCTCCAGCACCATGCCTGGTGCCAGGTCGCCGATCTTCTCCACGCCCTCCTTGAACGCCGCCGTCTTGAACGCCGGGCGCGGGTCGCGGCCGGGCTTCTCCAGCTCGCCCAGGATGTCGGTGACCGTCGGCACGCCGAACCGGTCGTCGACGAACTTCTCCGGGCGCAGCGAGCGCAGCACGGCCGTGTTGCCGATCAGCGTCGCCACGCCGCCGCCGGTCTCGGCGGCCATCCGGCGCACCACCGGGTACGCCTCGGGGTGCACGCTGGAGCCGTCCAGCGGGTCGTCGCCGTCCCGGATGCGCAGGAAGCCGGCGCACTGCTCGTACGCCTTGGGGCCCAGCCGCGCGACGTCCTTGAGCTGGCGGCGGCTGCGGAAGGGGCCGTTGTCGTCGCGGTGCCTGACGATGTTCTCGGCGAGCGTGCCGCTGACGCCCGAGACGCGGGAGAGCAGCGGCGCGGAGGCGGTGTTGACGTCCACGCCGACGCCGTTGACGCAGTCCTCCACCACGGCGTCCAGTGAACGCGACAGTTTGGCCTCGGCGATGTCGTGCTGGTACTGGCCGACGCCGATGGACCTCGGGTCGATCTTGACCAGTTCGGCGAGCGGGTCCTGGAGGCGGCGCGCGATGGACACCGCGCCGCGCAGCGAGACGTCCAGGTCGGGAAGCTCGCGGGAGGCGTACTCGGAGGCCGAGTAGACCGAGGCGCCGGCCTCGGAGACCATCACCTTGGTCAGTTTGAGGTCCGGCTGGGAGTTGATGAGTTCGGCGGCGAGCTTGTCCGTCTCGCGGGAGGCGGTGCCGTTGCCGACTGCGATCAGCTCGACCCGGTGCTCGCGGGCCAGCGCGCCCAGTGCGGCCAGCGCGGCGTCCCACTTCCCGACCGGGGCGTGCGGGTAGATGGTGGTGGTCGCGGCGACCTTGCCGGTGGCGTCGACGACGGCGACCTTCACGCCCGTGCGCAGGCCCGGGTCGAGTCCCATGGTGGCGCGGGTGCCGGCGGGCGCGGCGAGCAGCAGGTCGCGCAGGTTGGCGGCGAAGACGGCCACCGCGTCGTCCTCGGCGGACTGCCGCAGCCGCAGCCGCAGGTCGATGCCGAGGTGGACGCTGATCCTGGTGCGCCAGGCCCAGCGCACGGTGTCGCGCAGCCAGCCGTCGGCCGGGCGGCCCCGGTCGACGATGTCAAAGCGGTGCGCGATGGCCCGTTCATACGGCGTGGGGCCCTCCTGCTCGGCCTCGTCCGGGCCGAGCGGTTCCAGGACGAGGTCCAGCACCTCCTCCTTCTCGCCGCGCAGCATCGCCAGCACCCGGTGCGAGGGCAGCTTGGTGAACGGCTCGGAGAAGTCGAAGTAGTCGGCGAACTTGGCGCCCTGCTGCTCCTTGCCCTCCCGGACGCGGGCGACGAGGCTGCCGTGCCGCCACATCCGCTCGCGCAGCTCGCCGATCAGGTCGGCGTCCTCGCCGAACCGCTCGGTGAGGATCGCCCGGGCGCCGTCCAGCGCCGCCGCCGCGTCGGCGACGCCGCGCTCGGCGTCGACGTAGCCGGCGGCTGCGTCGAGCGGGGCCGTGCCCGGGTCGGCGAGCAGGGCGTCCGCCAGCGGCTCCAGGCCCGCCTCGCGGGCGATCTGCGCCTTCGTCCGCCGCTTGGGCTTGTAGGGCAGGTAGACGTCCTCCAGGCGGGCCTTGGAGTCGGCGGCCAGGATGCGGGCCTCCAACTCGGCGTCCAGCTTGCCCTGGCTCCGCACCGACTCCAGGATCGCCGTCCGGCGCTCCTCCAGCTCACGCAGGTAGCGCAGCCGCTCCTCGAGCGCGCGCAGTTGCGCGTCGTCGAGCATCTCGGTCGCTTCCTTGCGGTAGCGGGCGATGAACGGGACGGTCGAGCCGCCGTCGAGCAGTTCGACGGCGGCCTTGACCTGCCGCTCCCGTACGCCGAGTTCGTCGGCGATCCTGGCTTCGATGGAGACTGTTGATGGGCTCACGCCCGCATTGTGGCAGGTACCGCCGACAGTGCGGGGATACGGCGGCCCGGTGGCGCGCTGTGCGGGGCTCTGGAGGGTCCGGAGGTGGAGTCTGCGGGCCCGGGACGGTCCGGGGACGGGGTCAGGCGGCGCCGATCAGGTCCGGCGGGAAGGCGCCGGCGCCGACGGCCGTCATGGCGAGGGTCCCGGCGAGCTGGGTGAGGCGTTCGACGCCCGCCGCGCCAAGATGCTCGTAGGGTCCGAGGTCGACCTGGTCGGTCCGGGCCTCGATGTCCTTCCGCAGCGCGAGTCCGGTGTCGGTGATGGTGTTGTCGTCGTCCACCAGCCCGCGTTCACGGAGGCCGGCCATCGCCGCCTGCCACTCGGACTCGGTGAAACCGCGGGTGGCCAGCACCCAGCGCGGGCTCATGCCGCGTCCGGTCGCGGTGTGGCTCGCCTGCGCCTCCAGACCGGTCAGGCCCGCGCCCAGCAGGACGGCGAGATGCCCGTCGCCCCGGTGTTCGCGCAGCAGCGTCGCGGCGTGCCACAGCGCCAGGTGCGGCTCGTCCGGTACGGGCAGGTCCGCGTTGGCGGCGTACAGCGGCCGGGCGCCGCGCTCGCAGCCCTCGGCGGCCCGTAGCGCGAGTTCGGCGGCCTCTGCCACCTCGGGGGATTTCAGCGTCTGTTCGCCGAGCAGCCGGCGCAGCACCCGGTCGGCGGCGCGTAGCCGCAGCTCCAGCGCCCGCTCCGGGGAGACCTGTCGCCACACGGCGGGCAGCCGCTCGGCGATCATCCGGTGGCCGAAGCTGTAGAACGTCGCGGTGACCGTGCCGGGGCCCACCGGGCCGAACGGCGCGGCGCGCGCGGCGAGGTACACCGACGAGCGGTCGGTGACGCCCACCGACTCGAACTCCTCGGCGAGTTCGGGGGAGAAGTACACCAGCGAGTGCAGCGGATTCACCGCGCCGTGGCAGCGGCGGCCGGCGCGTGCGTCGAGCGTGGTCACACCAGTCATACCCACGATGCTACTGAACGGTCGCTTAGCTGCCCAGGGGTCGTGCGGGACGTCTCGGCGGCGCGCAGGTCAGGCCGGGTCAGGCCGGGTCAGGGGTGCCAGGGGAAGGCGGGGGCGCGGCGTTCGAGGAAGGCGGCCACGCCTTCGGCGGTCTCGCCGCTGACCTGCGCCTGCTGCGCCCAGTGGGCCTCGCGCTCCCCGGGAGGTCCGCCGGGGGCGGTGAGAGACGCGGCGTCCACGAACTCCTTGGCGACCGCCTGGGTCAGCCGGGACCGTGCCGTCAGCGTCGCGGTGAACTCCGCCACGCGCCCCGGGAGCGCGTCCGCCGACAGCACCTCGTCCACCAGCCCGACCCGCAGCGCCCGCTCCGCGTTGATCAACTCGGCCGAGTAGAGCAGGTACTTGGCGGTCGACGGGCCGGCGAGGCGGGCCAGCCGGGCGGTCGCTGCGGCCGGGTAGGGGATGCCGAGGCGTGCGGGGGTGACGCCGAACAGCGCGTCCTCGGCGGCGAACCGCAGGTCGCAGGCGGCCGCCAGTTGGCAGCCGCCGCCGACGCAGTGGCCGCGCACCACGGCGAGCGTCGGTCGGGGGAAGGCGGCCAGCGCCTCCTCGGCGGCGACCGCCAGCCGCTGCGGCGCGGTGCCCTCGCGCAGGCTGGAGATGTCCGCTCCGGCGCAGAAGGTCTCGCCCGAACCGGTGAGGACAAGCGCCCGCACGTCCCCGTCCGCCGTGAGCCGGTCGAGGACGATCGGCAGCCGCCGCCACATCTCGGTGGTCATCGCGTTGCGCTTGGCGGGGTTGCGCAGTGTGAGGGTGGCGACGCCGCCCTCGCGGTGTAGATCAAGACCTGGCTCCATGCGCAGGGATGCTATGCCGCGTCGTGGCGTCCGGGCGCCGCGCCCCCCGGACGGCCTATCCAGACCCTCCGCGCGGCCTGCCGCCGGGGGACTCTGGTGCGGAGGACTACCGGACCCAGGAGGAGGTGCGCGGTGGCGCGTGGCAGAAGCTCAGCCGGTGCGGGCCGTGGTGGCGCGGCCGCCCGGGCGAAGAGCGCGAACCGCAACTTCGGGCTGCTGGTGCTGCTCGGCGTGGTTCTTGTGCTCGGCGGCGTGATCGGTCTCATCTACGTCGGTGTGGCCACCCTCACCTCCGTGCTGCTTTTCGGCTGGTTGCTGCTGATCAGCGGCGCGGTGGGCCTGGTGCACGCGGTGACCTCGCGCGGCTCCAACTACTTCTGGCTCGGCCTGATCGTGGCCGCGCTGTATCTGGCGGCCGGGGTGGTGGTGCTGCGTCATCCGGAGACGACCGCCGAGGGGCTGACGCTCTTCGCGGCGCTGCTGTTCCTGACGGGCGGTGTGTTCCGGCTGGTGGGCTCCGCGGTGACCCGGGGGCCGGAGATGCTGTGGACGTTCGCGCAGGGCGCTGCCGGCCTGATCCTGGGACTGCTGGTGCTGTTCGAGTGGCCGCGCAGCAGCCTGTACGTGCTGGGCACGTTCTTCTCCCTGGCGCTGCTGTTCGAAGGGCTCGGTCTGATCGCGGCCGGGGTCGGCGGACGCCAACTGGTGGGCATGGTGACGCAGGCCAGGCCCGGTGGGGGAAGGCCGCGATCGACCGGCGGGGGGAGCGGGTCCGCAGGCCCGGCCGGGGAGTGAGGGCGGGACGCCGGCCGTGAGGAACAGGCCGGAGACATAGTCAAAGCGGTCAGAAGCGATCGGAAAGCGTGCAAACGTCGGCCAGTTTGTGTCAGGTGGCCCGTTGGTGCAACGGCAAACCAACACTCGAAGGTGATAGGCGGTCTGTCAACAAGCGTGCTGGCAGGCCCTTGAACCGCAGGTGAGTGAGAGTTGGTGCCGGACACCATGGAGAGCCGCGGTGCACCGCTGTCGGAGCCGTCCGCCCCGCGGCAGGTTCCCTACGAGGGCGTCTGGCGCTTCACCGCCCAGGCAGTGGACTCCGCCGTGCCGCAGGCCCGGCACGCCGTACGCGACCTCGTCCGCCGCCAGCGCGCCCCGATGGGCGACGAACAGCTGGCCGGCCTGCTGCTGATCGCGTCCGAGCTGGTGACCAACGCGGTACGGCACGCCGCGCTGCTGTCCCCCCAGATCGGGGTGGAGGTGGCGCTGAGCCCGGGTTGGGTGCGGCTCTCCGTGGAGGACGGCCACCCCTACCGCCCCAGGGCCCTGGCCGCCGACCCGGACGGCGAGCACACCGGCGGGCGCGGACTGCTGCTGGTGAAGGCGGTGGTGGGCGAGTGGGGCGGCACCTGCGACGTCGAACAGACGGCCGCCGGTGGAAAGGTCGTCTGGGCCGCGCTCCCGCTCGTGCAGAGCTGAGCGCCGCGGCCGCCCGGCCCGCCACCCGAGGGCGACGAGCCGGGCCCGGTCACCGGATCACCAGCCGGCGTCCGCCGGGGTCACCTGCCGGATCGCCGGACGCGCCGCGTCCAGCACGGTCATGAACCACACCGAGAACGACTCCTTCGCGTGCCGCTCCGCCAGCTCCTCGCCGCTGACGAAGGCCACCTCCGCCACCTCCTCGGGGACCGGCCGCACCGGCGCCTCGACCACACCCACGAACAGGTGGTTGTACTCCTGCTCGACCAGGCCGGAGACCGGGTCGGGGTGGTTGTAGCGGGTCGTCCCGGCCTCCCGCAGCAGAGCGGGCGCCACGCCCAGCTCCTCGCCGATCCGCCGGGTCGCGGCCGCGAAGGGCGCCTCGCCCGGATAGGGGTGGCCGCAGCAGGAGTTGGACCACACACCGGGGGAGTGGTACTTCTCCCACGCGCGGCGCTGGATCAGCAGCCTCCCGCGCCCGTCGAAGAGGAACACCGAGAACGCGCGGTGCAGCCGCCCCGGAGCCTGGTGCGCGGACAGCTTCTCCGCCGTGCCTATCGTGCTGCCGTCCTCGTCGACCAGTTCCAGCATGATCGGGGCGGTCGCGGTCTGTGCCATCTGATCCCTGTGTCCTCTCCTCGTCAGTCTCACCGACCCGGGAGTACTACCCCTGATCAGTGGCAAACTCCCGCCTCGTGCCGGGCATGGCCGTGCGGTTCGAGCTGGAACGTGCAGTGTTCGACGTCGAAGTGCTCGCCGAGGCAGGCGCGCAGCTCGCGCAGCACGCGCTCATGGCCCACCGAGTCCAGTGTCCCGCGTTCGACGACCACATGGGCGCTGAGCACCGGCATTCCCGAGGTGATCGTCCACACGTGCAGGTCGTGCACCTCCTCCACGCCCGGCACGCCCAGGATGTGCTCACGGACCTCGTCGACGTCGACGCCCTTCGGCGCCGCCTCCAGAAGCACCTCCACGGCTTCCTTGGCGAGCTTGAGCGTACGCGGGACGATCATGACCGCGATCAGCAGGGAGGCCACCGGGTCGGCCTGCTTCCACCCCGTGGTGAGAATGACCAGCGCGGCGACCACCACCGCGAGCGAGCCCAGCGCGTCGGCCAGCACCTCCAGGAAGGCACCGCGCACGTTCAGACTCTCCCGCTGGCCGCGCATCAGCAGCGCCAGCGAGCACAGGTTGAGCGCCAGGCCGACCACGCCGAAGACGATCGTCAGGCCACCCGGGACCTCCACCGGGTTCCGCAGCCGGTCGATCGCCTCCACCAGGATGTAGCCGCCGACGCCGAGCAGCAGCAGGCAGTTCAGCAGCGCCGCGAGTATCTCGATCCGCGCCAGTCCGAAGGTGCGGCCACGACCGGCCGGGCGGTTGGCGAAGTGGATGGCGGTCAGCGCCATGCCGACACCCACCACGTCGGTGGCCACATGGCCGGCGTCCGCCAGCAGCGCCAGCGATCCGGTCAGCCAGGCGCCGACCGCCTCGGCCACCAGCAGCGCGAGCGCGATGCCCAGCGCGATCCTCAGCCGGCCGACGTAGGCGGCGGCTGCCGTACCCGTGCTCGCGGCCGGTGGCGGCCCGCCGTGGTTGTGGCCCGCACCCATGGAGTTCCTCCCCTGTGCGCCGGTGTGTCGCCGGCGCGTCGTGGACGTGATCAGTGCCGTCAGCGCCCTGCGCCTGTCCTGCCGACTGCCAAGTGAACTACGGGTGGGGGGTATAAGCAACGCGACACTGAACACCGTTGTCGTGTGCTCTGACCTGCGCTTTCTTCCCGCAGGTCAGAGCGGCCCGGCTGTCGGCCCGGGCGAGGAGGGGGCCGCCGGAGGGGGCGCTCGACAGGTGCCGCCGGGAGTCCGCGGGCGACGGCCGGGAAGACGCCCCAAGAGATACGGAACGTGTCATTCCGTATCCGTTAGCCTCGGGCGACACCCCAGCACCGCACACGCGAACGCCGACCTCAGCCGAGGAGTGGTTCCGCTGCCGACCGCCGTCCTGACCTCGAGCCCGCCCGACGACCTCGCGCTCACCAACGCCCTCCGGGAGCTCGGCTACCGGGTCGGCGTGGCCGACCGGCTCGACCAACTGCCCGAACTGGTCGCCGAGATCCCCGCCGACCAACGGGTGGCGGTGGTCGACGGCCGCTTTGTCGGCCACCGCCACAGCCTGCGTCTCGCCCTTCTCGACAGCCGTCCCGCGGCCGCCGCGCTGCCGGGCGTGCTGAGCGTGGCACCGGCCGCCCGCGCCGATCTCGACCGCGCCCTGGCCCGGCGCGCACCCACGGACGAGCCCACCGCAGGCCCCGCCGACGACCACACCGCGATGCTCGCCGCCGCCCTGGAACGCGGCGGCGTCCCCGTACGCCGCCCGGACCTGGGCCCACTGGTCGCCGCCGTGCCGACCGACGCCGAGGCCCGCGCCGCCGCGCTGCGTGCCGTCGACGCGGTCGACGAGGAGGCCGTCCGGCTGCGCTCGGCGGTCAAGGACCACGACGGCTTCTTCACCACCTTCTTCGTCAGCCCCTACTCGCGCCACGTCGCCCGCTGGTGCGCCCGTCGGGGCCTGAGTCCCGACCAGGTCACCACCGCCTCCCTCCTCGTCGCGCTGACCGGCGCCGCCTGCGCCGCCACCGGAACCCGCCCCGGCTACGTCACCGCCGCCCTCCTCCTGCTCCTCTCCTTCGTCCTGGACTGCGCCGACGGACAGCTCGCCCGCTACGCGGTCCGCTACTCCCGCGTCGGCGCCTGGCTGGACGCCACCTTCGACCGCGCGAAGGAGTACGCCTTCTACGCCGGGCTCGCGCTGGGCGCGGCCCGCTCGGGCGACGACGTCTGGGCGCTGGCGCTGGCCGCGATGGCCGTACTCACCGTCCGCCACGTCATGGACGCCGCCTACCACCAGTCCGGCCACAGCCACACCGGAGACCGGCGGCGGCCGGCGACACGGCAGCCGGGACAGGCCCCCGGCTGGACGGCCTGGCCGCGGCGCATGGTCGTCCTGCCGATCGGGGAGCGCTGGGCGCTGCTCGCCGCGCTCACCGCACTCACCACCCCCCGCACCACCTTTGTCGTGCTGCTGCTCGCCAGCGTCCCCGCGACGCTCTACACGCTCGCCGGCCGATTGCGCCGCTCGCACGCGGGCGCACGCGGCACCGCGCGCGCCGGTGCCGTACTCCGCACCCTCACCGACAGCGGCCCGCTCGCCGAACTCCTCGCCCGCCCCGTCCGCCGCACCCCGCTCGCCCG
>NZ_VJYK02000148.1 GCF_007097205.2 Streptomyces alkaliterrae
TCAGTGTGTATAAGAGACAGGTCCCTGGAGACTCGGAGGGTGAGGAGGGGGACGCCGGGGGCCTGGTAGTGCCGCTCCTTCACCGGTGCCCTTCCGCGTGCCGCCGGAGTCGGACGTTGCAGTCGGTGACGGCGGCGAGGTCGCCGGTGGCGCGGGCGCGCTCTCGGTGGGCAGCGAGTGCCGCGCACCGGGAGCAGTCCGGGACAGGTACGGGCTCGACGCGCCAGCGCAGCGGCAACTCAACGGGCGGTGTGCTGTACCGAGTCGGTTCCGTGGTCATGAGGCGATGTTGGCGCTGGTCCTCAGGACGGGGGAACCGCGTACGTTTCCCACTTCGGGACGTCCCGTCCGGGATAGAACGTCCCTGGTGCGTCCACTACTCGGAAGGACCGGGAGATGTCGAACGAACGTCTGCGTGCGGCCATGGCGGGTAGAGGGTGGACATACGCAGACCTGGCCCTGAGGGTCGAGGTCGACCCCAAGACCGTCGAGCGATGGGTCAACCTCGGACGTACGCCACGGCGGGCAGCGGCTCTGCGGGCAGCGGAAGCTCTGGGAGATGACGTACACGCGCTGTGGCCGGCGCTCCGACAGCCACGTGCTGCGCGGGCCGTCAGCCCCGACCTTGTCACGCTGTACGCCCAGCGATCGGACGTGCCGGTGTCGGTGTATGTGGACCTGCTCGCCAAAGCCCGCCAACAGATCGATGTGCTGGTCTACGCTGCCGTGTTCCTACATGAGGCGTACCCGCGCCTCAACGATCTGCTTCGCGAGCGCGCTGCCGACGGATGCGCGGTCCGGATCGCTTTGGGTGACGCGGAGAGCTTGCAAGTCAAACAGCGGGGCCGAGAGGAGAAGTTCGGACACGGTATCGAGCCCCGCTGCCGCCTCGCTCTCATGCACTATCGGCCGTTGGTCGGTGTCCCCGGCATCGAGCTGCGGACTCACGGCACGACGCTCTACAACAGTCTGTACCGCACGGACGGCGAGGTGTTGGTGAACGCGCACGTGTGGGGTGTGAACGCATACGGCGCGCCCGTGTGGCACCTTCGGCGCAGCGGTGAAAGGGGCATGTTCGACACCTACACGGAGAGTTTCGCAGCAGTGTGGGAGACAGCCTGGCCCGTGGAAGGGTGAACCGATGGCACGTACCGAGTACTACGACGATCCGAACGCGCCCGAACCCAACACCCTGGTCGTAGCGGCCTCCGCCGTCGTCACCGACGGTCAGGGGCGCATCCTGCTCCAGCGACGTCGGGACAACGACCTGTGGGCGCTGCCGGGCGGCGGCATGGACATGGGCGACTCGCTTCCCGGCGCGGCCGTACGGGAGGTCAGGGAAGAGACAGGCCTTGAGGTCGAGATCACGGGACTCGTCGGCACGTACACCGATCCTCGCCACATCATCGCCTACAGCGACGGGGAGGTTCGCCGACAGTTCAACGTCTGCTTTACCGCGCGCGTGGTCGGCGGAACCCTGGCCATCTCCGACGAGAGCACCGAACTGCGCTTCGTGGAACGAGAAGCACTCGACTCCCTGTCCATGCACCACACCCAGCGGCTTCGACTCCAGCACTTCCTGGAGCACCGAGGCAAGCCCTACCTCGGCTGACTGTTGGAGAGGCCTCGCTCCGAGAGTGGGCCTCGCGCGTTCGGCGTAACCGTTCGGGGTGGTGGATCGTTGCGCCGGGTATGAAGAAGCGCAGCATGCTCGCGATCGCCTCGTTTGCCGTCGGTGTGGTGGCGTCGCTGGCGACGCCGACCGTTCAGCCGTCGCAGGAGTCGGAGGCGAAGAAGGACGACGGGCGCTCGTCGGCGCCGGACCTGGCGCTGGGCGCCGCCGAGGGCGGCGCCGACGTGGAGGGCGACAAGCGGGACGCCTGAGGCGCCTCGCGCCTCACCGCGCCTCAGGTGCGTTCCGCGAGCCAGGTCTCGACCTCGCTGCGGACCTTGCGGTCCAGTGCCATGGAGAGTTCGGCTTCGACGACCTGTTTGGCGTGGGGGCGGAGGCGGTCGACGGCTTCGAGGACGGCGTCGGTGGCGGCGTTGTCGCCGAGCAGGTTCTCCTTGAGCAGTTCGGCGAAGAGTTCGGCGATGGTCTCGACCTGGGCGCGGACGTGGGCGCCGGTGGAGAGGACGTCCGCCAGGGGGATGCCTTCGCGGACGAGTGCGGCGGAGGCGTCGAGGAGTCGGCGGCTGACGTGCACGATCTCGTCGCCCTCGACGGAGAGGTAGCCGAGGTCGAGGGCGGCGGAGAGGTTTTCCGGGGTGTCCTCGCCGGGGAAGTGGGAGGCCAGGTCCTCCGGGGTGAGGCGGACGGGTGTCTCCTCGGAGAAGCGGGGGGTGTGGGCCTCGGTGAGGCCGAGGAGTTCGGCGGCGCTGCGGGAGTCGCGGCCCTTCTCGAAGGCGGCGAGGAGTTCGGCGATGCCGCCGAGGGTGTGTCCGCGTTCGAGGAGCGCGGCGATGGTGTGCAGGCGGTTGAGGTGGTGGTCGTCGTACCAGGCGATGCGGCCTTCCCGGCGGGGCGGCGGCAGCAGTTTGCGTTCGCGGTAGAAGCGCAGGGTGCGGGTGGTGATGCCGGCGGCCTCGGCGAGTTCGGCGGCGCGGTACTCCCGGTCGGGAGTGGGCTCGGCCGGGTCGCCGGTCGGCGGCTGGGTCGCCGGAGTCGCCGGTGGCTGCTGCTGTTCTTCGCTGGTCCCCACGTGGCCAGCCTATGTCGGTCGGTGGGCCGGAGCCCCAGGTGCAACTCGCGGTAACTTTTCGCGCCGCGCCCCCTACCGCTCGGTACGAAGCTGCTCTAGCCTGCCGACCATGCCAGTGATTACTGGCACAGTCGGCGCGGCTGCGAAGGCCCGCCGGCGTCACATGGTCGGGACGCATGGTCGGGAGGCGGCGGCATGGCCGAACGCGAACACGGACGGCGCGGGCAGTCGGGACGCGAACACGTACGGGTGGCGGTGATCGGATCGGGCTTCGGCGGCCTCGGCGCCGCCGTGCGGCTTCGCCGGGCCGGGATCACGGACTTCGTGGTGCTCGAACGCCGTGGCGGCGTGGGCGGCACCTGGCACGACAACACCTATCCGGGGTGCGCCTGCGACGTGCCCTCACACCTCTACTCCTTCTCCTTCGCGCCCAATCCGCAGTGGCCGCGCAGCTTCTCCGGGCAGGCGCACATCCACGCCTATCTGGAGGGCGTCGCCGACAACTTCGGGCTGCGTCCGCATATCCGGCTGCACCACGACGTCGAGCAGCTGACCTGGGACGAGGACGAGCTGCGCTGGGTGATCGAGACGTCCCAGGGCACGCTCACCGCCGACGTCGTGGTCTCCGCCACCGGGCCGCTGTCGGACCCGAAGATTCCCGACATCCCGGGTCTGGAGGGCTTCGGCGGCAAGGTCTTCCACTCGGCGGAGTGGGACCACGACTACGACCTGCGAGGCAAGCGCGTCGCGATGATCGGCACAGGCGCCTCGGCGATCCAGATCGTCCCCGCCATCCAGCCGACCGTCGGCCGGCTCACCCTCTTCCAGCGCACACCGCCGTGGGTCATGCCGCGCGTCGACCGCCGGATCAGCGGGCTGGAGCGCTGGCTGCACGGCAAGGTGCCGATCAGTGCCACGCTGCGGCGGCAGATCCTGTGGGGTGTGCGGGAGCTCCAGGTCAGCGCGTTCACCAAGCGGCCGCAGGAGCTGGGCCTGGTGCAGCGGCTGGCGCTGGCGCACATGCGCCGGGCGGTCAAGGACCCGGAGATGCGGCGTCGGCTCACCCCGGACTACCGCATCGGCTGCAAACGCATCCTGCTGTCCAACAACTACTACCCGGCACTGACAAAGCCCAACGTCGACCTGGTCGCGTCGGGGCTGAAGGAGGTGCGGGGCAACACGCTCGTGGCGGCCGACGGGACGGAGACCGAGGTGGACGCCGTCATCTTCGGCACCGGCTTCCATGTCACGGACATGCCGATCGCCCGGAAGGTGAAGGGCGCGGGCGGCATCACGCTCGCGGAGGCGTGGCGGGACGGCATGGAGTCGCTGCGCGGCGCCGGCGCGGCGGGCTTCCCGAACTTCCTGACGATCATCGGTCCCAACACCGGGCTGGGCAACAGCTCGATGATCCTCATGATCGAGGCCCAGCTGAACTACATGGTGGACCACCTGCGGCAGTTGGACGTCCTCGGCGGCCGGGTGGCGTTGGACGCGCGGCCGTCCGCCGTGCACGCGTGGAACAAGTTCGTACAGGACCGGATGCGGCGCACGGTGTGGAACACCGGCGGCTGCGACAGCTGGTACCTGGACGCGAACGGCCGGAACACGACGGTCTGGCCTGGCACCACCGGCGAGTTCCGCCGCCTCACCCGAGAGGTCCGGCTGGAGGAGTACGAGGTGCTGCGGCCGAAGGCGCGCGGCGCGGGCAGGGCGGCCGCGACCGCCGGTCGTCCGTCGAAGCAGGAGGCCGCCGCATGAGCCGTCGACGCCACGCCATCACAGGCTGCTTCGCGCCGCCGCCGCCGGAACGGGAGCTGACCGTCACCGCCCCCGACGGGCTGCCGCTGCACGCCGAGACGCACGGCCCGGCCGACGGCCCGCCGATCGTGCTCGCCCACGGCTGGACCTGCTCGACGGCCTTCTGGGCCCCGGTGATCCGGGACCTCACCGCCGACGGACACCGCGTGGTCGTCTACGACCAGCGTGGCCACGGCAGCAGCCCGGCCGGGCTCGACGGCCGACCGACCGGCTACAGCACCGCCACGCTCGCCGACGACCTGTGCGCCGTGCTCGACGCGGTGCTGGCGCCCGGCGAGAAGGCCGTCGTCGGGGGCCACTCGATGGGCGGCATGACCCTCATGGCGGCCGCCGGACGGCCCGAACTGCGGGAGCACGCGGCCGCGTTGATGCTCTGCAGTACGGGCGCGCAACGGCTGGCGGGGGAGTCGCGGGTGGTGCCCGTGCCGTTCGCCCGGTTGCGCGGTCCGGCGCACCGGCTGCTGCTCACGGCCACGCTGCCGCTCGGCCCGGTCACCCCGCTCGGCCGGAAGGCGATCAAGTACGCGACCATGGGCCCGGACGCCGCACCGGAGGCGGTGGACGCCGCCGCCCGCATCGTGCACGGCTGCCCGCGTCGGGTGCGGGCCGCGTGGGGCGGGGTGCTGGCCGGACTCGACCTCGCCGCGCGGGTGGCCCGACTCGACGTGCCGACTGCCGTCGTGGCCGGCACCCGGGACCGGCTCACGCCGTTCCCGCACGCCCGCCGGTTGGCCGCTGCGCTGCCCCATCTCACCGAGTTGCACCGGCTCCCGGGGCTCGGCCACATGACGCCGATGGAGGCACCGGAGGCCGTGGCCGGGGTGCTGCGCGGCCTCGCCGCCGACAACCTGCGCCAACCGGGCGCCGCGGGCACGTCCGACGCGCCCAAGGCCGACGCGCCCACGGCCGACATGCCCAAGGCCGACGCGCCCACGGCCGACGAGGCCAGGATCGATGCGGCCAAGGCCGCCGAGCCCAAGTCAGACAAGCGCAGGTCCGTGAAGCGCGGGGCCCTGAAGGAGAGTTCATGAGCCGCACGGTGTTGGAAGGGCAGGTCGTGGTGGTGACCGGTGCCGCGCGCGGGGTGGGCGAACTGCTCGCCCGCAAGCTCGCGGCGCGCGGCGCCCGGCTGGCCCTCGTCGGGCTGGAACCGGAGGAGCTGAAGCGGGTCTGCGCGGCGCTGCCGACCGACTCCGAGCACTGGCACGCCGACGTCACCGACCACGTCGCGATGGCCGAGGTCGCCCGGGAGGTGAAGGCGCGCTTCGGCAAGGTGGACGTGGTGATCGCCAACGCCGGGGTGGCGCAGGGCGGGCCGTTCGCCGACAGCGACCCGGTCGCCTGGCGGCGGGTCATCGAGGTCAACCTGATCGGTTCGGCGGTCACCGGCCGGGCGTTCCTGCCGCTGCTCACGGAGTCGCGCGGCTACCTCCTGCAGATCGCCTCGCTCGCGGCGATCACGGCCGCGCCGATGATGACCGCGTACTGCGCCTCGAAGTCCGGGGTGGAGGCGTTCGCGCACAGCCTGCGCGCGGAGGTCGCCCACCGGGGCGTCAAGGTCGGTGTGGCGTATCTGAGTTGGACGGACACCGACATGGTGCGCGGCGCCGACGAGGACGAGGTGCTGCGCGACGTGCGCCGCAAACTGCCGTGGCCGGCGAACAAGACGTACGAGCTCAGCCCCGCCGTCGACCGGATCGTCTCCGGTGTCGAGCGGCGCGCCGCGCACGTCTACGCGCAGTGGTGGTTGCGCGGGATGCAGCCGATCCGGGGCTGTCTTCCCTCGTTCATCGGCGTCTTCGGCCCGCGTCGACTCGCGGGCGTGCAGGAGAGGTTGGCCGAGAGCGGGGGCGCACCGCGCGGTCTGGTCGGCGCGGGCGGCGCGGCCGACGAGAAGGAGCGGCACTCCTAGGCCTGGGGATGTACGACCGGTCGGGCGGTGACGGCGGGGCCGTGGTCGTCCGCCGGTCGGGAGAGCCCGCGGGGAGGCGGGCGTCCGGCGGGGGTGCCGCCGGGCGTGGCCGGGGGCGCGTCCGTTGAAGGACGCGCCCCCGGCGCGGCTATCCGGCGTACACGCCGCTGCTCAGCGTTCGCGCTCGTCCCAGGCGTCGTCCAGGCTCTCCTGGTGGCCCGCACGGCGCTCGGTCGGACCCGTGCGGCCCTGCCGCTCGCGGGCGCCCGGGTCGGGGGTGCCGCGCTCGCGTCCGGCCTCGCGCTGCGGCTCCCGGCCGGTGCGCTCGGTCTGTCCCTGCCCCTGCCGCTTGCCCTGACGCTCGCCCTGCGTACCGCGCTGGCCGCCGCTGGGGGAGCCGCGTTCCGGGCCGCCCTGCTGTCGGCCGCCCTGCTCCTGGGCGCGCCGCTGCTGTTCCTTCTCGGCGCGGTCGCCGAACGCTTCCTTCGCCCGGTCCGCCGCCTGTTGCGCCTTGTCCCGGAACTGGTCTGACATGCCCATGTGTGTCACTCCAAGGTGTGGTTCGAGTGGGCCGTGAAACAGCCTTGCACGGGGTGATATTCGCCGCATTCCGGACAGTGCCGGTCAGGTGGTCGTCGCTGCCAACCGGCCGTCCCAGCCCTCGTGTTCAGTCCGCCTGGCCGCTTCGCGGCGGCAGCGGCGGACGGCGCCGGTCGGGTACTCGGGAGTAGTCCGGCGGGGACGGGGCCGGGTGCCGTTCCAGCAGGTCAAGCGCAGTGCGCACGGCGGCGCTCAGCGCGACGTAACGGCCTTCCGCCCAGTCCAGCGGCGACCGTTGCGCCTCGATGTCCGGCTCGACGCCGTGGTTCTCCACGTCCCAGCCGTAGGCGTCGAACCAGGCCGCGTTCATCGGCACGGTGATGACCGTGCCGTCGACCAACCGGTGCCGACCGGTCATGCCCACCACACCGCCCCAGGTGCGGGTGCCCACCACCGGTCCGATGCCGAGCAGCCGGAACGCCGCCGTGATCATGTCGCCGTCCGAGGAGGTCGCCTCGTCCGCGACCGCGACCACCGGACCGCGCGGCGCGTTGCTGGTGTACGACACGGGCTGGGCGTTGCGGGTGAGGTCCCAGCCGAGGATCGTCCGGGTCAGCTTCTCGACGACCAACTCGCTGATGTTCCCGCCCGCGTTGCCGCGCACGTCGACGATCAGCGCCTCCCTGGACACCTCCATGCGCAGGTCCCGGTTGAACTGTGCCCAGCCCGAGCCGCCCATGTCGGGGATGTGCAGATAGCCGCAGCGCCCGTCGCTGAGCCGCCGCACCACCTCGCGGCGGCCGGCCACCCAGTCCTGGTAGCGCAACTGCCGGTCGTCCACGAGCGGCATCACCGCGACCCGCCGGGCCGGGCCGCGCCCGTCCGGACTGCGGAACGTCAGCTCCACCGTCGTGCCGCCCGCCGCCTCCAGCAGCGGGTAGGGGCCCGCCACCGGGTCCACCGGCCGACCGTCCACATGGGTGAGCACCGCGCCCTCCCGTACGCCCGTGCCGGCCAGCGGGGACCGCGCACGCGAGTCCGAGGACTCGCCCGGCAGGATGCGGGACACCTGCCAGTCACCCTGCTTCGTCCGGGCGAAGTTCGCGCCGAGCAGCCCGATCGCCCGCTGGTAGTGCGGCGGGCCCTCGTTGCGGCGGGACGGCGTGACGTACGCGTGCGAGGTGCCGAGTTCGCCCAGCACCTCACGCAGCAGGTCGGCGAACTCGTCGGGGCTGGCGACCCGTTCGACGAGCGGGCGGTACTGGTCGAGCACGCCGTCCCAGTCGATGCCGCACATCCCCGGCTCCCAGAAGTAGGCCCGGGTGATGCGGCCCGCCTCGTCGAAAGCCTGCCGCCACTCGGCGCCGGGCTCCACGGTGTGCAGCACCCGGCGCAGGTCGATGTAGACGGTCGTGTCGTGGTCGGCGGCCTCGGCCGAGGGCACCGCGCGCAGCTCGTCCTCGTCCGCCACCACCAGCCGGGTGCCGTCGCCGCTCACCGCGAACCAGTCGACCTCGGCGGTGAGTTCGGTCCGCTTGGCCTTCACGAGGTCGAAGTGTTCGAGCGTGGGACGGCCGGAGGTGTCCGCCGGGTTGGCGAACGTCTCGCCCAGCGCGCCGGAGATCGGGTACCTGAGCCAGATCAGCCCGCCGCCGGCCACCGGGTGCAGTGCCGAGTACTTCGAGGCCGTCACCGGGAACGGCGTCACCCTGCTCTCCAACCCCTCGGCCTCGACGGACACCGAACCGTCCTCCGCGCCCGTATCGTCCGGATCGAGCCCGCCGGCCGCCGGTCGGCCCTCCGGCGACAGCGCGAACGGCGAGTTCGTCGCGGAGTTCAGCGGCACCAGGTACGGGCGGCAGCCCAGCGGGAAGGAGAGGTCACCGGTGTGCACGTCGTACACCGGGTCGAAGCCGCGCCAGGAGAGGAAGGCGAGGTAGCGGCCGTCGCTGGTGAAGACCGGCTGCTCGTCCTCGAAGCGGCCGCCGGTCACCTCCAGCACGGTGCCGTCGGCGAGCTTGGCGATCTTGATCTGGCGCAGTGACCGGCCGATGCCCGGGTGCGCCCAGGCGAGCCAGGCCGAGTCGGGGGAGAAGGCCAGATCGCGGACCGGGCCGTTCACCGACCTGATCAGCTCGGTGACCAGCGGTTCGTCGGCCTCGCCGGATGCGGCGTCGGCGGGCGCGGAGCCGTTGGGTGCGGCGTCGGCGGGCGTGGAGCCGTTGGGTGTGGCGTCGGCGGGCGCGGTGTCGCCCCCCGCGCCCGGCGGCTCGTCCGCCGCCGGCGGCGGCAGGGGCGGCGGCTCGTCCGCGTCGGTGCGCACCAGCAGGAGCCGGCCGTCGTGGGAGGCGACGGCCAGCGTGCCGCCGTCCGGGGAGGAGGCCAGCTCGTGCACCCGGCCCAGCCGCCCGGTCGCGAGTCGGCGGCGCTCCTGGTCCCCGCTGGCGCGGGGGAGTTGGGCGATCTCGATGGTGTCCTCGCCGTCGGCGTCGGTGACGTAGGCGATGCGGCCCGTGTCCCCCAGCATCTCCGGCAGCCGCACCCGGACGCCGGGCTCCTCGCTGATCGTGCGGGCCGGGCCGTCCCGATGGGTCAGCCAGTGGAGGCTGCCGCGCACGCACACCGCGCTGGCCCGGCCGGTGGTGTCCACGGCCAGCGAGTCGACGTGGTTCGCAGCCGCGACCTGGTAGCGGCGCCGCCCCGGGCGCGGCCCGCCGAGCGAGACGGCCAGTCGGCGCGGCCGGGAGTCCGCCGCCAGGTCCGGCACCAGCCACATCTCGCCCGCGCACTGGTAGACGACCCTGCGCCCGTCGGTGGCGGCGTGCCGGGCGTAGAAGTCGGCGTGGTCGGTGTGTCGGCGCAGCCCGGTACCGTCGGGACGGCAGGAGTACAGGTTGCCGACGCCCTCGTGGTCGGAGAGGAACGCGACGCGGGTGCCGCCGTCGGCGTCGCGGACGAACATCGGGCAGTCCAGGTGGCCCGCCAGATCGGCCAGCAGGCGTTCGCCGTGCAGCCACAGCCGGCCCATCGCCCCGCCCCGGTACCGCTTCCAACTCGCCGGCTCGTGCGGGGGCGTTCCCGTCAGCAGCAGCGTCCTCCGCTCTCCTTCCAGGTCTGCGACCGCGAGGTGCGAGCAGGGACCCCACGGCAGTCGGCTGCCGGGCGAGCCGTCCGTCGGCAGCCGGTAGCCCCACGTGTAATGGGAGAACGGCTGGCCGTGGGAGGAGACGGCGAGCACGTCCC
The DNA here is from genome assembly GCF_007097205.2 of Streptomyces alkaliterrae. Classification (GTDB taxonomy): domain Bacteria; phylum Actinomycetota; class Actinomycetes; order Streptomycetales; family Streptomycetaceae; genus Streptomyces; species Streptomyces alkaliterrae. The sequence goes on from NZ_VJYK02000148.1 coordinate 10,219, forward strand.
CCTCGGGCGTCCAGCCGCACACCCGGTTCTCCGGCGCCCCCCAGTACGTCAGCCGGCGCGCCGGGCCGCCGCCGACCGGGACGGTGTGGATCTCCGGATCGAGGCTGCGCCAGCTGGTGAAGGCGATCTCCCGCCCGTCGGGGGAGAAGCGGGGCGGGCCGAGCCGCGTCCGGTCCGCCGTCAGCCGCCACGCGCGGCCGGGCGCGGCGTCCTCGGCGGCCAGCGGGGCGAGCCACAGATCGTCCTCCGCGACGAAGCACACGTGCTCGCCGTGGAGGTGCGGGAACCGTAGGTAGGCGCCGTCACTCACCCCACCCATGGTTCGGCCGCCCCGCCCGCCGGGCAAGTCGTGCCGCGACCGGCGCGGGGGGCGAACGGGTGTCCGGTTCGCGGTTCGGCCCGGTCGCGCGGAGGGCTTTTCCGGGTGCCGGGTTCCGCCCGGTTGTGTGATCTGCGCCTCATCCGTCAGGTGTTGTCACCCGTCCCGGCGTCCGCGGCGTCTTCTGTCATGAGCTGCCACTTTCGGTGGCTCACACGCACCACGCGCACCGCACGCACCGCACGCCCGATGCTGGACCGACACCGGAGAAACCCGTGGCCACGTTCCTGTACAAGCTCGGCAGACTCGCCTTCCGGCGGCGCCGCATCGTCGCCCTGCTGTGGGTGGCGCTGCTGGTCTCGGCCAGCGTCGCCGCGTCGACGGCCGGCGACCCGCCCGAGGACGACTTCAGCCTCCCCGGCACCGAGGCCCAGCAGGCCGCCGACCTGATGGAGGAACGCTTCGACGGCATGTCGGCGGACGGCGCCGAGGCGAAGATAGTCTTCCGCGCGCCCAACGGCGACAAGATCACCGCCACCGAGCACCGCGAGACCGTCGAGAAGGTCGTCGAGAAGGCCGGCGGCGGCCAGGCCAAGTCCGCCGTCAGCCCCTTCCAGAACGAGCAGCAGATCAGCCAGGACGGCTCGATCGCCTACGCCCAGATCACCTACGGCGTCAACGCCATGGAGATCACCGACAAGACGCGCGACCAGCTCAAGGCCGCCGCCGAACTCGGCCGCGAGGCGGGACTGAGCGTCGAGATGGGAGGTGACGCGCTCTTCGTCGAACCGGACATGGGCAACGGCGAGATCATCGGCATCGGCGTCGCCGCCTTTGTGCTCATCGTGACGTTCGGCTCGCTCGTCGCCGCCGGACTTCCGCTCATCACCGCCCTCATCGGCGTCTCCGTCGGCATCTCCTCGATCGTCGGCCTCGGCCCGGTCCTCGGCCTGTCCGCCAACACGATCACGCTCGCGATGATGATCGGCCTCGCCGTCGGCATCGACTACGCGCTCTTCATCGCCTCCCGCTACCGCGCCGAGCTGATGGAGGGCCGCGACCGCGAGGAGGCCGCCGGCCGCGCCGTCGGCACCGCCGGCTCCGCCGTCGTCTTCGCCGGCCTCACCGTGGTCATCGCGCTCTCCGGCCTCGCCGTCGTCAACATCCCCGTCCTGACGAAGATGGGCTTCGCGGCGGCCGGCACGGTGGTCATCGCCGTCCTCGTCGCCATCACCCTGGTGCCCGCCGCGCTCGGCATGGTCGGCAAGCGCATCTTCGGCCGCAAGGTCCGCAAGGCCAACCCGGAGACCGGCGTGCCCGCCCCGGACGCCGACGCCAAGCCCCCGATGGGCGCCCGCTGGGCCAGCTTCACCCTGCGCCGCCCGGTGGTCGTGCTCGTCACCGCCGTGCTCGCGCTCGGCGCCGTCGCACTGCCCGTGTCCAAGCTCCACCTCGGCCTGCCCGACGAGGGCAACCAGCCCACCCACACCACCCAGCGCAAGGCCTACGACATGATGGCCGAGGGCTTCGGCCCCGGCTTCAACGGCCCGCTGGTCATGCTTCTCGACCAGAAGAACTCCGACGACCCGCAGGGCGCCGGCGAGCGGATCGCCGAGAAGGTCCGGGAGATGGACGGCGTCGCGTTTGTCGGCCCGGCCGTCCCCAACAAGGCAGGCGACGCCGCCCTGGTGACCGTCGTCCCCGAGGCGCGGCCGAGCAGCGTCGAGACCCAGGACCTGGTGAAGGACCTGCGCGCCAAGGCCGGCGAGTTCCGCGCCGACACCGGCACCGCCGTACTCGTCACCGGCCTGACCGCGATCAACGTCGACTTCTCGCAGGTCATGGACGACGCGCTGGTGCCGTACCTGGCCCTGGTCGTCGGACTGGCGTTCCTGCTGCTGCTGATGGTGTTCCGCTCGATCCTCGTGCCGCTCAAGGCCGCGCTCGGCTTCCTGCTGTCCGTGCTCGCCGCGCTCGGCGCGGTTGTCGCGGTCTTCCAGTGGGGCTGGCTGGCCGGGCTGCTCGGCGTCGAACAGACCGGTCCGATCATGAGCATGATGCCGATCTTCATGATCGGCGTGATCTTCGGACTGGCGATGGACTACGAGGTCTTCCTCGTCACCCGAATGAGGGAGGCGTACGTTCACGGCGAGAGCGCGAGCGAGGCCATCGTCACCGGCTTCAAGCTCGGCGCCCGGGTCGTGACCGCCGCCGCGATCATCATGATCAGCGTCTTCGCCGGCTTCATCGGCGCCGGCGAAACCATGATCAAGATGATGGGCTTCGGCCTCGCCGTCGCCATCCTCTTCGACGCGTTCATCGTCCGGATGGCGATCGTCCCGGCCGTACTCGCCCTGCTCGGCGACAAGGCGTGGAAGCTGCCGCGCTGGCTCGACCGGATCCTGCCGAACGTCGACGTCGAGGGCGAGAAGCTCGCCAAGTACCTCGACAGCCAGAAGGCCGTCGACTTCCGCAAGGGCGACGACGGTGACGGCGGCCCCGGCGGTGGCGGCGGCGGTGGCAACGGCGGCGGCACCCCGCCGACCGGCCCCGCCGGCGGCCAGGGCGCCGCGACCGCCCAGCCGCAACCGACGGCCGTCTGACGGGCGGGCCGTTCGACCCACGACGCCGGGGCCGGCCGTATGCGGCGCACCCGCCTCGCGGCGCCGGTCCCGTGTCCGCGTCGCGCGATGCCATGCTGTCCGCATGGCATCGCGCGAGCTCAACGGACACCCGGTCACGGCCGGCGAACTCCAGACCCTCGCCCTCACCAACTACGGGCACTTCACCACCATGCGCGCCCGCCACGGCCGGGTACGCGGCCTCGCCCTGCACCTCCGCCGCCTCACCGACGACAGCCGCACCCTCTTCCACGCCGACCTCGACCCCGACCGCGTCCGCGCCCTCGCCCGCCGACTCGCCCCCGTCACCACTCCCGACGTCGTCCTCCGCGTCACCGTCTTCGACCCGGCACTCGACCTCGGACGCCTCGCCGCCGACGCCCACCCGGCCGTACTCGTCACCTGTCTCTTAT
>NZ_VJYK02000149.1 GCF_007097205.2 Streptomyces alkaliterrae
TGGGCGAGGTGGGGGTGGGCCCGGTGTGTTAAGTTTGTCGGAGTTGCAGTTTTGGTTCTCATGAACGCCATGCGCGCCTGACGGGGATGTGACCGTCGGGCGCGGTTTGTTTTACCGGTCATGTCCGGATGGGGTCATAGCGGCGACGGTGGGGCACCGCAGGGTGCGGGCCCCAAAACGATCCCGTACGGAGGAGATCGACATGGCCACCGGTACCGTCAAGTGGTTCAACGCGGAAAAGGGCTTCGGCTTCATCGAGCAGGACGGCGGCGGCCCCGACGTCTTCGCCCACTACTCGAGCATCTCGGGCCAGGGCTTCAAGGAGCTCGTCGAGGGCGAGAAGGTGACCTTCGAGGTCACCCAGGGCCCGAAGGGCCCGCAGGCCTCCAACATCGTCCGGGGCTGACTCCCGGAGCGTGACGCGCCCACGGCGCCCCCCGACCGGCCACGTGCCGGTCGGGGGGCGCCGTCGTCGTGTGGGCGTGGTCACGCGGCGTACCGAGCGGGGCGCCGGGCGGCCCGCGGGAGCGGGCTGCGCTTACCCTGCCAGGGACGGGGGCAGCGGTCGAGCGACGAGGGTGTGAGGAGTGTGCGGGGTCCGGGCAGGGTCGCGGTCGTGGCGTGTGTCGTGGCGCTCGCGGTGGTCGCTTCGGCCGCCGTGCTCGGGCTGCTGTCGGCGGACGAGCATCCGCCCGGTTCGCACGGGGACGGCGCCGGACCGTCCCGGGTGACCAACGCGGCGCAGGACGTGTTGCGCCGCATCGAGCAGGCCGGGCTGCCCGTCGAGCGGCCCACCGTGCACACCCCGGACAGCGATCCCGACCATCTGCTGGGGGAGCCGGACGGCTACCACAGCAAGGTCAGCTTCGAGGACGGCCGGGTGGACGGCGGGCTCGTGTCGGACAACGACCCCGGCAGCGTCGCGCTGGGCGGCGTCATCGAGGTGTTCTCGACCCACGCGGATGCCGAGGCGCGGGCCAGGCAGCTGCAGCGGAACGCGGCCGACATCCCGACGCGGGCCGAGCGCGGCTACCTCGTGCGCGGCGTGCTGCTGCGGCTGTCGCCGTATCTGGACGAGCGGGCGGCCGAGCAGTACCGGCACGTGCTGGGCGCGCGCCCGGCGCCCACGGACTCACCGCCGGGCGACGTCCGCGAGGCCTGAGCGGGAGCGCGGAAGGGCCGCGGACAGGCCTCAGGAGCGGACGCCGCGGAAGTCGTCGCCGATGGTGAGCGTCAGCACACCCGGCAGGGTGCCTCCGGCGGCGGTGGCCGCGCCGGGCACCCGCCCGCTCAGCACGCTGGCGTGGGCGCGCAGCCCCTGCGGGTACTCGACCGTCGTGCGCTCGCTGGGGACGGCGGCGTTCCCCGTCGTCACGACCTGGAAGCCGGCCGCGCGCAGCTGCGCCGCGACCTCCGCCGCGCGGCCCGGCGTCCCGGTGCCGTTCAGCACGGACACCCGCACCTGCGACGGGGTGAGCGCGGCGCTCTCCTCGGCCGCCGCCTCCAACTTCTTCTTGTTCACCTCGCGGTCCTCCGCCAGCGAGGTGAACAGCTCCTCGGCCTGCGGGTACTGCCAGACGACGTTGGCCTTGTCGGTGGGCACGTCGCGTTCGCGCGGGTAGTTCGGCACCGTCAGGAACGTCAGCCGGTTGGCCGGGATCTTCTGGACGCTGCGGGCGAGGTCGTACAGCGGGCGCACGCCGGCCAGTTCGCGGTCGGTGGTGAGCGAGCTGGTGAAGGCCTCCATGAAGTCGAAGAGGGCCTTCGGGTCGTTGAGTTTGGACTGCGCCTTCTTCGCCAGTGAGGACATGAACTCCTGCTGGCGGCCGATGCGCGAGGTGTCGGAGCCGTCGCCGAGGCTGTAGCGGGCGCGGACGTAGCCGAGCGCCTTCTCGCCCTTGATCGTCTGGCAGCCGGCGTCCATCTTGAGGTGCGCCTTCTTGTCGTCGATGGCTTCCTCGGGGCACACCTCGACGCCGTCGACGGCGTCGACCATGCCCTTGAAGCCCTGGAAGTCCATCGACATGAAGTGGTCGATGCGCAGGCCCGTGTTGTGCTCGACGGTGCGGATCGCGCAGGCGGCGGCGCCGGAGACGTCGCCGTTCATGCCGCCGAGGGCGTACGCCTCGTTGATCTTCGAGTGGTGCGGCCGGGAGGACCTGCCGTCGTCCTGCTGGCAGGTCGGGATCTCCACCCAGGAGTCGCGGGGGAGCGAGACGACCGTCGCCCACTCCCGGTTGGCGGCGATGTGCACGACCATCAGCGTGTCGGACTGCATCGTCGTGAAGCCCTTGCCGTACTTGTCGCCCATGCCGTCGCGGCTGTCCGAGCCGACGACGAGGATGTTCTTGGCGCCGGGGCTGAGCGAGGCCGGGCGGTTGTCGCCGAGGCGGCCTTCCAGGTCGGCGGCGTCGATGTTGCCGTCGAGGCGGTGGTAGACGTAGCCGACGATACCGCCGCCGGCGAGCAGCACCGCGGCGAGCGTGCCGGCCGTCCAGGCCGTCACCCGGCCGCGTCGGGTGAGCCGGGAACGCGGCGCGCGGCGGTGCCCGCCACCGGACCGGCCGGAGGCGGGGGCGGCGCGGCGGCGGCCGCGGCCCGCTCCTCGGGCCGGTCCGCGCTGTGTGTCACCCACGCTGTACACCTCCAGCCCTCTTCACGCGTCGAACGGGCACGCGTCGAAGGGGGCGCTGTCTTGTGACCGGTTCCTGCTCTTCTGCCCGCCTATCCCCCTCCCAAGCGCCGTGAGGCGGTGCACGGCCCGCCGACAGTACCAATAGTGCAACGATCGGCGGGAGTGCTGTTTTCAAGGAGTTGACCCTTCTTGGCCGCAGGGTGAACGTCGCGGCGCTCAGAGTGACGAGAGCGGCCGAAATCACGTCCGCCGGGCTCGTATTAATTTGCGTCTCCTTTACTATGCCGGGAAGCAGGTAGCAGGCCGGGTGTCCGCCCGGCTGAACGAAGTCCGGGCGCGCGCCCGGCAGACGATAAGGAGCCGCGTCCCGTCATGGGCGAACCTCCCAGTACCAGCCGTGCCACATCCCCTCCGCACTTCCCCGGCGCAGCCCACGGAAAGCGGATCACCGAGCGGGGGTGGCACGGACCCCGCAAGGCGCCGGCGCCCTCCGCCGCCCGCCGCCCCACCACTTCGGCCGGTGCCCGGTGAACGCCGCACTCGGCCTCCTCGCGGTGCTTGTGCTCACCGCGGGAACCGGTTACTTCGTCGCGCAGGAATTCGCCTACGTCGCCGCCGACCGGGTGGCCCTCGCCCGAGAGGCCGCCGCCGGCGACAAACGCGCCGCCCGCGCCGTGAAGGTGCTGGAACGGCTCTCCTTCATGCTCTCCGGCGCCCAGTTGGGTATCACCGTCACCGGCCTGGTGGTCGGCTTCCTCGCCGAGCCCGCGCTGGCGGAACTGCTGCGCCCGCTGCTCGCCGGGATCGGCGTGCCGGAGGGAGCCGTCAGCGGCACCGCGTTGACGATCGCGTTCGTCACGGCCCTCGCACTCCAGATGGTCCTCGGCGAACTCGCCCCGAAGAACCTGGCGCTGGCCGTGCCCGAACGCCTCGCCAAGGCGCTCGCCGGCTCCACGCTCGCCTACCTCCGGATAGCCGGGCCCCTGGTACGGGTCTTCGACTCGGCCGCCAACCGGCTGCTGCGCCGCATCGGCATCGAACCGGTGGAGGAACTGCACCACGGCGCCACCCTGGAGGAGCTGGGACACCTCGTCGACGCCTCCCGGGCCCACGGCCACCTCCCGCCGCACACCGCCCGACTGATGGACCACGCCCTGGAGTTCTCCGAGCGCACGGTCGGCGAGGTCATGGTCCCCCGGGTCGACATCCTCTACCTGGCCGCCGACGCGCCGGCCGCCGACGTGGTCCAGCTCATCGCAGAACACGGCCACTCCACCTACCCCGTCACCGGCCGCCGACCGGACGACGTCGTCGGAGTCGTCGGAGTACGGGAACTGATGCGGCACGGCTCCGAGCGGGTCGACCGGGCCCGCGCCGGTGAGCTGGCCCGGCCCGCGCTGCTGCTCCCGGAGACGCTCACCCTCCCCGACGCCGTGCGCCGACTGGACGAACACGGTGAGGAGTTCGCCGTCGTCCTCGACGAACACGGCGGCCTCGCGGGCATCCTGACCTTCGAGGACATCGCGGAGGAGCTGGTCGGCGAGATCAGCGACGAGACCGACAAGGTCGTCGAACCCGCCGTCCAGGACGGGGAGTCGTGGCTCGTCGACGCGCACCGGCGGGTCGACGAGATCGCCGAGGCCACCGGCGTGGCGCTGCCGGAGTCCGAGGACTACGACACGGTCGCCGGCCTGGTCGTCGACCGCCTCGGCCGCTTCCCCGCCCTCGGCGACCGGCTGACCGTCGAACTCGCGGCGCCGGGCGGTACCGCGCTCGTCGAGGTGCTGACCCTCGACCGGCACGTGCCGGGCCGCGTCCGCCTCACCGCCGGACCCCGCGCCGCCACGCGGCACGTCCCGCTGGTGCCCGCCGCCGGTGGGCGGGCCGTGGGCCGTACCAGTCGTACCCAGCAGGAGGAGCCGGTATGAGCCCGTTGACCGCGTTCGCGCTCACCGTGCTGCTGCTGGCCGGCAGCGGGTTCTTCGTCGCCGCCGAGTTCGCCCTGGTGGCGGCCCGTCGGCACCGGGTCGAGCAGGCCGTCGCGGAAGGGCGCCGCGGGGCACCTTCCGCGCTGGCCGGGATGCGCGAGCTGTCGCTGATGCTCGCCGGAGCCCAACTCGGCATCACCGTCTGCACACTGGGGCTGGGCGGCATCTCCAAGCCCGCCGTCTCCGCGCGCCTCGACCCGCTGCTGGTCTCCCTCGGGCTGCCCACCTCGCTCAGCTACGCCGCGGCCTTCCTGTGCGCCATGCTGGTCGTGGTGTTCCTGCACATGGTGGTGGGCGAGATGGCACCCAAGTCGTGGGCCATCGCCCACCCGGAACGGTCGGCGATGCTGCTGTCGCCCGCGTTCCGGGCCGTGACGACCGCCGTGCGCCCGCTGATCCTGCTGCTCAACCGGATCAGCAACGCGCTCGTCCGGCTCTGCCGGGTCACCCCGCGTGAGGAGCTGACCTCCGTACACAACCGCGAGCAGCTGACCCAACTCGTCAAGGAGTCACAGCGGTTGGGGCTGATCAGCCGGGACGACTCGGCGCTGCTGACCAGGAGCCTGACCGAGCCGCAGACCCCGGTCGGCCGGCTCATGGTGCCGGCGGCCCGGATCGCCGCCGTCCCGGCGTCCGCGGACGTCGAGGAGGTGCTGGCCACGGCGGCGCGGCACGACCTCACCCGGCTGCTGGTCGTCGGCGAGACTCCGGACGGCGGCGACGCCGCGGGGGGCGGCACGGCGACGACCGTGCTGGGCTCGGTCCACGCGCGGGACGCGATGGTCGCCCGCCACCGGGGCCGGACCGCCGCCCGCGCCGCGACACTCGCCCGGCCGGTGCCGGAGCTGCGGGCCACCGACACCGCCGCCGACGCCATCGAGCAGTTGCGGCAGCGCCGGGCCTCGCTCGCGGTGATCCGCGACGCGGACGGTTCCCTCGCCGGGCTGATCAGCCTGGACGACCTGATGATCCGGCTGACCGGCCCGCTGACGACGGGCGTGGCGTAGGCGCGGAGGCGTAGCCGGCCGCGGCGGAGTGTCGCTCAGTCCGCGGCCGGCGACCGGTCCCCCGGCTTCGTCGCCGTCGTCGGTGCCGTGACCTCGGCGCGGAAGATCCGCAGCGCGCGGCCGAGGCCGCGTGCCGCGTCGGGCAGCCGCTTCGAGCCGAAGACGACCACCGCGACGAGCGCCACGATGAGCAGGTGCCAGGGCGCGATTCCGTTGCTGACCATGTGCGCCACTATGCCCGCCGGCGCCTCCCGGACCGGCAAAGCGACGGAATGCGGCCGCCCAAGACCCGCCCAAAACCCCGGAAAGCCCTTCCCCGGACCGCCCGGCGGGCCCGGGCGTCAGCGGGCGTCTGCGCAGGACTGCCGCCAGGCGTCCAGATCGAGCCGTTTCACCAGCGAACTCAGTCCGAGCTTCCTGGACTGCTCGCAGAACTGCGCCGCCTTCAGCCGGTACTCCACGTGGAACACCGCCTTTCCGGCGTCCACGAACGGCTTCAGCTTCTCGCACTCGCGATAGGCGGCGCATTCCTCGTTCACCGCGAAGTCGAAGTCGTCGAGGAGTTCGCGGACCTGGTCGACGTCGTTCTTCAGCGCGACGGCCAGCCCGCGTTCCCGCGCGAGGCGGGAGAGCATGCGGTTGAAATCCAGCTGGTGCCGCGCGGTCAGCGGGAAACCGGTCCGGTTCTCGTAGCCGTCCATCTGGTCGGGTTCGACCGCGTCGAAGCCCTTCTGGCGGCACATGTCAAAACGCTTGGCGATCAGCGGGCGCAGCACGTCGAGCTGCCGGATGTCCAGCCACCGCTCGCCCTCCCAGCCGTTGCCCCGGCCGAGCAGTCGCTTGGGGAAGTCGTCGGCGTCCGGACGCCAGTCCTCCCAGGCCCCGGCGTTGATGTAGCAGATCACCCTGACCCCGCGGGCCTGGAGCTTCCGCACCACCGAGGCGTCGTGGTCGAAGCCGTCGATGTCGTAGACGGGGACGTCGACGTCCGGATCGAGCCTGCCGCTGAGCTGCCACTGCCAGTCCAGGCCGGGCTTCGGCTGCCAGCGCTCGCCGCGCGGGGAGGCGGACGGCGAGGGCCGCGCGTCCGTGTCGTCGTCCGGGTCGTCCGGCTTGGTCGAGCAGCCGGCGAGGAGCGCGCACAGCAGCGCGCCCGCCACCGCCAGGCTGGTCCCGGAGCGCGCCGCCCCGGACTTGTCGAACCTCAGGCTCACGCCGTCTCCAGTTGTTCGGGCAGGTTGTCCCACGGATGCGGCAGGCCGCCGGGGACGGCGCAGCACACCCCGGCACCGCGCTCCTCGGCGAGGGCGGACACCCGGTCTGCCTGCCCCGCCGGCACCCCGTACACGAGGTGGCAGAGCCGGCCCGGCGGCACCCGTCGCGTCCAGTGGGGAGAACGTGCGGTCAGGTACGACGTCCAGTCTCCTTCGAAGGTGACCAGCAGGTCGGCGTGTTCGGTGTAGCCGTACTCCGGATGAGTGCCGTGGTTGAACACGATCGTGCGCACGCCCCGCCTGCGCGCCAGCGCCGCCAGGCGCGCGTACTCGGGCAGCTCGGCGGTGCTGCCGGCGGCCTGGTCGAGGAACGCCCCGTCGGTGCCGTACCAGGCGCGGTAGCGGTCGAGTTCGGCGAGCACGTCGGCGTGGCGGCGGGCGCCGTAGGCGGTGTCGGCGTAGCCGAGGAGCCGCACCCCGGCGGCGCGCAGCCGGGCGGCGATGTCGACGAACGCGGGGTCCGGTGCCGTGCCGACGCCGCTCGCCGGGTTGAGCACCACGCCGTACAGCCGGGGCGCGGCGAGGAAGAGCCGGCGCCAGGCCTCCGGCCGGTCGGCGGGGTTCTCGTACAGCGGTACCAGCAGACGCACTGCCGCTCCTGGTGTTCGTGGGCTGACGGGAGGCTCAGCTGACGGGGGACTCAGCTGACGGGGGACTCAGCGGCGGCTCAACGGTGGGCGGTGGCACGGCCCAGCAGGGCCCAGGCGAGCGGGGGCAGCACCAGCGCGGTCGCCCCGCACACCGCCAGCTGCACGGCCAGCGCGTCGACCGTCGTGAACACGGGCAGCAGCAGCCCGGCCAGCTCCGCGCCGGCGGCCAGCCCGCAGGCGGTCACGGCGGCCCAGATCCGGCCGAACGCCTGGAGCAGCAGCGCCGCCCACAGGGTGGCGCCCAGCAGGAGCAGCAGCAGGAGCCTGCCCGGTTCGGCCCCGGGCGCGTACGGCCAGGCCAGCGAGCCGAGCCAGGCGAGCGGCAGCAGCAGCGCCAGGTAGCACAGCATGCCCCGGGCGAGTTCGACGGCGACGGTGGTCCGGAAGCCCGCGAAGCCGGTGAGGTCGCGCAGTCGCCCCAGCGTGCGGTGCCGGAAGCGGCCCAGCAGGTACTCGGCGGGCCCCATGCTCAGCGACAGGGCCAGCGCGGTGGGTGCGGCGATGCTGCCGAGCGCCGCGTCGCGCAGCACGTCGGCGAGGATCGCCAGCATCACCAGGACGCCCACGCCGAGCCCCAGCAGCCCGTACGGCACCGACGACCACAGCGGCGGCGCGAGCGACGGGTAGCGCGGCGCCGACTCCGCCTCCGCCGAGCCGAGTTCGGCGAGCACGGTCAGCACGGCCAGCACGAGGACGGCCGCCAGCGAGGCACCCAGCAGCGCCGCCCGCCAGGCGTCCGGCAGGTCCCGCAGCGCGCTCAGCACACCGCCCGCGGTGACCGGCAGCAGCGCGGCCAGCAGTGCCCGTTCGTGCCCGAGCACCAGCAGCACCGTCGCACCGGCCAGATAGCCGGCCTGGCCGACACAGAACACCCACACCGGCCAGGGCGCGCCGTCGGTGAGCAGCGCGGCCAGAGCGGCGAGCGCCACCGATGCGGCGACACCGGCCGACGCGCCGCGCGCCAGCGCCCGGGCGGCGGCGCGACGCCCCGGCGGCCCGCCCAGGCCCAGCCAGAAGTGCGCGCGGTGGGAGAGCGCCTGGCTCCACGCCCATCCGCACAGCGCGCCGGCCAGCAGCGTGAACGTGCCGGTGGGCAGGCCGCGGGTGCCGGGTGGGCCGCTGAGGAAGGGGCTGCCGAGGACAAACGCCAGAGCGGGCAGGGTGAAGACGACGCCGCGCACCAGACAGCGCAGCAGCTCGGCGCGCGGGCCGTCGCCCGGGTCGGGGGCGGGCGCCCGGTGGTGGGCGCGCGGCACCCGGGCGAACAGCTCGTCGGCGAGCGCGAACGAGTCCGGGAAGCCGTAACGCTCCCTGATCCGCTGGTCGTTCAGCCCCTCGGACTCCAGCAGCGCGGCGATTTCCTCGGGGTGCACGGCGGCGGCGCAGTCCGCGCCGAGCCGGGCCGCCAACTCGGCCAGGGCCGCGGCGTGTTCGCGGGTCCGCCTGCTCAGCTCGGTCATCGGCCACCGCCGTGGCCGACCAGCCGGGAGGCGGGGTGGTCCAGCGGGCGGCCCCCTGGGTGCTCCGCCGGGTGGTCCGCCGCGCGGTGGTCGGGGGCGGGCTCGGCGAGCAGGCCGCGTCCGCGCAGCGGCAGCGTCTCCACGGGCGGCGTCTCCACGGGCGGCGTCTCCGCCCGGGCCGGACCGGTCTCAGACCCGGGCGTCGCGGCATCACCGCCGCTCGCGGCCTCCGCCACCGGGGCGGTCGGTTCCGCGTGAGCTGCCGGGCGCGGCAGCCGGTCGGGGGCGGGTGGCGCCAGGACCGGCCCGCCGGAGGCCAACTCGCGGTATATCCGGCGGAAGTTGTCCACGGACGCCCGCAGCGTGAACTGGTCGATCACGCGTTGCCTGGCGCGGGCGCCGAGCGCCGCCCGCCGCGCCGGGTCCCGCAGCAGCGCGGCCGTCGCGGCGGCCATCGCCTCCGGGTCGCGCGGCGGGACGACCACGCCGCAGTCGCCCGCCGCCTCCCGCACCCCGCCGACGTCCGTCGAGACCGTCGCGCGCCCGCAGGACATGGCCTCGATCAGGCTGAACGGGAACGCCTCGCTGATGCTGGAGAGCAGCACGACGCTGCCGGCCGCGTACGCGCGGCTGACCTGGCTGATCCGACCCTCGAAGCTGACGCGGTCGGCCACCCCGAGCGAGGCGGTCAGCTTCGCCAGCCGGTCGTGGTAGTCCTCGTTGCCCGCCGGCACCCCGCCGAACAGCCGCAGCCGCAGTTCGGGAAAGTCGCGGCGCAGCAGCGCGTAGGCGCGGACCAGGGTCTCCAGGTCCTTGATGGGGTCGATCCGGCCGGCCCAGGTGAGCGTCAGCACCTCCGGCTCCGGGCCGGCGTGCGGGAAGGCGCGCGGGTCGACGCCGTTGTAGACGGTCCGGATGCGTTCGGCGGGGGTGCCGCCGCGCTCCTCCCACCGCCGGTTGTACTGGTTGCACGGGGTGACCAGCCGGGCCGCCCGGTAGCTCTCGGCGGCCAGCTGCCGGTAGAAGCCCAGCAGGAGTGTCTTGACGGGTGCGCCGAGGGAGGCGCCGCGATGGCCGAGATAGCGTTCCCGCTGGTAGATGCCGTGCTCGGTGAGCAGGAACGGCACCTCGTCGAAGTGCTGGGCCGTCAGCGCGGGCAGGGTGGCAAGGCCGCCGCTGACGGCGTGGGCTATGCCGCCGTCGGCTATCCGCAGCCCCAGCGGCCGCAGCAGGTGTTCCAGCAGTCCGGCCGCGGTGAGCGCGTCGTGCAGGCTGGGGGCGGCCGGCGCGGTCGGTGTCCCGGGCCTGGTCCACACGTCGGTGAGGACCCGCAGTGCGCCCTCCGACGCCACCGCCCGGCGCAGCAGGCCGGCCCTCGCCAGCTCCGCCAACTCGTAGAGCGCGGGCCCGAATCCGGGATCGTTGCCGGGGGCGAGGAGGGCGGTGAGGAAGCGCTCGTAGGCGTCGAGGAAGCGGCGTCGGCGGCCCCGGGAGGGCCCCTTGCGGTTGTCGTCGCGGGTGCCGCCCCACAGCGGGAAGGCCTGGTGCCGTACGACGTTGGGCGGCAGCTCCCAGCCCAGCGGCTCCTGGCCGTTGGCGGTCAGCGACAACACCCGGAAGCGCACCTCGGGCATGCCGCGCACGAGCTGGTCGCACCAGGTGCTGACGCCGCCGTGCACATGCGGGTAGGTGCCCTCGGTGAGCAGGGTGACGCGGTCACCGGCGACCGGCAACCGGGCGGTCGCGGCGGCGCCGGGCCGCGCGGGCCGGTCGAGCCGTGCGGGCCGGCCGAGCCGGTCGGCCCGCACGGTGTCGGCGTGCGCGGACGTGGAGTGGACGGACGTGGAGTGGACGGGCGTGGTGGGCTGGAGCATCGCGCTCATAACTGCTGTCCCCCCAGGGCAGGAATGGCGTTCGGAACGACGTTCGGGACGTGCTGACGGTGCTGACGGGTTGGTGCCGGGCGGCTGTGGTGCTGTACGCGCGCGATGGGCCTGCGGTTCGCCTTCCGTGACGTGCGGGCCGGGCGGCCGCTTCGGCGCGCGTTGTCGTGCCCGCCGACCTGGACAGGTCGACGGGCACGAACGCCGTTTCTCAGTTGGGCAGTTGAAGAGTCAGGGCGCCGCCGGCCTGAGCCGGCTTCGTCCAGCCGGACCGGCTTCCGGCGTACGCCCCGCCGAGCGGCCTGGTGCCTCCGGCGGCGTGCCCGGTGACCGTCGTGCCCTTCGGGGCGGTCGCCGGGACCGGCAGCGCGCCGGCCGCCGCGTCCACCTGGAGGGTGACGGTGTCACCGATCCGGTAGCCGGTGACGTGCCCGTCCGCGAGGGCCTTCGCCCAGCGGCCCCGGCGCTGCGTCTCCACGCCCAGCTGGCGCTGCGAGCGGTTCAGCAGCGGCGTGTTCTTCGCGTACAGCCCCCGGTAGGTGTCCAGCAGGGACGTCAGCACCGGGTAGGCCAGCCGCTCCTCGGCGAGGTTGGACTGGTGGATGTAGTGCGGACGCGGATCGTTGTCGGTGGCGTGCGACAGCGCGATGCGCACTTCCAGCGGCTTGATGTACTCCTCGAACCCGGTCTCCACGTCGAGCGGTTCGGGCAGGCAGGTGGAGTTGGGGTCGGTCTCGCAGACGCCGCTGCCGCCGTCCGCCTCGCTGGTGTAGATCCAGTTGTACTCGTCGACCAGTTCCTCGGCCGTGCCGACGTTGTAGTAGAGGCTCATCGGGTGGCGGGGCACGGTGCGCGCCGGTCCGACCTTCCGCTGCTCCGGCTCCCGCGAGTTGTCGCTGGCGATCCACTTCACGCCGGTGTCGCGCAGCGCACGCGCCAGGTTCGGGTTGTCGTCCGGCTGCACCGGCAGCCGCCTGAGGCCGGAGTGCTCGCCGGTGACCAGCTCACGTCGGTCGACGGTGATGCCCTTCGCGGCCGCCCAGTCCAGGTTCTGCTGGATCTCCTGGACGATGGTGGCGCGCGGCACCCACTTCGTGCTGCCGTCGGGCTTCTTCGCGCACACCCACGGCGTCACGGACACGTCCTGCACACAGCCCAGGTAGGGGTGCGTGTAGGTGTGGTTGATCCACCGGAACTCGCCGCGGTCCGAAACCAGTTGGTCGGTCAGGGCGTCCTGCCCGCCGTTCGCCGCACGCCACTCCTCGGCGAATCCGGCGTTGTAGACCATGTCCATGGTGAACTTGTTGTCCCGCTGCCACTGGACGGCGTGCCGGGCGTCGGCGTCCGTCATCCGGATCGTTTCCGGCTCCGTCCCGGAACCGGACGGGCAGTCGAAGCCGCCGGGGGTGCAGTTGTTCTCGGTGTCCCAGCGGTCGTTCGGCGCGAAGGCGTCGTCGACGTGGACCGCGAAGTAGTTCCGGGCCTGGCCGAGCCGCACCCCGTCCGTCACCCAGTCCAGCACGCCGGTGGTCAGCAGCCGGAAGTGCTGCTGCCAGCGGTTGTAGCTGAACGTCAGGACCAGGTCGCGCAGTCCGTCGTGCCGCCACTCGCCGATCAGCGAACCGCGCTCCGCGCTGCCGGGGATCGGCGCCTCCAGCAGGCTGGTGTAGCTCGAACCTGCCGGCGGGTCGGCCAGCGGCACGGCCAGCGCGCCGTACGTCTCGTTCACCGCCGGATCGAGGTCGTCGAACGGCACGCCGCCCTTCAGGTAGCCGAACGGGCCGTCGAGACCGGCCTGCGTCAACTCGGCCTGGGTGCCGTCCAGGACGCCGACGTAGCCCGGGTCCGCCGGCCAGTTCAGGCCGAGCGCGGGCTCCGGGTAGACGTACGCGTTGACCTGCGGCACGTCGAAGGCGGACCGGTAGTCGCGCAGCGCGTCCCGCTCGGCTGAACTCAGTGCCGTCAGTGCCGCGTTGGGCGCCACCACGCCCTGGAAGCGGGCGTGCGGACGGCCGCCGGTGGTGGTGCCCAGAAAGGCCTCGTCGATCGTCGGGCGACCGGAGTCGTCCAACTTCACCGTGGTGTGGGGGGTTCCGGTGCCGCGCAGCCGCTCGCGGATCGCGTCCGTTCCCGGATCTCCGCCGTCGAGCACCAGGACGCGGAGATCGACGCGGGGCGGCTCGTCCGCCTGCGCCGCGTGCTGGACCCCGAAGGTCAGCATCAGCGCCGCGGTGCCCACCGCGACCACCCGGCGCAGCCGGGAGCCGCGGGATTTGCGGTCGGGACGCCTGGGCGACGCGTTCCGACCGGTGTTGCCTATGACCATGTTCCGTACCCCCGAGGAGCGTCGGGCCGTGCCTGAGGCGACCGCCTGCGGTCGCTTGACGGCTGACAGCTTGGCGGCTGCGCGGGCGCGACGTGGCCCAAATGGCACATCTGGGAAGTCGCTCTCAGATTCGCCCACTCACCCCCGACATGAGCCTCGGGTTCCGCTGTGACCCACTGCTGTCGATTGGTCGAACAAGGGGTGATATCGGGTGTACGAGCCCGTCGAGGCGTCCGACACGGTGGCGGGAAACCACCCGTGAGTGCGGCGGGGGCC
>NZ_VJYK02000015.1 GCF_007097205.2 Streptomyces alkaliterrae
GCTCCCAGTAGACGACTGGGTTGATAGGCCGGAGATGGAAGACCTGTGAGGGTTGGAGTTGACCGGTACTAATAGGCCGAGGGCTTGACCATATGTGCTCGCGTCCACTGTGTTGGTTCTGAGGCAACAGCTGCCGGAACCCGAACCGTACATGTTTGTGTGTGGTGGGTTTGCCGGGTTGTTTGTTTCATAGTGTTTCGGTGGTCATAGCGATGGGGTAACGCCCGGTTACATTCCGAACCCGGAAGCTAAGCCTGTCAGCGCCGATGGTACTGCATGCGGGAGCGTGTGGGAGAGTAGGACGCCGCCGAACAAATATTGAGCGTGAACCCCCGGAATTCTTCCGGGGGTTCACGCTTTTCTGCGTTCGCGTCACCGGCTGTTCACGTCCGGCTCCGAGGATGCCGTCATGGCGATGACACAGCTGGCGAAGCTCGACCTGCGGCCCGGTGACGAGGTGGTGCTGCCGTCGTTCGGCGGCGAGGAGGCGGCTGACGCCGTTGCCGCCGCCGGCGGAGTCCCGGTCTTCGCGGACATCGACCCCGCGAGCTTCTGCCTCTCTCCCGCGGCTGCCGAGTCGGCTCTGACCAGCCGTTCGGTGGGCGTCCTCGCGCTGCACCTCTTCGGGCACCCGGCCGACATGGTGTCCCTTGAAGAGTTGTGCCAGCGGCGCTCGGTGCGACTCGTGGAGTCGGAACGGCCGTTGTCGTCGGTGTTTTCGCCCGACGTGGTGCTGCGGCGGCGCAACGCCGAGTACCTCGCCTCACGGTTGCGCGGCGTGTTTCCGCCGTCGGTTCGGCCTGGGGCCGACCACACCTTCGAGCGGTTTGTGGTGCGTGTACCGGGGAACGGGCGCCCCGACCGCGACGCATTCCGGAACGCGCTTCGCTCACGCGGAGTCGACTGCTCTGTTCCGGTGGGGACTCCGGCGCACCGCCTCCCCGCGCACCGGGCTGCCGGTGCGCGTCTCCCGGAGACCGATCGGGCGGCGGCGGAGTGTCTTGCCCTCTCGCTGCAACCAGCCATGTCCCGGCGCGAGTTGAACCGTGTGGCGTCCGCCTGCAACCGCCTCGGCGGCCTGCTCTGCGAGCCGGCCTGCTGAGCCGTCAGGTCAAGCTCGGCCGGGTACTCCGGTGGTCAGAGCGGCCCGTGGGATCGGGTATGATCGACCATGTCGACGCGCCCCAATAGCTCAGTCGGCAGAGCGTCTCCATGGTAAGGAGAAGGTCAACGGTTCGATTCCGTTTTGGGGCTCTCACACCTGAAAGGCCCGCCATGAGGCGGGCCTTTCGGCGTTCCGGGAACCCCGCTGCCGTCACTCCGGAACGCGCATCGCGAGAATCGCCATGTCGTCCGACGGCGCGTCGGCGGCGAAGCGTTCGACCGCGCGCATGACCCGGGCGGCGACCGCGCCCGCCGTGAGGCCGGTGCAGCCGCTGAGGCAGTCGGCGAGCCCGTCGTCTCCCAACATACGTGCGCCCTCACGCCGTTCCGTGACGCCGTCGGTCACACACAGCAGGACGTCGCCGGGGTCGAGGGTGAACGTCTGCTCGTCGAGTTCCAGGTCCTCGATGACACCGAGCAGCGGCTGGGGGTCGGCGGCCGGCTCGACGGTGCCGTCCTGGCGCAGCCGCAGCGGAAGCGGGTGTCCGGCGCACACGACCTTCAGCACGGCGCCGCCGTCGGGCTGCGGCCACAACTCGCCGTAAAGCAGAGTGAGGAAGCGGCTGCGGGCGCCTTCGTCGAGGATCGCGGCGTTGAGGCGTTCGAGGACGGCGGGGCCGCCGAACCCCTCGCGGGCGAGCAGCCGCAGGGCGTGTCGGGCGAGGCCGGTGACCGCGGCGGCCTCCGGCCCCGTGCCGCACACGTCGCCGATGGCAAAGCCGTAGGCGCCGTCGCGGATGGGGAAGACGTCGTAGAAGTCGCCGCCCACCTCGTTGCCCTCGCCGGCGGCGCGGTAGATCACCTCGACCTCCACACCCGGAACCTCCGGCAACTCGGGTGGGAGCAGGCTGCGCTGGAGGGACTGACTGATGGCCGTGCGCTCGGAGTAGAGGCGGGCGTTGTCCAGGGCGAGCGCCGCCCGGCGGGACAGGTCCTCGGCCAGCTCCAGGATCTCCTGGCGGAAGCGCTCCTCCAGCGGCTTGCCGAGGATGAGCATGCCGATCACGCGGTTGCGCGCGACCAGCGGCAGGACGACCGTCTCCCCGCCGACGGTCGAGGCGGTGGCGAGGGTGGTGCCGGGGGAGGAGAGGGAAGGGTCGTCGAGCAGGAGGTTCCGCAGGGAGGTGCGGAGGGCCGCGGAGTGCGCGGCATCGCCGGGCGCGGTCCAGGCGCGGGCGCCGGGCGCCAGGACCGGGTCCGGCGGGGCGACCTTGCCGAGCAGCGCCTTGAGCCCGTCGATCTGGTCCTCGTCCTCGTGCAGGACGTAGGAGAGTTCCGGCTCGGAGGTGGGGTCGGCGATGGTGTAGACGGCGCACCAGGTGGCGAGTGTGGGCACGGTCATCTGCGCCATGAGCGCCAGCGTCTGGTCCCGGTCGAGGGTGCCGGCGAGCAGGTCGGAGGCCTCGACGAGAAACGACAGGGAGCCGCGCCGCAGCCGCTCGAGTTCGGTGAGGCGCGCGGATTCGACGGCGAGCGCGATGCGGTCGGCGGCGAACTGGAGGCGCAGCGCCTCCTCGTTGCTGTAGCGGCCGGGGGTTTCGGCGGCGACGCCGAGCGAGCCGGTGAGGCGGCCCTCGACCTTCAGCGGGACGGTGACGACCGAGCGCATTCCCGTGCCGGACAGCAGCGGCACGGCGCCGGGCACGGCGGCGACGTCCTCGTGGACCGACGGCATACGGGCACTGCCGTACCGGCCGCTGCCGGCCTCGACGGGGACCCGGGCGAAGCGCTGGCGGGCGGCGGGCAGCCCGGTGGAGGCGCGGACCTCCAGTTCCGTCTCGTCATCGGTCGCGAGCAGCAGGTAGGCGGCGTCGGCGTCGAGCATGTCGCGGGCGCGTTCGACGGTGCGCTGGAGCAGGCCGTCCAGGTCCTCGGGGGCGGGGGAGCCGATGAACGCCTCGAACGGGTCGGTCGTGGAGCGGTCGCGGTTCTCCTGCCCGGTGCCGCCGTCGGACGCGGCGGAGCGCGGCGCGGACTGGAGTACGGCCCGCTCGGATTCCGGGACCAGCAGGCAGACGGTGGACGGCTCGCCCTGGGCGTCCCGCACCCGCAGGTGGGAGGCATACACCGGCTGGGTGCGCCCGTCGGCGCCGCGGATTCCGTAGGTGCCCTCCCAGCGGGAGAGGGCCAGGGCTTCGGCGATGCCGGTACCGGTGCCGGGGGTGTGCGGCCAGGCGGCGAGGTCGCTGAGCGGCTTGCCGACGACCTTCTCCGGCGGGTAGCCGAAGAGGGCCGAGGCGTCGTCGTTCCAGGCGGAGACGGTGCCGAGCCGGTCGATCTGGACGACGGCCACCCGGACGCGGGAGTCCGCCACCGGGAGCCGGTCGTCCGGCAGCGCCGGTCCGGCGCTGCGGGTGCCGACGGGTCGCTCGGGGAGGTCGAGGCGGAACCAGACGCGTTTGTCGGCCGTGGTGTAGTCGACGCCCCAGTGCGAGGCGAGCGCGCCGCACAGCAGCAGTCCGCGGCCGCCTTCCCGGTCGGGGTTGCCCATGTGCAGTCCGGGCTCCTGGAGCGGCAGCTCCCGCTCGGGGTGGCGGTCGGCGACCTCGACCCGTACGCCCTCGCGGTCCCGCAGGCAGATCACCTCGGCGGTGGTGCCCGCGTGCACCACCGCGTTGGTGACGAGTTCGCTGGTCAGTACGACGGCGTCGTCGACCACCTCCTGGAGGCCCCAGCCGTGCAGGGTGTCGCGGACGAAGGCGCGGGCGGCCGCGACCGATCGTCCGACCGGCTCGAAGGTGGCGGCGGCCCGGGCCGTGATCACTGGTCTCCCCATACGTCGTGTGCTGTCCCCGTCCGGAGCGGCCTGTTCCGGCAGTACGCGTCCGGCTGTCGTGCCCGACGGGTCTGACGTGCCCGACGTCCCCGTCGTGCCCGTCGTGCCCCGGGTCCGCGTGGCTCGTCCCCGCTCGGCGCTCTGCTGGTTCACCGCGGCCGCCCCTCCGTCTGCCCCATGTACTCACTCCGCGTCCGACTTCTGCCCACTCCGGGTGGTGCTTCCCCGGTTTCGGCCCGAGCGGGGCGGAAAGGCAGCCGTGGGCCAGGTTACTTACGTTCGCGAGCCGATTGGGCGCGGGTGATGATGATTCGCCCGGAGGCGTGTGCCGGCCCTGGTGTGCGATGCTGCCGAACTGTTATCGCCAGGTTCTGTCGGAGTGAAACACTGGGAAGGCTCGTGAGAGGAACCGGGCGGGACGGACGACCCTGCGGGAGGGACACGGTGGAGTCTGGCGCTGCGACGCGCGCGGCGAGCACGCGGACGAAGAGCGGACGAGCCCGACGGTCGGCGACCGTCGAGGTGGACGCGGCGGCGCTGGAGAGGCTGCGGGTCGCCCTGACGGCGATGCGGGACGGCAACTTCCGCAAACGGCTGACGGTGGCCGGCGACGGCCCGATGGCCGAGATCGCCGCCGTCTTCAACGAGGTCGCCGACCGGAACATGCACCTGGCGGGCGAGCTGAACCGGGTTCGGCGGGTCGTCGGCCGGGACGGCAAGCTCACCGAACGGCTGGAGGTCGGCGCCTGCGAGGGCTCCTGGGCCGAGTCGGTCGACGCGGCGAACGCGCTGGTCGACGATCTGGTGCGGCCGGTGTCCGAGGTGGGCCAGGTGCTGGCGGCGGTCGCCGAGGGCGACCTCCAGCAGCGCATGGACCTGCGAGTCCCGGGGGCCGGCGGCGGCACGCAGCCGCTGCGCGGGGAGTTCCTGCGGGTCGGCAAGACGGTGAACGGCCTGGTCGACCTGTTGTCGGTGTTCACCGACGAGGTGACCCGGGTGGCGATCGAGGTCGGCACCGAGGGCAAGCTGGGCGGTCAGGCGAAGGTCCGCGGCATGTCCGGCTCCTGGAAGGACCTCACGGACTCCGTCAACACGATGGCGTCCCGGCTGACCGCTCAGGTGCGGGACATCGCGCTGGTGACGACGGCGGTCGCCAAGGGTGACCTGTCTCGCAAGGTCACCGTGCACGTCGAGGGCGAGATGCTGGAGCTGAAGAACACCGTCAACACGATGGTGGACCAGCTCTCCTCGTTCCAGTCCGAGGTGACCCGGGTGGCCCGGGAGGTCGGCACCGAGGGCGAGCTGGGCGGCCAGGCGCGGGTGGAGGGCGTCGCCGGTGTGTGGCAGGACCTCACCGACTCGGTGAACCTGATGGCCGGCAACCTGACCTCGCAGGTCCGGGAGATCGCGCGGGTGACCACCGCGGTGGCCAGCGGTGATCTGTCGCAGAAGGTGACGGTCAACGCACGCGGCGAGGTCGCGAAGCTGGCCGGCACGATCAACACGATGACCGAGACCCTGCGCACGTTCGCCGACGAGGTGACGCGCGCCGCGCGCGAGGTCGGTACCGAGGGGATCCTCGGCGGTCAGGCGCAGGTGCCGGGCGCCGCCGGGATCTGGAAGGACCTCACGGACTCCGTCAACACGGCGTTCCGCAACCTCACCGGCCAGGTGCGGGACATCGCGCAGGTGACGACGGCGGTGGCGAACGGTGATCTGTCGCAGAAGGTCACCGTGGACGTGTCCGGCGAGATGCTGGAGCTGAAGAACACCGTCAACACGATGGTCGACCAGCTGTCCTCCTTCGGCGCGGAGGTCACCCGGGTCGCCCGCGAGGTCGGTGTCGAGGGCGAGCTGGGCGGTCAGGCGCAGGTGCCGGGCGCGGCCGGCACCTGGAAGGACCTGACCGACTCCGTCAACACCGCGTTCCGCAACCTCACGGGGCAGGTCCGCAACATCGCGCAGGTGACGACGGCGGTGGCGAACGGTGATCTGTCGCAGAAGGTCACCGTGGACGTGTCCGGCGAGATGCTGGAGCTGAAGAACACCGTCAACACGATGGTCGACCAGCTCTCCTCCTTCGCCGAGCAGGTCACCCGGATGGCCCGGGACGTGGGCACCGAGGGCCGGCTGGGTGGCCAGGCGCGGGTCGACGGCGTGTCCGGCACCTGGAAGGACCTGACGGACTCGGTCAACTTCATGGCCGGCAACCTCACCTCGCAGGTGCGCCAGATCGCGCAGGTCACGACGGCGGTGGCACGCGGTGACCTGTCGCAGAAGATCGAGGTCGACGCCCGGGGCGAGATCCTGGAGCTGAAGAACACGATCAACACGATGGTCGACCAGCTCTCCGCCTTCGCCGACCAGGTCACCAGGGTGGCCCGGGAGGTCGGCACGGAGGGCCGGCTGGGCGGCCAGGCGCAGGTCCCGGGCGTGGCCGGGGTGTGGCGCGACCTGACGGACTCCGTGAACTCCATGGCCGGGAACCTCACCGCCCAGGTGCGGAACATCTCGCAGGTGGCCACGGCGGTGGCGCGCGGTGACCTGTCGCAGAAGATCGACGTGGACGCCCGGGGCGAGATCCTGGAGCTGAAGACGACGATCAACACGATGGTGGACCAGCTGTCGTCGTTCGCCGAGCAGGTGACGCGGGTGGCCCGCGAGGTGGGCACCGAGGGCAAGCTGGGCGGCCAGGCCGAGGTCAAGGGCGTCTCCGGCACGTGGAAGGACCTCACGCAGTCGGTGAACGGCATGGCGCAGAACCTGACCTCCCAGGTCCGGAACATCGCCGAGGTCACCACGGCCGTCGCCCAGGGCGACCTCTCGAAGAAGATCACCGTCGACGCCAAGGGCGAGTTCCTGGCCCTGGTGACCACCGTGAACACGATGGTGGACCAGCTGTCGTCGTTCGCCGAGCAGGTGACGCGGGTGGCCCGGGAGGTCGGCACCCAGGGCAAGCTGGGCGGCCAGGCGCAGGTGCGGGACGTCTCCGGCATCTGGAAGGACCTCACCGACAACGTCAACCTGATGGCGAACAACCTCACCGGTCAGGTGCGGAACATCTCCCAGGTCGCCACAGCGGTCGCCAACGGCGATCTGACGAAGAAGGTGACGGTCGACGCGAGCGGCGAGTTCGCGCAGCTCGCGGACACCGTCAACACGATGGTGACGACGCTGTCGTCGTTCGCGGCGGAGGTGACCAGGGTCGCCCGCGAGGTGGGCACCGACGGCATCCTGGGCGGCCAGGCGCGGGTGCCGGGCGTCTCGGGCACCTGGAAGGACCTCACGGAGTCGGTGAACTCCATGGCGAACAACCTCACCGGTCAGGTGCGGCAGATCGCCCAGGTCACCACCGCCATCGCCAAGGGCGACATCACCAAGAAGATCGACATCGACGCCCGGGGCGAGATCCTGGCGCTGAAGACGACGATCAACACGATGGTGGACCAGCTGTCCTCGTTCGCCGAGCAGGTCACCCGGGTGGCCCGCGAGGTCGGCACCGAGGGCAAGCTGGGCGGCCAGGCCCGGGTCCGGGACGCCGCCGGCACCTGGAAGGACCTGACGGACTCCGTCAACGAGATGGCCGGCAACCTGACCCGGCAGATGCGCGCGATCGCCCAGGTGGCCACCGCCGTCACCCGGGGCGACCACGGGGTGCGGATCGACGTGGACGCCGCCGGCGAGATCCTGGAGCTCCAGGGCTACATCAACACGATGATCAGCAACCTGCGCGAAACCACTCTGGCCAACCAGGAGCAGGACTGGCTGAAGGGCAACCTGGCCCGCATCTCCGGCCTGATGCAGGGCCGTCGGGACCTCAAGGACGTCGCCCAGCTCATCATGAGCGAGCTGACGCCGGCGGTCTCCGCGCACCACGGCGCGTTCTTCCTCGCCGTGCCGACCGGCGGCGAACACGGCGGCAGCCCCGTCGGGGAGGGCGAGGGCGGCTCCTACGAGCTGCAGCTGCTGGGCTCCTACGGCTACGCGTTCGGCAGCATGCCGACCACCTTCTCGCCCGGCGACTCCCTCGTCGGCACGGCGGCCATCGAGAAGCGCACGATCCTGATGGAGAACGCCCCGGCCGGCTATCTGAAGATCACCTCCGGTCTTGGCGAGGCGACCCCGACACACGTCGTCGTGCTGCCGGTGGTGTTCGAGGGTGCGACGCTCGGCGTGATCGAACTGGCGGCGTTCCAGCCGTTCACCCAGATCCAGAAGGACTTCCTCAGCCAGATCGCCGAGATGATCGCCACGAGCGTCAACACCATCAGCGTCAACACCAAGACCGAGATCCTGCTGGAGCAGTCCCAGGAGCTCACCGAGCAGCTCCAGGAACGGTCGGCGGAGCTGGAGAACCGGCAGAAGGCGCTGGAGGACTCCAACGCCCAGCTGGAGGAGAAGGCGGCCCAGCTCGCGCAGACCAACCGGGACATCGAGATCAAGAACTCGGAGATCGAGGAGGCCCGGCAGGTCCTGGAGGAGCGCGCCGAGCAGCTCGCGGTCTCGATGCGCTACAAGTCGGAGTTCCTGGCCAACATGTCGCACGAGCTGCGCACCCCGCTCAACTCGCTGCTGATCCTCGCCAAGCTGCTCGCCGACAACGCCGAGGGCAACCTCTCGCCCAAGCAGGTGGAGTTCGCCGAGACGATCCACGGCGCCGGCTCGGACCTGCTCCAGCTCATCAACGACATCCTGGACCTGTCGAAGGTCGAGGCGGGCAAGATGGACGTCAGCCCGACCCGGATCGCGCTGGTGCAGCTGGTGGACTACGTCGAGGCCACGTTCCGGCCGCTGACGGCGGAGAAGAGCCTGGACTTCTCGGTGCGGGTCTCGCCGGAGCTGCCGCCGACGCTGCACACCGACGAGCAGCGGCTGCTCCAGGTGCTGCGCAACCTGCTGTCCAACGCGGTGAAGTTCACCGACAGCGGCGCGGTGGAGCTGGTGATCCGCTCGGCCGGTTCGGACGTCCCCGTCGCCATCCGCGAGCAGATGATCGAGCACGGCTCGCTGCGGGACGCGGACGCCGACCTGATCGCGTTCTCCGTCACCGACACCGGCATCGGTATCGCGCAGAGCAAGATGCGGGTCATCTTCGAGGCGTTCAAGCAGGCCGACGGCACCACCAGCCGCAAGTACGGCGGCACCGGCCTCGGACTGTCGATCAGCCGGGAGATCGCCCGGTTGCTCGGTGGCGAGATCCACGCCGTCAGCGAGCCGGGACGCGGTTCGACGTTCACGCTGTACCTGCCGCTGTACCCGACGGAGCTGCCGCCGCACGGCTACCCACAGCCCGCCGGCGCGCCCACCGAGTCGGTGGCGGAGGAGGAGCGTCCGGAGGCCGAGCAGCGGGCCGTACCGGCCGCCGAGCGCCCGCTGGCGCTGCCGTCGGCGACCCGCGACGCCGAGCAGGCCGCCCACACCCTGGCCGAGCGCAGTCGGCGGCGGGCGGCCGCCGCCGGCGTCCGTCCGCAGGAGGACGGCGCGGAGGCCCGCTCGCAGACCGCGTCCCGTACCGCCGAACTGGCGCAGCGCTTCCGCGGACGCAAGGTGCTCATCGTCGACGACGACATCCGGAACGTCTTCGCGCTCACCAGCGTGCTCGAACAGAGCGGGCTCCAGGTGCTGTACGCGGAGAACGGCCGGGAGGGCATCGAGGTCCTCGAGCAGCACGAGGACACCGCGCTGGTGTTGATGGACATCATGATGCCGGAGATGGACGGCTACGCGACGACAGCGGCCATCCGCCGGATGCCGCAGTTCGCCGGGCTGCCCATCATCGCGCTCACCGCGAAGGCGATGAAGGGCGACCGGGAGAAGAGCATCGACGCCGGCGCCTCCGACTACGTCACCAAGCCGGTCGACACCGACCACCTGCTGTCGGTGATGGACCGCTGGATGCGGGAGGACTGATCCCGGACAGGCGCCGGGCGCCGTAAGGTGTCTGACACGCCGTCGGTGAGGCCGGTCATCGGTCGTCGCCGACGGTGTGTCGGCACGTGGTGTCAGGAACCTTCCGAGGCTGCGGTGCGTTCCCGCTACGTGCACAGTGACATCTCGGTGACAGGGTGTGGTGGGCCGCGAGGTGCGGCTACCATGACCGGCACAAGGACGGGCGGCGCAAAGGAGTCGTCCCCAGGGGTGGCGTCCCAGGCGCTGCCGGGGCGAGGAGGACGGGCCATGGTGCAGAAGGCCAAGATCCTCCTGGTCGATGACCGGCCGGAGAATCTGCTGGCGCTGGAGGCCATCCTCTCCGCGCTCGATCAGACGCTGGTGCGGGCATCGTCAGGGGAGGAAGCGCTCAAGGCACTTCTCACGGACGATTTCGCGGTGATCCTGCTGGACGTGCAGATGCCGGGCATGGACGGCTTCGAGACCGCCGCGCACATCAAGCGCCGGGAGCGGACGCGGGACATCCCCATCATCTTCCTCACCGCCATCAACCACGGCCCGCACCACACCTTCCGCGGCTACGCGGCCGGCGCGGTGGACTACATCTCCAAGCCGTTCGACCCGTGGGTGCTGCGCGCGAAGGTCTCCGTCTTCGTCGACCTGTACATGAAGAACGTCCAGCTCCGGGAGCAGGCGTCGTTGCTGCGGCTGCAGTTGGACGGCGGCCGGGGCGACGGTGAGGACGGCACCGGCGAGGGGGAGTCCGCCGGGCTGCTCGCCGAGCTGTCGGCGCGGCTGGCCGCCGTGGAGGAGCAGGCCGAGGCGCTCTCCAAACAGCTCTCCGACAGCGCGGACAGCGGCGCGGTGGCGACCGCCGCCCATCTGGAGCGCAAACTGACCGGCCTGCGCAGGGCACTTGACGCGCTGGAGCCGGGCGCCGGCTGACCGGCGGGCCGGCTGACGTGCGGTCAGCACGCGGCGGCCGGTATCCATCCGTGTCTCTCCAGCCCGACGACGGTAATCTCACCACCATGGCCCCCTCCACGTCCGGCAAGAAGGCACCCGCGAAGAAGAGCGCGGGCCGGAGCGCGCCGGCGAAGAAGGCCGCCGCCCGCCGCCCTCCGGCCAAGAAGGCGGCACCGCCGCCCCGCAACGGCCTCTACCGCATGCTGCGGGCGCTCTGGCTCGGCGTCGCGCACGCCGTCGGCGCGGTGTTCCGCGGCATAGGGCGCGGCGCGAAGGGGCTCGACCCGGCCCACCGCAAGGACGGGGTGGCGCTGCTGCTGCTCGCCGTGGCGCTGGTCGTCGCCGCCGGCACCTGGTCCAACCTCCGCGGCCCGGTGGGCGATCTGGTCACCATGCTGGTGACCGGTGCCTTCGGACGGCTCGATCTGCTGGTGCCGATACTGCTCACGGTGATGGCCGTGCGGTTCATAAGGCATCCGGAGAAGCAGGAGGCCAACGGCCGCATCGTCATCGGCCTGACCACGCTGGTGCTCGGCGTGCTCGGTCTTGTCCACATCGCCTGCGGCGCGCCGGGGCGCGGTGAGGGCCATGACGCGATGCGCGACGCGGGCGGGCTGATCGGCTGGGCGGCGTCAAAACCGCTGATCCTCACCGTCAGCGAGGTGCTGGCGGTACCGCTGCTGGTCCTCCTGACGCTCTTCGGCGTCCTGGTCGTCACCGCCACGCCCGTGGTGGCGATCCCGCAGCGCCTGCGGCAGCTGGGCGTGCGGCTGGGAGTGGTCGCCGACGACGGCCGGACCCGCCCGGCCGCCGACGAGGAGCCGGACGACACCGAGGAGGCGCCGCCGACCCGTCGGCGGGCCGACTTCCGCAAGCAGGTAGACCCGGTGCACGCGGAGAAGCGCGCGCTGGACCGCCGCCGCGCCCAGCGCGCCGCCCCGCAGCCCTCGGACGCCGGCCCGGACGACTCCGTGGGCGCCGTCGACCTGGCCGCCGGTGCCGCGGCCGACCTGGACCTGGACGGCGCGGTCCTGCACGGCGTGCAGCCCTCGCCGCTCATCGCCGAACTCAGCGGCGGTTCCGGGCGTCGCCGCCCCGCCGCGCGGCCGCCGCAGGAGGACCTACCCGCCGGGAGCCCGGACGAGACCGCGGGCGGCGTTCCCGACCTCACCAAACCGGCGGCGGACCCCGTCGAGGGACTGCCGTCGCGCGCCGAGCAGCTCCAGCTCAGCGGGGACATCACCTACGCGCTGCCCTCGCTCGACCTGCTGGAGCGGGGCGGCCCCGGCCGCACCCGCAGCCCCGCGAACGACGCCGTCGTCGACTCGCTGACCACCGTGTTCGCCGAGTTCAAGGTGGACGCGGCGGTCACCGGCTTCACCCGGGGCCCGACCGTCACCCGCTACGAGGTCGAGCTGGGGCCCGCGGTCAAGGTCGAGAAGATCACCGCGCTCACGAAGAACATCGCCTACGCGGTCGCTAGCCCGGACGTGCGGATCATCTCGCCGATCCCGGGGAAGTCGGCGGTGGGCATCGAGATCCCCAACACCGACCGGGAGATGGTCAACTGCGGCGACGTGCTGCGCTCCGCCGACGCCGTCGGGGACGAGCACCCCATGCTGGTCGCGCTCGGCAAGGACGTCGAGGGCGGCTACGTCACCGCGAACCTGGCGAAGATGCCGCACATCCTGGTCGCCGGCGCCACCGGCTCCGGAAAGTCCTCCTGCATCAACTGCCTGATCACCTCCATCATGATGCGGGCCACCCCCGAGGACGTGCGCATGGTGCTCGTCGACCCCAAGAGGGTCGAGCTGACCGCCTACGAGGGCATCCCGCACCTGATCACGCCGATCATCACCAACCCCAAGCGGGCCGCGGAAGCCCTCCAGTGGGTGGTGCGGGAGATGGACCTGCGCTACGACGACCTGGCCGCGTACGGCTACCGGCACATCGACGACTTCAACGCCGCCGTCCGCTCCGGCAAGGTCACCCCGCCGGCCGGCAGCGAGCGTGAGCTGGCGCCCTACCCGTACCTGCTGGTCATCGTCGACGAGCTGGCCGACCTGATGATGGTGGCCCCCCGGGACGTGGAGGACGCGATCGTCCGCATCACCCAGTTGGCCCGCGCGGCCGGCATCCATCTTGTCCTGGCCACCCAGCGGCCCTCGGTGGACGTGGTCACCGGACTGATCAAGGCGAACGTGCCCTCCCGGCTCGCCTTCGCGACGTCCTCGCTCGCCGACAGCCGGGTGATCCTCGACCAGCCGGGCGCCGAGAAGCTGATCGGCAAGGGCGACGGACTGTTCCTCCCGATGGGCGCCAACAAACCCGTCCGGATGCAGGGCGCCTTTGTCACCGAGGACGAGATCCGAGGCGTGGTGGCGCACTGCAAGGAGCAGATGGCCCCCGTCTTCCGGGAGGACGTCACCGTCGGCCAGGGCCGCAAGAAGGAGATCGACGAGGAGATCGGCGACGACCTGGACCTGCTGTGTCAGGCGGCCGAGCTCGTCGTCACCACCCAGTTCGGCTCCACCTCGATGCTGCAGCGCAAGCTGCGCGTCGGCTTCGCCAAGGCCGGCCGGCTGATGGACCTGATGGAGTCGCGCGGCGTCGTCGGGCCGAGCGAGGGGTCCAAGGCCCGGGACGTGCTCATCAAGGCCGACGACCTCGACGAGGTGCTGGCGACGATCCGCGGCGAGGCCTAGGCCCGCCGTTCGGGGACGGGCGGCGAGGCGCGGATTGTGAAGATCTCCGAGTCCGAGTCGTGACGATCCGCGGGGCAACCGTTTCCCGCAGGCATACGTCACGTTACTTGGGACAGGTGTAGACGTACCGACCCCGAGGATCCACCAGCCCGCCACCGGGGCGCCGGACAATCCCGATGGCGGACAGACACCCACCGCCCGCTTGCCCGAATCTCCCCCCGCCCCTCTAGACTGAATCTTCAGCAGGTGGCTACACGCTCGAAAGGCGCTCCCGTGTCCATCGGCAACTCCCCCGAAGATGGCCGGCCTTCGGTCGGTCGAGCCCTCAAGCTGGCCCGGATCGACGCCGGGCTGACCGTCGACCAGGTAAGTTCCGCCACCCGGGTGCGTGTGCCGATCGTGCAGGCGATCGAGCAGGACGACTTCTCCCGCTGCGGCGGCGACGTGTACGCGCGAGGACATGTGCGCGCGCTCGCCCGGGCCGTCGGTCTGGACGCCGGCTCGCTGGTCGCACAGTACGACGCCGACCACGGCGGGCGTCCGGAACCGACGTCCGCCGCGCCGCTCTTCGAAGCGGAACGCATCAGGCCCGAGGCCCGCCGCCCCAACTGGACCGCCGCCATGGTCGCGGCGATCGTCGCGGTGATCGGCTTTGTCGGCTTCACCATGTTCGGAGGCGGCGGCGACGCCCGTACGACGGCCGAGTCAGGGGCGAGCGCCGAGGCCACGTCGGGCGCGGAGAAGGACACCAAGGACCCGAAGAAGACCGAGCCTGCCCGCACCAAGGAGCCCAAGCCCGAACCCTCCGACAGCGCCATCGCCGCCGCACCCGCCAACCGGGTGACGGTCCGGCTCGTCGCGACGGGCGGGAGCAGTTGGATCTCCGCCGAGGACCACACCGGCCGACTGATGCACGAGGGCGTGCTCAGAGACGGGGACACCAGGACGTTCACCGACAAGGAGGAGATCTCCCTGGTGCTGGGCAACGGCGGCGCGGTGGAGCTGTACGTCAACGGCAAGAAGGTCGACCGCAGCAGCGCCATCGGGCAGGTCGAACGGCTCAGCTACACCAAGGGCGACCCGGAACAGGGCTGATTTGTCGGACAGGACGCGGTGCGCTGGTGGGTGGCGGACCGACCGGTGAGCTGGACGAAGTAGTCTTGAGCCCATGCCCGAACGCCGTACCGTCGCCCTTGTCACCCTTGGCTGTGCCCGTAACGAGGTCGACTCGGAGGAGCTGGCGGGCCGTCTCGCGGCCGACGGCTGGGACCTCGTCCAGGACGCCGCCGAGGCGGACGTCGCCGTCGTCAACACCTGCGGCTTCGTCGAGGCCGCCAAGAAGGACTCGGTCGACGCCCTCCTGGAGGCCAACGACCTGAAGGACCACGGCCGGACCCAGGCCGTCGTCGCCGTCGGCTGCATGGCCGAGCGCTACGGCAAGGAGCTCGCCGAGGCGCTGCCGGAGGCCGACGGCGTACTCGGCTTCGACGACTACGCGAGCATTTCCGACCGGCTCCAGACCATCCTCGCCGGCGGCGTGCACGCGTCGCACACTCCGCGCGACCGCCGCAAACTCCTGCCGATCAGCCCCGCCGAGCGGCAGCGGGAGGGCCACGGCGTCGCCCTGCCGGGACATGGGGACGGCACCGCCGCTCCGCGGACCGCCGTCCTGGAAGCCGCCGACCCGGAAGCCGCCGACCCGGTCGCCGCCGCTCCGGCGGACCTGCCGGACGGGCTGGCGCCGGCGTCCGGACCACGGCCGCCGCTGCGCGTCCGACTGGGCCGCAGCCCGGTGGCCTCGGTGAAGCTCGCCTCCGGCTGCGACCGGCGGTGCAGCTTCTGCGCCATCCCGACGTTCCGCGGCTCCTTCATCTCCCGCCGACCGTCCGACGTGCTGAACGAGACCCGCTGGCTGGCCGAGCAGGGCGTCAAGGAGATCATGCTGGTCTCCGAGAACAACACCAGCTACGGCAAGGACCTGGGCGACATCCGACTGCTGGAGTCGCTGCTCCCCGAGCTGGCCGCCGTCGACGGCCTCGAACGGATCCGGGTCAGCTACCTCCAGCCGGCCGAGATGCGGCCCGGGCTGATCGACGTGCTCACCGGCACCGACAAGGTCGCCCCCTACTTCGACCTGTCCTTCCAGCACTCGGCGCCCGACGTGCTGCGCGCGATGCGCCGCTTCGGCGACACCGACCGCTTCCTGGGCCTGCTGGAATCCATCCGGGCCAAGGCCCCGCAGGCCGGCGTCCGGTCCAACTTCATCGTCGGCTTCCCCGGCGAGACGGAGGCCGACCTCGCCGAGCTCGAACGCTTCCTGACCGAGGCCCGGCTGGACGCCATCGGCGTCTTCGGCTACTCCGACGAGGAGGGCACCGAGGCCGTCACCTACGAGGACAAGCATCCCGCGGACCTCGTCGCCGAGCGGCTGGCCCGGGTCTCCCTCCTCGCCGAGGAGCTGAGCGCGCAGCGCGCAGAGGAACGCCTGGGGGAGACGCTCAGCGTGCTGGTGGAGTCCGTGGACACCGAGGACGGGGTGCTCGGCCGAGCAGCCCACCAGGCCCCCGAGACGGACGGCCTCGTGCGGCTGACCGTCTCCGACTCCCACGGGCTGAAGCCCGGACGTATGGTCGAAGCCAAGGCGGTGGCGTCGGAGGGTGTGGACCTCGTCGCCGAGCCCCTGGCCGACGAGGAGGCGGGCACATGACGGGCGTCCCGGCTTCGGCTGCGGGAAGCGGGTCCGTGGCACGGACGAAGCGTTCCGCTCCGGCGCAGGTGAGCCTGTGGAACATCGCCAACATCCTCACCATGCTCCGGCTCCTGCTGGTGCCGGCGTTTGTGATGCTGATGCTCGCTCAGGGTGGTCACGACCCGGCCTGGCGCTCGCTGGCCTGGGCCGCCTTCTCCATCGCCATGATCACCGACCTGTTCGACGGAGAGCTGGCCCGGCGCCGCAACCTCGTCACCGACTTCGGCAAGATAGCGGACCCGATCGCCGACAAGGCGATCATGGGCGCCGCCCTGATCTGCCTCTCCGCGCTCGGCGATCTCTCCTGGTGGGTCACCGGGGTGATCCTCGCCCGTGAACTGGGTATCACCCTGATGCGCTTCTGGGTCATCCGGCACGGGGTGATCCCCGCCAGCCGGGGCGGGAAGATGAAGACGCTCGCCCAGGGCATCGCCGTGGGCATGTACATCCTGGCGCTGACCGGGCCGCTGGCCACGCTGCGCTGGTGGGTGATGGCCGTGGCGGTCGCGCTGACCGTCGGTACCGCGCTGGACTACGTCCGGCAGGCCGTCGTACTGCGCCGGGCCGGCCTGGCCGCGGAGAACGGGGCGACCGAGACCGGGTCGACCGGGAACGAACGGACCGGGAACGAACGGACCGGGAACGAACGGGCCGGGAACGAGCAGGCCGAGAACGAGCAGGCGGTGAGGGAGGAGCAGGCGCATGGCTGACGAGGCGGCGGAACAGACGGTGGAACTCCTGACGGCCAGGGGTCAGACCGTCGCTGCCGCGGAGTCGCTGACCGGCGGACTGGTGGCCGTCGAGCTCACCGACGCCCCCGGCTCCTCCCGAGCCTTCCGCGGCTCGATCACCGCCTACGCCACCGACCTCAAGGCCCGGATGCTCGGCGTCGACCAGGCCCTGCTGGATGACCGCGGCGCCGTCGACGCCGAGGTCGCCCGCCAGATGGCCGCCGGAGTGCGCGAGGCCCTGGACACCGACTGGGGGGTGGCCACCACCGGGGTCGCCGGCCCGGACCGCCAGGACGGCCAGCCGGTCGGAACCGTCTTCGTGGCCGTCGCCGGGCCCCACGGGCAGCCGCCGGTGGCCGAGCGGCTGTCGCTCGACGGCGACCGTGCCGAGATCCGTCGCCAGACCGTCCGAGCCGTTCTTGAGCTCCTCTACGGGGAACTCGTGGAGAACGCGGGCCGAAGCATACGGAACACAGTGGGGGGACTTGATGTTTACAGCCCTGAGTGAACACAACAGCGTGCCCGGCGCCGTAACGGTTGTAGGCGGTACGGTGGGGCATGAAGGATCCAGGAACGCGGTCCGAGGAGGGAGCCACCGATGATTCTGCTCCGTCGCCTGTTGGGTGACGTGCTGCGTCGGCAGCGCCAGCGTCAGGGCCGCACCCTGCGCGAAGTCTCCGCATCCGCACGCGTCTCCCTCGGCTACCTGTCCGAGGTCGAGCGAGGGCAGAAGGAGGCTTCCTCCGAGCTGCTGTCGTCGATCTGTGACGCGCTGGACATCCGGATGTCCGAGCTGATGCGCGAGGTCAGCGATGAGCTGGCACTCGCCGAGCTGGCGCAGTCCGCGGCGCGTGACGCCGTACCTGCGCCGATGCGGCCCATGCTCAACCCTGTGTCTGTGACCTCGGTCACAGGTCGCCCGGGGGAGCGGGTGACGATCAAGCGGCCTGCCGAGGCCGTGGACGTCGTCGCCGCCTGACGCGTCACACCAAGCAGTACACCGAGATGCCGGGGCCCACGCCCCGGCATCTCGCTTTTCCCCGCGCGGCCGGCCTGGTGAAGGGGCCTGTGTCAGGCTCGCGTGTGCGGCGCGGGCGGCCCAGCATGGAGCCATGCGCGCTCCCCTCGTGCGATCTCGCACGGCCCGCACGCCCCGCGTCCGGTTGTCCGCGAGGCGGTTCGCCCCGCCGCTGCTCGCGGCCGGGGTACTCACCCTGTGGTGGACGGCCGCCCGCCCGGACGCGGCGACGTCCACCGGCGCGCTGGTGCTGCTCGGTCTCTGGGGCCTCGGCCTTGTGCCCCTGCACGTGGCCCCGGAGCGCCCGCCGCGTCCGGACGGACCGCCGGCGCCCCCACCGCCGGAACACCCGCCCTACGTGCCCTTGCCACCCGTACCCGATCCCGGGGCGCCCTGGCAGCGCGGGCACCAGTAGACGGGACGCGGCCGGTCGGCGGGGCCCTGCTGCTCCACGGCCACCAACCCGCCGCACCGACGGCAGGGCCGCCCTGCCCTGCCGTACACCCACAGCGCCCGGTCCCGCCGGGGTTCTCCCGTGGTGCAGCGCAGCGCGCGGTCGCGGTTCACCACCAGCAGCCGGTGCGCCAGCTCGACGAGCCGCCGTACGTCGGGCACCTCGCCGACCGGCGTCCACGGCGCCAGACGCGCCATGAAGCACAGCTCCGCCCGGTACACGTTCCCCACGCCGGCGAGGTTCCGCTGGTCCAGCAGTGCCTCGCCGACCGGCCTGACCGGCTCCGCCAGCAGCCGCCGCGCCGCCTCCGCCCCGTCCCAGTCGGGCCCCAGCAGGTCGGGCCCCAGATGGCCCACGGCGGCGTCCTCCTCCACGGTGCGCAGCAGCTCCACGACGGGCAGCCGGAAGCCCGCCGCCACCCGTTCGTCCGTGGCCAGCAGCACCCGGATCTCGTGCCCGGGCCCGCCGGCGGGCCGCTCCCCGGCGCGGGCGAGCCGCCACGCGCCGGACATGCCCAGATGGGTGTGCAGTGTCAGGCCGCCCTCGAGCCTGGTCAGCAGGTGCTTGCCGCGGGCCGTGGTCTCACGCACCCGGCGGCCGGCCAGCTCGGCCGTGGCGAACCTGGGCACGCGCATCTCCGCCTGCCTGAGCACGGCACCGGACAGCCCCTCGTGCAACGCACGGGCGGCCCGCCAGACCGTGTCTCCCTCGGGCATCGACGCTCCTCTCCGGGGCCGGCGGCACGGCGGAATCGGGGTCGGCGCCGGGGTTCGGTGTCAGGGCCGCAGACGCAGCCCGCGCGGCGTGGCGTGGAAGCCGGCCGCCTCCAGCTCCCGGCCGATCTCGGAGGTCAGTACCGGGGAGCCGTTCGCCCGCTCCACCGTCACCGTACCCAGCAGACCGCGGCGCGCGGCGTCGGCCAGCGCCGCCACGGCGCGTGGCAGCCGCTCACCGCCCCAGGCGAGCAGGGTGCGCCCACCGCGCTCGAGGTACAGCGCCAGCTCGCCGTCGACCAGCACCACCAGCGAACCCGCCTTGCGGCCGGGCTTGTGGGAACTGCCTTCCGGGGGCTCGGGCCAGGGCAGCGCCGCGCCGTAGACGTTCGCCGGGTCGGCCGCGGCGAGCACCAGCGCGCCGCCCGACCGCTCGTCCCGCTCCCGCGCGTTGTGCGCGGCGCGCAGCCGGTCGACGGCCCCGGCCATCGCGAACTGGGCGGCGCCCAGCCCCTCCACGACGTAGCCGCGCCGCGCCTGCCCGCTCTCCTCGAACGCCGACAGCACCCGGTAGACCGCCGCGAAACCGCCGACCACGCCCTCGGCCGCGACCGCACCCCTGGTCACCACCCCGTGCCGGTCCAGCAGGGTGTGTCCCAGGGCGTGCGCTCGCGACGTCGGCTCCTCCTCGCGCTCGGGCAGCAGCGACCAGCGGCCGGCGACCGTCGGCGGCCCGCTGCGCGAGGCGGGGCGCGGCACCACCGACCCGTACCGACCGCGAGGCACCCGGCGCCGCGCCCGGTGCGCCGTCGCCCCGGCCGTCCGGCCGCTGCCGAGCAGGCTGCGCAACGGCGCCAGACTGTCGTTGGTGAGCCGGCCCGACCAGGCCAGCTCCCACACGGCGTCGACCAGCTGCGATTCCGTCAGCGCGGGCTCCAGCGCCGCCACCCGCTCCGCGAGCTGGCGGAAGAACAGGCCGTGGCCGCCGCCGAGGACCGCGAGCACCGCCCGGTGCGCCGGCGACAGCTCCAGCGGCAGCGGCTCCGGAAGCAGCAGCGGCGCCACGTCCGCCGGGTACAGCGCCACCCAGCCGTCCTTGCCGGGCAGCGCTCCCGCGCCTGCCCAGACCAGCTCGCCGGAGGTGGTCAGCTCGTCAAGCTGCGTCGGGGAGTAGTCCGCCACCCGGCTCGGCAGCACCAGCCGCTCCAACGCGGACGCCGGGACCGCCGCCCCCTGCAGCTGCTCGACCGCCCTGGCCAGTCCGTCCACCCCGCGCAGCCCACCGCCGTCCACATGCTGCCAGCGGGGCGCGAAGGCGGCGAGCGCCGCCGGCGGCACCGGCTCCAACTCCTGCCGCAGCGCGGCCAGCGACCGTCGCCGCAACCTGCGCAGCACCGAGGCGTCACACCACTCCTGGCCGCCGCCGGCTCGCCCCGGATGGAACTCGCCCCGCACCAGCCTGCCCTCGGCCACCATCCGGTGCAGCGCGCCGTCGACCACCGCGACACCGAGGCCGAAGCGCTCGGCGGCCTGCTCGGTGGTGAACGGCCCGTGAGTGCGGGCGAAGCGGCCGAGCAGGTCGCCGAGCGGGTCCTTGACCGGCTCGGTGAACGCCTCCGGCACCCCCACGGGCAGCGCGACGCCCAGCGCGTCCCGCAACCGCCCGGCGTCCTCGACCGACGCCCACCGCTCCCGGCCGGCGATCCGCACCGACACCACCCGCCGGGCACCGGCCAGCTCCCGCGCCCAGGCCGGTTCCGCGCCGCGCTCGGCCAACTCCTCCTCGCTGAGCGGCCCCAACACGCGCAGCGCGTCCGCCACCCCCTCCGCGTCCCGCAGCCGCCGCTCGGGCACCAGCCACCGCAACTCGCGCTCCAAGTCGGCGACGACCTCCGCGTCCAGCAGCTCCCGCAGCTCGGCACGGCCCAGCAGCTCCGCCAGCAGACCCGAGTCCAGCGACAGGGCGGCCGCCCGCCGCTCGGCCAGCGGCGAGTCCCCCTCGTAGAGGAACTGGGCCACGTAGCCGAACAGCAGCGAGCGCGCGAACGGCGAGGGCTCCGGCGTCGTCACCTCCACCAGCCGGACCCGACGCGCCGCCACGTCCCGCATCAACTCGCTCAGACCCGGCACGTCGAAGACGTCCTGAAGGCATTCGCGGACCGCCTCCAGCACGATCGGGAACGAGCCGAACTCGCTGGCCACCTGAAGCAGCTGGGCGGCCCGCTGCCGCTGCTGCCACAGCGGCGTGCGGCGGCCGGGGTCGCGGCGCGGCAGCAGCAGCGCGCGGGCCGCGCACTCACGGAACCGAGCGGCGAACAGCGCGGAGCCGCCGACCTGTTCGGTCACCACGCCGTCCACCTCGTCGGCGTCGAAGAGCACGTCCGCCGCGCCCACCGGCGGACGATCGGCACCGAACGCCGCCGGCTCGCCGTGTCCGGGGCCCGAGGCCGCCCCGCCGAGCGCCGGCGCGGCCTCCCCGAACTCCTCCAGGCCGAACTCGCCCAGCCCGAGCAGATCCGCGTCGGGCAGCCGCAGCACGATGCCGTCGTCCGCGTGCATCACCTGGGCGTCGAGGCCGTACCGCTCGGTGAGCCGGGCGCCCAGTGCGAGCGCCCACGGTGCGTGCACCTGCGCACCGAACGGCGAGTGGACGACCACCCGCCAGTCGCCCAGCTCGTCCCGGAAGCGCTCGACCACGATCGTCCGGTCGTCCGGCACGTGTCCGCAGGCCGCGCGCTGCTCGTCCAGGTATGTCAGCAGGTTGCCCACCGCGAGGTCGTCGAGACCGGCCGTCGTCAGCCGCTCGCGGGCCGCCGACGCGTCCAGCCCGCCCAGCTCCCGGACGAACGCGCCCAGCGCGCGGCCCAGTTCCAGCGGGCGGCCCAGCTGGTCGCCCTTCCAGAACGGCAGCCTGCCCGGCACACCGGGCGCCGGTGTCACCAGCACCCGGTCGCGGGTGATGTCCTCGATGCGCCAGGAGGTCGTGCCGAGCGTGAAGACGTCGCCCACCCGGGACTCGTAGACCATCTCCTCGTCCAGCTCGCCCACCCGCCCGCCGCCGCGCCGCGGGTCGGAGCCGGCGAGGAAGACGCCGAACAGGCCCCGGTCGGGGATCGTGCCGCCGGAGGTGACGGCCAGCCGCTGGGCGCCCGGTCGGGCGCTCACCGTGCCGGCGACCCTGTCCCACACCACTCGGGGGCGCAGCTCGGCGAAGGCGTCCGACGGGTAGCGGCCGGCCAGCATGTCGAGGACGGAGTGGAAGGCGGACTCCGGCAGCCCGCCGAACGGCGCCGCCCGACGGACCAGGTCGAGCAGTTCGTCGACGTCCCAGCTGTCCACGGCGGTCATCGCGACGAGCTGCTGGGCCAGTACGTCCAGCGGGTTGGCCGGCACCCGCAGCGCCTCGATCGCGCCCTCCCGCATGCGCTCGGTGACCACCGCGGACTGGAGGAGGTCGCCCCGGTACTTGGGGAACACCACTCCCGCCGAGACCGCGCCCACCTGGTGTCCGGCCCGGCCCACCCGCTGCAGCCCGGAGGCGACCGACGGCGGCGACTCCACCTGCACCACCAGGTCCACCAAGCCCATGTCGATGCCCAGTTCCAGGCTGGACGTCGCCACCACCGCGGGCAGCAGCCCCGACTTCAACTGCTCCTCGACCTGGGCGCGCTGCTCTTTGGAGACCGAGCCGTGGTGGGCGCGGGCCAGCACGGCCGGGGCGCCGGAGCCGGCCCCCGAACCGCCCATCAGCTCGGCCGGCCCGTGCGCCTCCGGCAGCGACTCGCCGGTGGCCCGCTCGTGCGCGATCTCGTTCAGCCGGTTGCACAGCCGCTCGGCCAGCCGACGGGAGTTCACGAACACGATCGTCGAGCGGTGCGCCTGCACCAGATCGGTGATGCGCTCCTCCACCGACGGCCAGATCGACGGCTTCCCGCCCGCCGACTCGGCGGCGTCGGCCACCGGCGAGCCGCCCAGCTCCCCCATGTCCTCGACGGGGACGACCACGCGCAGGTCGAACCGCTTGTCGGCGGCCGGCTGCACCACCCGGGCCGACCGCCGCGGCGACAGGAACCGCGCGACCTCCGCCACCGGCCGGACGGTGGCCGACAGCCCGATCCGCCGCGCGGGCCGGTCCAGCAGCTCGTCCAGCCGCTCCAGCGACAGCGCCAGATGCGCGCCGCGCTTCGTGCCCGCCACGGCGTGCACCTCGTCCAGGATCACCGTCTCCACGCCGCGCAGCGCCTCCCGGGCCGCGGAGGTGAGCATCAGGAACAGCGACTCGGGCGTGGTGATGAGGATGTCCGGTGGGCGGCGGGCGATCGACCGGCGCTCGGCCGCCGGGGTGTCCCCGGAGCGGATCGCCACCCGCACGTCGGGCTCGGGCTGCCCCAGCCGCGCCGCCTCCTGGCGGATGCCCGTGAGCGGGCTGCGCAGGTTCCGCTCGACGTCCACCGCGAGCGCCTTGAGCGGGGAGACGTACAGCACCCGGCAGCGGCGCAGTGGGTCGGCCGGCGGCGGCTGCGACGCCAGCCGGTCGAGGGAGGCGAGGAACGCCGCCAGCGTCTTGCCGGAGCCGGTGGGCGCGACGACCAGGACGTCCGTCTCCTCCGCGAGGGCCCGCCAGGCACCCTCCTGGGCCGCCGTGGGCGCGCTGAACGCCGAGGAGAACCAGGAGCGGGTGGCGGGGGAGAAGGCGTCGAGCGGCCGTGCGTGAGCCATGTCCCCCATCGTGCACCCCGCCACTGACAATCGGCCCGGCGACGCAGAATGGGACCGTGGAACTACCGAGTACCGACCCCTCGGCCGGCGAATGGGCCCGGCACTGGCAGGACGACCGGCTGCCGGGCATCGACCTGCTTCGGGCCCACTACGTCCGGCAGAGCTTCCCCCGCCACGCCCACGAGGGCTACACGCTCTGCGCGATCACCAGTGGGGTGGAGGAGGTGGGACTGCCCGACGGAGTCCAGCGGGTGGGCGACGGCGGAGTGGTGATGATCAACCCGGAGGTGGCGCACACCGCTCGGGCCGGAACGCCCCAGGGCTGGACGTACGCCACGCTCTACCCCACCGCCGAACTCGTCCACGGGGTCGCGGCCGAGACCACCACCTTGCGCGGCACCCCCGCCTTCACGGAGCAGGCCGTCGTCGACCCCCTGGCCGGCCGTCTGATCCACGCCGTCCATCAGGCGGCCGAGGCGGGGAACGCACTGGCCGCCGACGGTCTGCTGCGTACGGTGCTCGCCCGACTGCTGCACCGCCACGGCGGGGTGCTGCCGGCCCGTCCGATCCGCTCGGCCGGGGCGCTGCGGGCCGACGCCGCCCGGCGCATCCTCACCGAACGGCTCGCCGACCCGCCCGCGCTCGCCGAGCTGGCCGAGGAACTGGGCACCAGCCCGTTCGCCCTCTCGCGCGCGTTCCGCGAGCGCCACGGCCAGCCGCCGCACGGCTGGCTGACCGACGCCCGGGTCCGCGCGGCGCGGCGGCTGCTGGAGGCCGGCACGCCCCCGGCGGAGGCCGCGACCGCCGTCGGCTTCACCGACCAGGCGCACCTCGGACGGCACTTCCGCCGCATCGTCGGCGTCCCGCCCGGCGCCTACCAGCGGGAACGCCTCCCGCGCGCAGGTGCAAGAACGTACAAGACGAGGACCACGCCGACTCCCTAGCGTGACCGGCATGAACGGCAGCGCGATACCGGCACCGCAGGCAGCACCCGCGGCGAACCCGGACGCGGCACCCACGACGGCGCCGCCTCCCCGGGACACCGCCCCGCCCGACGACCGGAGGGTGGTCCGGGACGCGTTGGGCGTCGGCGTCGCCGTCGGACTCTCCGGCTTCGCCTTCGGCGTGACCTCGGCGGGGGCCGGGCTGAGCGTCGCCCAGACGTGCGCGCTCAGCCTGCTGGTGTTCACCGGTGCCTCCCAGTTCGCGCTGGTCGGCGCGTTGGCGGCCGGCGGCAACCCGCTCACGGCGGCGGCCGGCGCCTTCTTCCTCGGCGTGCGCAACGCCTTCTACGGACTGCGTCTCGGCCAACTGCTCCGGGTGCCGCGACGGGTGCGCCCGCTCGCGGCCCACTGGATCATCGACGAGACCGCGGCGGTCGCGCTCGCCCAGGACAACCGACGCGCCGCGCGGCTGGGCTTCACCGTCACCGGAGCCGCCGTCTACCTGCTGTGGAACCTGACGACCCTGCTGGGCGCGCTCGGCGCCGGCGCGCTGGGGGACTCGCGGGCGTGGGGGCTGGACGCCGCCGGCCCCGCGGTGTTCCTGGCCCTGCTCGGGCCGATGCTGCGGACCTTCGCGGAACGGGCGACGGCGGTGCTGGCGGTGGTGCTCGCGATGGCGCTGCTGCCCGTGCTGCCGGCCGGGCTGCCCGTCCTCCTCGCGGCGCTCGCGGCGCCCGCCGTGTTGCTGCTCGACGGGTGGCGGAGCCGGTCCGCCGACGCGCGGGCGGGAGCGCGCGGCGAGGCGCGAACGGTCGAGGAGCGCATGGTCGAGGGGGAGCGGTGACGGTCTGGATCGCGATCGCCCTGACGGCGGTCGGCTGCTATCTGGTGAAGCTGCTGGGGCTCGCGGTGCCGGCGGGCGTTCTGGAACGGCCGCTGCTGCGCCGGTTGGCCGTGCTCCTGCCGGTGGCGCTGCTGGCGGCGCTGACCGCCGTGCAGACCTTCGGCACCGACCACGGCTCGCTCGCGCTCGACGCCAGGGCCGCCGGGCTGGCCGCGGCCGCGGTGGCGTTGCTGCTCCGGGCGCCGTTCCTGGTGGTGATCGCGGTGGCGGTGGCGGTGACCGCCGCGCTGCGGGCGCTTGGCGGCTGAGCGGCGGCTGAGGACGCTCGGCGGTCCGGGATACTTGGTGGCATGCGGCTGACGGATTTCTGGGAGCGGATGGCGGCGCACTTCGGCGCCTCGTACGCCGACTCCTTCGCGCGGGACCACGTGATGTCCGAACTCGGCGGGCGGACCGTGTACGAGGCGCTGGAGGCCGGCTGGGAGGCCAAGCGGGTGTGGCGCGCGGTCTGCGTGGCGGTGGACGTGCCCGCCGAGCGACGCTGAGCGCACGGCGTACGCCACGACGTGTGGTGCGTCACCGTCTCCGCCGCGTCCACGGGACGTCGACCGCCTCATCCCTTCGGGTGACGGACTGTTCCGACAGGCCCGGAGAAGTGCGGAAATTACTGCTCTGACCTGCGGATTCTCCTCGGATGGCGGGCTGTCCACAGGTGGCGTGGCGTGACTTGACACAAAAATCGAACATGGATTCCCATGGTGGGGTCGGAGGCGGCCGGGAGGCCGCCGACGGACCGATTGTCAGTGGCAGCCGCTAGCGTCTCGGACGTGAAGCGATCGACTCAAGCAAACCGGGTGGCACCCATGGCAGGAACCGACCGCGAGAAGGCGCTCGACGCCGCGCTCGCGCAGATTGAGAGGCAGTTCGGGAAGGGCGCGGTGATGCGCCTCGGCGAGCGGCCGGACGAGCCGATCGAGATCATTCCCACCGGGTCGACCGCGCTCGACGTGGCGCTGGGCGTGGGCGGGCTGCCGCGCGGCCGGGTCGTCGAGGTCTACGGCCCGGAGTCCTCCGGTAAGACGACCCTGACGCTCCACGCCGTGGCGAACGCGCAGCGAGCGGGTGGCACCGTCGCCTTCGTCGACGCCGAGCACGCGCTGGACCCGGAGTACGCCAAGAGGCTCGGTGTCGACGTGGACCAGCTGATCCTCTCCCAGCCCGACAACGGCGAGCAGGCGCTGGAGATCACGGACATGCTGATCAGGTCCGGCGCGCTCGACCTGATCGTGATCGACTCGGTGGCGGCGCTGGTGCCCCGGGCCGAGATCGAGGGCGAGATGGGCGACTCCCACGTGGGTCTGCAGGCCCGGCTGATGAGCCAGGCGCTCCGCAAGATCACCGGTGCGCTGAACCAGTCCAAGACGACCGCGATCTTCATCAACCAGCTCCGGGAGAAGGTCGGCGTCATGTTCGGCTCGCCGGAGACGACCACCGGTGGCCGCGCGCTGAAGTTCTACGCCTCCGTCCGGCTGGACATCCGGCGGATCGAGACGTTGAAGGACGGCACGGACGCGGTCGGCAACCGCACCCGGGTGAAGGTCGTGAAGAACAAGGTCGCCCCGCCCTTCAAGCAGGCGGAGTTCGACATCCTCTACGGCCAGGGCATCAGCCGTGAGGGCGGCCTGATCGACATGGGCGTGGAGCACGGCTTCATCCGCAAGTCCGGTGCCTG
The DNA here is from genome assembly GCF_007097205.2 of Streptomyces alkaliterrae. Lineage (GTDB taxonomy): Bacteria > Actinomycetota > Actinomycetes > Streptomycetales > Streptomycetaceae > Streptomyces > Streptomyces alkaliterrae. Next base: position 27,405 of record NZ_VJYK02000015.1, read on the forward strand.
GTACACCTACGAGGGCGACCAGCTCGGCCAGGGCAAGGAGAACGCCCGCAACTTCCTCCGCGACAACCCCGACCTCGCCAACGAGATCGAGAAGAAGATCAAGGAGAAGCTGGGCATCGGCCCGAAGACGGAGTCGCCGGAGAAGGAGCCGGGCAAGGACGCCGCCGGTCCGGTGGCCGAGGCCGCTCCGGCGAAGACGGCCCCTGCCGCCACCAAGGCGAAGGTGGTCAAGTCCACCACGGCCAAGAGCTGATCGGTGACCCGGCGCACCGGATGGCCGACCAGCGGCGCGGCGGCTGAGGACGGCGGTGGCCTCGACCCGTCGAGGGCCGGAGAGGGGCCACCGCACCACCGGGGGAAGCGCCGGGGCGGATCGGCCGCCCCGGCGGAGGACGCCGCCGTCGACCCGGTCGAGCGGGCCAGGGCCATCTGCCTGCGACTGCTGACCGGTACACCGCGCACCCGGCAGCAGCTCGCCGAGGCGCTGCGCAAGCGCGAGGTGCCACAGGAGGCGGCGGAGGAGGTGCTGTCCCGGCTGGAGGCGGTCGGGCTGATCGACGACAGCGCGTTCGCGCAGGCCTGGGTCGACTCCCGGCACCACAGCCGTGGGCTGGCCGGGCGCGCCCTGGCCCGGGAGCTGCGAAGCAAGGGCGTGGAGTCGGAGGTGGTCGAGGAGGCCGTCGGCCGACTGGACGCCGAGCAGGAGGAGCAGACGGCCAGGGAACTGGTCGAGCGGAGACTCCCCGCGACCCGGGGCCTGGCGACGGAGAAGCGGCTGCGGCGGCTTGTGGGAATGCTCGCCCGCAAGGGATACCCGCAGGGACTCGCGGTCCGGGTGGTCAGGGAAGCGCTGGCGGCGGAGGGGGAGGCCGCCGACCTCCTGGAGGAGCACCTTCCGGAGGGCTGACCCGGACCGGCCGACACCAATCGCCGCCGCTGACGCCGACGTGGCGAATGTGCCGATGACGGCGCGGGTCAGCGCGGCCGGGGGGCCGGCTCTCCGAGGGTCACCGGGAGGGTGCGGGGGCCGCGTACCAACAGCCCTGGCCGGTAGGGCAGTTCCTCCAGGGGAGTGGCCAATCGAAGCCCGGGCAGCGCGTCGAAGAGCGCGGGCAGTGCGACACGTGCCTCCAGTCGGGCCAACCGGGCGCCCAGGCAGTAGTGCGGGCCGTGCCCGAACGCGAGATGGGGAGCCGCGCGTCCGTCCCGGTCCGGCAGGTACCGCGCGGGGCGGAACGTGTCGGGATCCGGGTACCGCTCGGGGTCGCGGCTCGCGGCGGCGAGTACCACCAGGACGGAGGACTCCGCCGGGATGACGGTGCCGTCGGGCAGCGTGACCGCCTCGGTCGTCCGACGCCAGGTGGTGCCCTCGAGCGGGCTGGCGTGGCGCAACGTCTCCTCGATGACCGCGTCCCAGCGGCGCCCGGCCGGTCCCGTCCGGTTGGTCCGGTCGGCCCGGGTGGCGATCCGGTCGGCCTGCGCGGCCGTCAGCTCCTCCGGGTGCCGGAGCAGCAGCAGCGTCGCCGAGGCCAGCAGGTTCATCGTGGTCTCGTAACCGGCGAACAACAGCAGGAACGCCATGGCCAGCAGTTCCTCGGGCTGCCAGTCGGGCGGTTCGCCGTCGTCGCCGGGTTCGTGGACGAGCGAGCTGAACAAGTCGTCCGCGGGAGTCGCCCGCTTGTCGGCGATCAGCTCGGTGAAGTAGCGGCGCAGGCTGCTCCAGGCGTCCTCGAGCGCGCCCGGGGGGAGTGCGTCGGCGGGGGAGCCGACCCGGTAGGTCCATTCGCGCAGTGCCGAGCGGTCCGCCTCCGGTACGCCGAGCACCTCACCGATCACCAGCACCGGAAGGGGGAAGGCGAACGTGTCCACCAGATCCACCGGGCCGCCGGCGGCCAACCGGTCGCCCACGTCCCTCAGGAGTTCCTTCACCAGCAACTCGATACGGGGCCCGAGCGCGTCCACCCGGCGGGGGCTGAACGCCGCCGTGGTGAGCTTGCGGAGCCGGGTGTGCTCGGGGGCGTCGGCGTTGAGCATGTGCTTGGCGAGCGCGGCCCTGGCCCGCTCGGCCGGTGAGTCCGGCTTGGGCCTACCGGCTCGCCGAGGCGGCACGTTGGAGAACCGGGCGTCCGAGAGGACCGCCCTGGCCTGCTCGTACCCGGTCACCAGCCAGGCGTGGGAGCCGTTGCTGAGCGAGACCCGCGAGGCGTCGCCGCGGGCACGCAGCCCCGCGTAGAAGGGATAGGGGTCACGGGCGAAGTCGCTGTCGGCAGGATCGAGCACCCGACCATCTTCCCCGCCGTACCCGCCGGGAACGGCTCAGGGTGGCGAACACCACTCGGTGGATCTCACGTGCACCTCATGCGGGTCTCACGACGCCGCCCGGTTCGCCTCGCCGGTGCTCTCGCGCGGTTCCAACCGGGGCAGCGCACTGGCCACAGCGCGGCCGCTCTCGCCGTCGAGGAGTCTCAGCAGCTCGCGAGCGGCGAGCCTTCCGAAGGCGGCGGTGTCCCGGACGAGCGCGGTCAGGCGGGGGTGTGTCACCCGGCACAGCGGCGAGTCGTCCCACGCCACGACGGACAGCTCTGCGGGGACGGCGACGGACCGCTCCTGGGCGGTGGCCAGCCCGGCGACGGCCATCACGTCGTTGTCGTAGACGATCGCCGTCGGCGGGTCCGGTTCGTCGAGCAGGAGGCGCGTCGCCTCCGCGCCCTCGCTGTCCGAGTAGTCGGTGGTGACCGACCGCGTGCGGTGCGGATCGAGGCCGCGGGCGGCCGCCTCGGCTCGAAGGCAGGAGACGCGGCGTTCGGTGTGGACAAAGCCGGGCAGGCCCGCCACGTGCACGATGCGGCGGTGACCGAGGCCGTGGAGATGGTCGATGATCGATGCCATCGCCGAGGTGTCGTCCGCCGACACGGAGCTGAGCCGTTCCCCGGCCTCACCGCCCCCGACGACCACGGCCGGCAGGCCGAGCTCGCCCAGCAGGGCGGGGCGCGGGTCCTCGCTGCGCGGATCGACGACCAGGACGCCGTCCACCCGCCGCTCGGCCCACCAGCGCCGGTAGAGCTCGCACTCGGTGTCCAGGCTCTCCACCACCTGGAACAGCAGAGCCGCCCGGCGGGTGCTCAGGGCCTCCTGGACACCGGAGACCAGTTGGAGGAAGAAGGACTCCACGCCCAGCGTGGAGGCGGGTCGGGCGAGGACCAGCCCGACGGCGCCGGTCCGCTCACCGGAGAGCGCACGGGCGGCGCTGCTGGGATGCCAGCCGAGCTGTTCGGCGACCCGCCGTACGCGCTCCCGGGTGCCTTCGGAGACGCCGGGCCGCCCGTTGAGGGCGAACGAGACGGCGCTCTCGGACACTCCGGCCCGGCGGGCGATGTCCCTGATGGTGGGCCTGCGGGCCGTCGGCATGGGTGCCCTCCGCGAGCGGGCGCGCGGCGCCCTGATTCAGAACGATCTCGGAGTGATGCTCTAAAGCGCATTAGTGACCGGTAGCTAAACCGCGTTAGTTCCGCCTGTCAACGGGGCCGACAGAACGGCCCGGAAACGGGTTCGACGGGTTGACGCGGACATGATCTGACGCCACGCTTGGCGGCGTCCATTCCTCAGCGGAGAGGAACGACCATGCGCCACACACGCGGCATTCGGCTGCTCACAAGCGGCCTCCTTCTCGCATCGCTGCTGGCCACGGCCGCGTGCGGGTTGAGCGCCAGCGGCGAGGACACCTCCGGGGAACCGGAGAGGACCGGCCGGATCGCCGGGCAGATCACCTTTCGCACGCTGCAACTGAAACCGAACTTCACCGAGTACGTGCAGGGGGTGATAGACGCCTTCGAGAAGGAACACCCCGATGTCCGGGTGAAGTGGGAGGACGTCCCCGGCGAGGGGTACAACGAGAAGCTGGTGGCCGACGCCCAGGCCGGCACCCTGCCGGACGTCGTCAACCTCAACACGGACTCCTTCCAACTGCTCGCCGACCGGGGCATGCTGGCCGACGTCGCGGCCCTCGACCCGAAGGCCCGGGCGGACTTCGTGCCCGGGGCGTGGGACCAGTACCGGCTGCCGGGCAGGAGCGGCGTCTACGCCTACCCCTGGTACGTGACCCCGGAGATCCTCACCTTCAACGCCCGGCTCTACCGGGCCGCCGGCCTCGACCCGGACAAGCCGCCGACCAGCGTCGAGCAGTACTTCGACCACGCCGAGCGGATAGCCGACCGCTCCGGCGGCAGGTACGCGGCGTTCATGGCCGATCCGCAGGGCCGGTTGCCCGGCGACTGGCAGAAGATGGGCGTGCCGATACTCGACGAGCGCCGCGACGCCTTCGTGTTCGACACGCCCAAGGCGGTCGAGTGGGTCGAGCGGATGCGCGACCTGTACGCCAAGGGCGCCATGCCCCGCGAGTCGCTGACCGGATCCCAGGACATCAACCAGCTCTACGGCTCCGGCCGACTGGTGTTCGGCCCCGGATCACCGGGCTTCATCAAGGACATCAAGGACAACGCGCCGAAGGTCTACCGGGAGACCGCGGTCGCCCCGGCGGTCACCGGGAAGCTCGGCCACATCGGCATCTACACCCAGTCCCTCGGCATCCGGAAGGGCACGCGACACGTCGACGCCGCGGTGGAGTTCGCCAAGTGGGTCACCAACGGCCCGAACCAGGTCGCCTTCTCGAAGGCTGCGACGATCTACCCGTCCAACTCCAGGGGCCTGGACGACCCGTACTTCTCCGACCGGGGGGACGGCTCGGACCCGGAGACGGTGGCGAGGGTGGTCGGTGCCGAACAGTTGCGCGAGGCGGGGCTTGACGCCAACACGCCCGTGGAGTGGACGAACCAGGTCGGTGACGCGGTCAACCGGGAGATGCACCGGGCCATCAAGGGGGACGTCCGTCCGGCGGACGCCGTCCGGCGGGCGCAGGAGGCGGCCAACAGGATCCTCCGGAACCAGCGGGACCGATGAGCCCCGCGCCCCGGACGTCCCCGAAGGCGGGGCGCGCGGCCCGCCGCCGGGCGGCGCGGGCGCAGGAGACCGACCACGGCCTGGTGCACCGGCGCTGGTGGACGCCCTACCTCTTCCTGCTGCCGGGCCTGGCCATGGTGCTGACGTTCAGTCTGTGGCCGTTCGTCAACACCGTGGTGCTCTCCCTCACCGACGCCCAGATCCTGCGCGGCGGCGGCTTTGTCGGACTGGACAACTACCGGCGCGCACTGGGCGACCCCGCGTTCTGGACTGCCCTGACCAACAGCGTGCTCTACACGGCGGTGGTGGTCCCGGCGCTGGTGCTGATGCCGTTGGCGCTCGCGGTGCTCGTCGAGCGCAAGGTGCCCGGCATCGGGTTCTTCCGTTCGGCGTACTACACGCCGGTCATCGCCTCCGCGGTGGTGGTGGGGCTGATGTGGCAGTGGCTGCTGCGCAGTGACGGCCTGGTCAACACCGTGCTCGTCAGGCTGCGTGTGGTCGCCGAACCGGTGCCCTTCCTGACCGACGGCACCCTGCTGCTGGTCTCAGCGATGATCGTCACGATCTGGAAGGGGCTCGGCTACTACATGGTCTTCTACCTGGCCGCCCTGGGGAACGTGCCGCGCTCGCTGCACGAGGCGGCTGCCATCGACGGCGCGGGCGCACTGCGGCGCTTCCTGCACGTGACCATCCCGTCGGTGAAGCCGATGATGCTGCTCGTCGGAACGCTCTCGGCGATCTCCGCGCTCCGGGTGTTCACCGAGGTCTACATCCTCGGCGGCGAGAGCGGCGGTCCCGGGGGCGACTCCCGCACGCTGCCCTTCCTGATCCGCGAGGTCGGGCTCGGGTTCGCGGGCGAGACGGGCTACGCGGCGGCGATCTCCATCCTGCTGTTCCTGCTGACGCTGGTCTTCAGCCTGCTCGGCCGACGGCTGTCGAAGGGGGACGAGCGGTGAACCGGACGACCCCGGCCGGTCTGGCCGGCCGCTACCTGACGCTGTGCCTGATGCTGGTCGTGATGCTCGGGCCGATCGTCTGGCAGCTGCTGACCTCGCTCAAGAGCCGGCAGGAGAGCGTCTACGACGGCCTGCTGCCCAGCAGCCCCACGCTGGAGAACTACTCGCGGGTCGCGGAGTCGTTCCCGCTGTTCGCCTATGTCGGCAACACGCTGGTGGTCTGCGCGCTGGCGGTGGTGAGCAACTGCCTGTTCGCGTCGATGGGCGGCTACGCGCTGTCCCGGGCCGGGTGGCGCGGCCGCCAGGTGGTGTTCACGGTGCTGGTCGCCACGCTGATGTTCCCGTTCGAGTCGGTGATGATCTCGATGTTCCTCACCGTGCGGTCCATGGGTCTCGCCGACACGCTGGTCGGCGTCTGGCTACCGGGCGCGGTGTCGGTGCTGAATCTCTTCATCATGCGGGCGGCGTTCCTCGCCGTGCCGAGGGAGATGGAGGAGGCGGCGGTGCTGGACGGCGCGAGCGAGTGGCAGCGCTTCACGAGGGTGTTCCTGCCGTCCGCGAAGGGCGCCCTCGCGGTCGTCTGCATCACCAGCTTCATGGGCGCCTGGGACGACTTCCTGTGGCCGCTGATCGTGCTGACGAACAGCGAGAACTACACACTCCAGCTCGGTCTGAAGGCGCTCAGCGGTTCCTCGCTGGTGAACGACCCGCGCCTGGTGGCGGCGGGCGCGATAGCCGCACTGCTGCCGATGATGCTGCTCTTCTTCTGCCTCCAGCGGTACTTCTTCAAGGGTGTCGGCGAAGGGTCGATCAAAACATGACAACCGGTACGCGGCCGATCCGGACAGGCGTCAACTACACCCCGAGCCAGGGCTGGTTCCACCACTGGCTGGACTTCGACCTCGACCCCGTCCGGCGGGACCTCGACTCCATCGCCGACCTCGGCCTGGACCACGTCCGGGTGTTCCCGCTGTGGCCGCTCTTCCAGCCGAACCGGACGCTGATCCGCCCCCGCGCGATCGACCAGTTGGTCGGGCTGGTCGACGCGGCCGCCGAACGCGGACTCGACGTCAGCGTCGACGGCCTCCAGGGGCACCTGTCGAGCTTCGACTTCACCCCTTCCTGGGTGCACACCTGGCACCGCCGCAACCTCTTCACCGACCCCGAGGTCGTCGACGCGCAGGCCGCCTACCTGCGGGCGCTCGCCGAGCCGCTGGCGGACCGTCCGAACTTCCTCGGCATGACCCTCGGCAACGAGGTGAACCAGTTCTCCGGCCCGCCGCACCCCGACCCCGACCCCTGCACACCCGCGCAGGCCGGCCGATGGCTGGAGCGGCTGCTGGCCGCCTGCGAGGCCGCCGCGCCCGGCCGCCTCCATGTGCACGGCGAGTACGACGCGCTCTGGTTCCGCGACGACCATCCGTTCACGCCGGCGCACGCGGCCCGCCTCGGCGGGGCGACCGTGGTGCACAGCTGGGTGTTCAACGGCACCGCCCAGCGCCACGGCCCGCTGGCCCCCGCCACCCTCCGGCACGCCGAGTACCAGATCGAGCTGTCCAAGGCCTGGGCCGAGCCGGGGCGTCCGGTGTGGCTCCAGGAGGTGGGCGCGCCTGCCCCGCTCGTCCCGCCGGACGCCGCGCCCGAGTTCGCGCGGCGCACCCTGGACCACGTCTCGGACTGCGCCGACCTGTACGCGGTCACCTGGTGGTGCTCCCACGACGTGCCGCGTTCCCTGGCGGACTTCCCGGAGCTGGAGTACAGCCTCGGCCTTATGACGTCCGGGCGGGAGGTCAAGCAGCTCGGTGCGACGGTCGCCGAGTGGGCCGCCGCCCTCCGCGCCGCACCGCCCGAACCGCGTCCGCGCCGTACCGCGCTGGTACTGGACGCGGGCGCCGTGGAGACGGCGCCGGGCCGCTCCACCGCGGCACCGGGCGGCGCGTTCTGCGAGACCTGGGCGCGGCTGGCCGCCGACGGCGCGCGCCCGGCGGTGGTACTCGCCCAGCACGCCCGTGACCCGGCACATCTGGCACCGCGCGGCATCACCGACGTGGTGTGGCCGCACGACGTCGGCCGCACCGGCCCGACACCCCCTCGGAGGTCTCCGTGAACGGTCCCGAACCGCAGTCGGCCGCCGCACCCGCCCGTCGGGCACTCCTCGCGGCGCTCGCCGCGGGCGGCGCGTCCCTCTCCCTGCTCCCCGCCGCGACCAGCGCCGCCGTCCGGCCCCACGCCGCCGTCCGGCCCCACGCCGCCGTCCCGCTCGGCAACGTGACGGCGCCCACCGGTCCGCGGTCCGGCACGTCCAGGCTGCGGCCGCACGCCTCGTACTGGTTCCCCGACTCCTTCCCCCGTGACCGCGAGCCCGACGACGGCGCGGTGTGGCGCAGCCTCAGGGAATGGGATCCGGACACCGATCCCGACCTGCCGTTCAACGTCGCCACCGTGCCGCTCGCCGAGCGCTTCACCCCGGTCCCGGCGAACCGCACGGCACGGGGCGACCAGGCGCGCGTCTCGGCGCTGGTCTCCTTCGGGCCGACCGCCGGCAACCCCTCGCAGGGCGGTCCGGTCGCCCACTCCTACGCGCTCAGCCACTGGGCCTATCTCGACGAACTCGTCTTCTGGGGCGGCTCCTCGGGTGAGGGCATCATCCTCGCCCCGAACGCGCCCGTCGTCGACGCCGCCCACCGCGCCGGGGTCGCCGTCCTCGGGAACGTCTTCCTGCCGCCCACGGCCTACGGCGGGGACCTCCGCTGGACGAGGGACCTGCTCCAGCGGGACGCCACCGGCGGTTTTCCGCTCGCCCGCAAGCTGATCGAGGTGGCGCGTGTCCACGGCTTCGACGGCTGGTTCCTCAACGGCGAGACCGACGGCGGTGACAGCGAGCTGGGCGCGGAGTTCGTACGCTTCGTCGCGGCGCTCCGCGAGGGCGCGCCCGAGCTGCGTGTCACCTGGTACGACGCGTTCACGGTGGACGGCCGGGTCGCCTGGCAGGGCGCGCTGAACGAGCGGAACGAGGCGTTCTTCACCCGCAGCGACTCGATGTTCGTCGACTTCCGCTGGCGCGCCGGCGCCGACCGGCTGCCGTCCTCGGCCCGGTACGCCGCCCGACTGGGCCGCAGCCCCTACGACCTGTGGGCCGGTGTCGACGTGGAGGCGCAAGGCTGGCGGACGCCGGTGGACTGGCCGACGGTACTGCCCGAGGACCGGCCGCACACCGTCTCGCTGGGCCTGTACCGCCCGGAGTGGACGCTGCACTCCACATCCGACCGCGCCCCCGGCACCTTCCACCACCGCGACGACACGTTCTGGACCGGCGAACACCACGACCCCGCC
>NZ_VJYK02000150.1 GCF_007097205.2 Streptomyces alkaliterrae
GTGTCCTGGACCGCCTGCGAGCCGTAGCCGACCCTCCGAGAGGACCCTCCGATGCCCGTCACCCGTACCCGCTTCCGCGCCCGCCGTGCGGCGGGACCGCTTGTCGCACTGGCGACGGCGGTCTCGCTGCTGCTGGCCGGCTGCGGCTACGGCTCGCAGGCGGTCCAGGACACCACGCCCCGGGCCAGCGGGCCCAAGACCGGCGGACTGGACGAGGTGCGCATCGGCTTCTTCGCCAACGTCACCCACGCCACCGCGCTGGTGGGCCTGGGCGCCGGCGGCCGGATCCAGAAGGAACTCGGCGGCACGCAGGTCAAGCCGTACCTGTTCAACGCCGGGCCCTCGGCGATCGAGGCGCTGAACGCCGGGTCGGTCGACCTCACCTGGATCGGTCCGTCCCCGGCCGTCAACGGCTATGTGAAGGCGGGCGGCCGCAACCTGCGGATCGTGGCCGGCGCCACCTCCGGCGGCGCTTCCCTGGTGGTCGACCCCGACCGGGTGAAGTCGGTCGCCGACCTCAAGGGCAAGCGGATCGCCACCCCGCAGCACGGCAACACCCAGGACGTGGCCCTGCTCAACTTCCTCGCCGAACGCGGCCACAAGGTCGACCCCGACAGCGGCCGCGGCGACGTCCTTGTCGTCCGCCAGGACAACAAGGAGATCCCCACCACCTTCCAGCAGGGCGGCATCGACGGCGCCTGGGTGCCCGAACCGACCGCGTCCGCCGTGGTCAGCAGGGGCGGGAAGGTACTCGTCGACGAGCGCGACCTGTGGGACGACGGCAAGTTCGTCACCACCCACCTGGTCGCCTCCCAGCGGTTCCTCAAGGAGCACCCGGACGTCGTCGAGGCGGTTGTCCGGGGCGCGCTCCGCACGAACGCCTGGATCAACGACAACCCCGAGCAGGCGCGCGGCCAGGTCAACGCCGCGCTGGAACGCCACGGCGGCCGGCCGCTGCCCGACGAGGTGCTGCGCCCGGCGTTCGAGGCCATCGAGGTCACCGACGACCCGCTCGCCTCGACCCTGCGCGAGCAGGCCGAACACGCCCGCGAGGCAGGCCTGTTGGACAAGTCCGACCTCAACGGAATCTACGACCTGCGCATCCTCGACCGGGTCCGGAAGGCCGAGGGTCTGCCCCCGGTGGACGACGCCGGCCTGGGCGTCAGTTGAGAACCGACCGCAGCCACAAGCCCCAGGAGGTGACCCCGATGTCCACGACTCTCCTTTCGACACCGGCCGACGAGCAGGTCGAGGCCGGATACGCCGCGCGCATCAGCCACGTCTCGAAGTCCTTCGGCCGGGCGGGCCGGCAACAGCTGGTACTCGACGACATCAGCGTGGATGTCGCACCCGGTGAGTTCGTCACCCTGCTCGGTGCCTCCGGTTGCGGCAAGTCCACCCTGCTCAACCTCGTGGCCGGGCTGGACAAGCCGACGTCCGGCACCATCGACGTGCCGGGCGGACGGGCCGCGCTGATGTTCCAGGAGCACGCCCTGTTCCCGTGGCTGACCGCCGGCCGCAACATCGAACTCGCCCTGAAGATGCGCGGGTTGCCGAAGTCGGAGCGACGCCAGGAGGCCGAGCGGCTGCTGGAGCTCGTCCGGCTCGGCGGCGCCCACGGCAAGCGGGTGCACGAGCTGTCCGGCGGTATGCGGCAGCGCGTCGCCCTCGCCCGGGCACTCGCCCAGGACAGCCGGCTGCTGCTGATGGACGAGCCGTTCGCCGCGCTGGACGCCATCACCCGTGACGTGCTGCACGAGGAACTGACCCGGGTGTGGAGCGAGACGAAGGTCTCGGTCCTGTTCGTGACGCACAACGTGCGGGAGGCGGTGCGGCTCGCGCAGCGGGTCGTGCTGCTGTCCTCCCGCCCGGGGCGCGTCGCCCGCGAATGGCGGGTGGACATCCCGCAGCCGCGCCGCATCGAGGACGCCGCGGTGGCGAACCTGTCCATCGAGATCACCGAGCAACTACGGGGAGAGATCCGCCGCCATGGCCAGCACTGAGACGACAAAGCCGTCCGGCGCGGGACGGGACGAGACGTCCTCCGAGGACTCTCCCGAGCAGCGCTCCGGCAACGACCTGGCAGGTCTGGAGGCCGGCCTCGACGCGTTGGAGAGCCCGACCGCCACCCGCACCCCGCTCGGCCGGGTCCTGCTCGGCAAGGCGGTACCGCCGCTGGTGGCCGTCGCGCTGGTCATCGTGCTGTGGCAGCTGGCGTACTCGCTGAACCTCAAGGAGGACTACCAGCTGCCCAGCCCGCTCCAGGTCGGCGACGCCATCCGCGACCTGTGGCTGAAGGGCACCCTGCTGGACTTCGTGTGGACATCCGTCTCGCGCGGTCTGCTGGGCTTTGTGGTGGCCATCGCGATCGGCACCCCGCTGGGGCTGCTGGTGGCCAAGGTGCGGTTCGTGCGTGCCGCGATCGGACCGATCCTCACCGGCCTCCAGTCGCTGCCGTCGGTGGCCTGGGTGCCGGCCGCGATCATCTGGTTCGGGCTGACCGACTCGATGATCTACGCCGTGGTGCTGCTGGGCGCGGTGCCCTCGATCGCCAACGGGCTGGTCTCCGGCATCGACCAGGTGCCGCCGCTGTACCTGCGGGCCGGTCGGGTCATCGGCGCGACGGGCTTCGCGGGAGTGCGGCACGTGCTGCTGCCGGCGGCGCTGCCCGGCTACCTCGCCGGACTCAAGCAGGGCTGGGCGTTCTCCTGGCGGTCGCTGATGGCCGCAGAGATCATCGCCCACTCCCCCGACCTGGGCGCGGGACTCGGCCAGTTGCTGGAGAACGGACGCACCTACCAGGACATGTCCATGGTGCTCAGCGCCATCCTGCTGATCCTCGTGGTGGGCATCGCCATCGACCTGCTGGTGTTCGCGCCCCTTGAACGACGGGTGCTGCGCAGCCGAGGCCTGCTCGTCAACCGCTGACCCGCCCCTGACCGCCCGCCCCGCCGGACGCAACGAACGGAACCACCGCCATGCGCCACCAGGACAGCCCGGCGCTGCTTGTCGTCGCCCACGGCAGCCGGGACCCCCGCCACGCGGCGACGGTCACCGCGCTGTGCGCGCGGGTGCGCGCGCTGCGGCCCGGGCTGCGGGTCGCCGTCGGCTACCTGGACTTCAACGCGCCCAGCGTGCCGCAGGTCCTGGAACGTCTCCACGCCGAGGGCGTGCGCGAGGTCACCGCGGTACCGCTGCTCCTGACCAGGGCCTTCCATGCCAAAGCCGACATCCCCGCCGTGCTGCGGGAGGCCGGGGCACGGCTGCCCCGCCTGTCGGTCCGCCAGGCCGACGTACTCGGCCCGGACCGCCTGCTCACGGCGGCGCTCGACCGGCGGCTGGCACAGGCCGGGGTGGCGCCCGGCGAGATCGGCTCGACCGGGGTCGTACTGGCCTCGGCGGGCTCCACGGACCCGGAGGCGATCGCAGTGATCGCTGAAATCGCGCGGGAGTGGCGGCGTACCACCGGTTGGTGCGCCGTGCGGCCTGCGTTCGCCTCCGCGTCGCCGCCCCACCCGGCCGACGCCGTCCGCGCGCTGCGCGCGGAGGGTGTCGGCCGGGTGGCGGTGGCGCCCTACGTCATCGCGCCGGGCCGGCTGCCGGACCGCATCGCGGCCGGCGCCGCCGAGGCCGGCGCCGACATCCTCGCCCCGGTACTCGGCGACGCCCCGGAACTGGCCCGCCTCCTCCTCCACCGCTACACCGCGGCCACCCTCGCCGCAGAACGCCCGGTCCTCACCGCTCTCTCCGCCTGAGCGGCGGCCGGCGGCGGGCTCAGCTCCTGTCCGAGCGGCCGCCGATCACGCGGCGGGGCAGCGGGCTGGAGTAGACGACGCTGGTCGTGACGTGGCCGAGGGTCGCCATCCGGCCGGTCACCTCCTCCAGGTGGCGCATGGATCGGGTGGCCACCTTCAGGACGAAGCAGTCCTCGCCGGTGACGTGGTGGGCCTCCAGAATCTCCGGGGTCACGTCCAGCAGGTGGTGCAGCGGCTTGTAGTTGGATGTCGGATGGCGCAGTCGGACGAAGGCGAGCACGGCGAGCCCCAGCTTCTCCGGCTCCACCACCGCCGCGTAGCCGGTGATCACGCCGCGCTCCTCCAGGCGGCGCACACGTTCGGTGACCGCGCTCGGCGACATGGCGACGGCCCGGGCCAACTCGGCGTAGGAGGCGCGACCGTCGCGCTGAAGCGCGGCGAGCAGCCGGAGGTCGGTGTCGTCCAGGGATTCGGCGGTCATGGCGCCATGATGCCAGGGTTTCCCCGGTACATGGCATGGTGCGCCGGGGAAGAGACCTGCCCCTCCGGGCGCGGCACTCGTAGTCTGCCGATCATGACAACCACAGCCCACGGTGGCCTCACGGCCGCCGACTTCTTCGCCGCCCGACTCGCCTTCCAGACCGACGTGGCCGACGTGCACACCGCGCTGTCCGGCGACGACGATCCGGGCTTCGCACTGGTCGACTCCCGCTCGGCGCAGGCGTGGCGGCAGGGCCGCATCCCGGGTGCGCTGCACCTGCCCACCGCGGAGATCACCGCGCGTGCCTCCGCTCTTGTGCCGCTCGACCGCCCGGTGGTCACCTACTGCTGGGGCCCGGGCTGCAACGGCGCGACGAGAGCCGCCCTGGAGTTCGCCCGACTCGGCTACCGGGTGCGGGAGATGCTCGGCGGCGTCGAGTACTGGATACGGGAGGGGCTGCCGGTCGCGACCGACAGCGGCACCGTGCGGCAGCCGGTCGATCCGCTGACCGGGCCGGCCGCCGACCAGTGCGGCTGCTGATCGACCGTCAGTCGCGGAACAGGTGCGCGTGTTCGCGGGCCCACTGGGCGAATGTGCGGGGCGGGCGGCCGGTCAGCTCCTCGACCGTCGGCAGCACGGTGTAGGAGATCTCCGGTGCGTTGCCGTGCACCTCGACGAAGAACTCGATCGTCTCCTGCGAGTGTCCCTCCTCGGCCCAGCGGCGGCGGGCCACGGCCTCGCTCAGCTCGATGTACTCGATCGGCCGGCCGACCGCCTCGGCGAGCAGGCGCACCTTCTCCGGGCGGGTCAGCGCCTCGGGTCCGGTGATGGTGAGGGTACGTCCGGCGTGGCCGTCCTCGGTGAGGGCGACCGCCGCCACGGCGGCGATGTCTGCCTCGTGGACCAGGGCGCTCCGGGTGTGGGCGAAGGGTTCGCGGACGACACCCTCGGCCCGTACGCTCTCCGTCCAGTCCCGGATGTTTGCCATGAACTCGACGGGCTGCAGGCGGGTCCAGTGCAGGTCGCTCGCGGCCAGCGCCTCCTCGACCGGTCCCGGGTAGCCGCTCTGGAGCACGGTGACGCGGCGTACTCCCGCGGCGGCGGCCAGGGCGACGAGGTCCGGGCCGGTCGTCAGCGGCGTGTAGGCGTTGTCGCCGAAGGTGATCAGGTGCACTCCGGTGACGCCGACGAGGGCGGGGGCGACCGTCTCCGGGTCGCCCAGGTCGCCGGCGACCACCTCGACCTTGTCGGGCAGGTCCGCCCGCGCCGGGTCGCGGGTGAGCGCCCGTACCTGGTGTCCGGCAGCCAGCAGTTGGTCCACCAGGTGGCGGCCGACGGTTCCGGTGGCTCCGGTGACGAGATAGGTCATGTCTCTCCCTGGGCAGACGGTGGCTTCCCCAACACCTCGAACGGTAGGGGGTGTTCCGGACAGCTTCTGTCCGCAGCCCGGGTTTCGCCGTCGGCGATCACGCGCTGGGCGTGCCGGACCGTTCCTAGCTCCCGGACGCGGGGAGAGTGGGAGCATGCGACTTCTGCTGCTGGGCGGTACGGACTTCGTGGGACGTGTCATCGCCGAGGAGGCGGTGGCGCGGGGCTGGCGGGTCACGGTCTTCAGCCGGGGCAACCGCTCCTGCCCCGAAGGCGCCTCGGCTCTGTTCGGCGACCGCACCCGGCCGGACGGCCTGGCCGCGCTGGCGGTCGGCGAGTGGGACGCGGTGGTGGACACCTGGATCGGTGCGCCCCGGGTGGTGCGCGAGTCGGCACGGCTGCTGGCGGGCCGGGTGCGCCACTTCGGCTACGTCTCCAGCCGCTCGGTGCATCCGCTGCCGCAACCGCCGGGCGCCGACGAGAGCGCACCCGTCGTCGACGCCGCCCCGGAGGGCGAGGAGGGCGACTACGCCCACAACAAGCGCGGCGGAGAACTGGCCGCCGTGGAGGTCTTCGGGGACGGCGCGCTGCTGGTGCGCGCCGGGCTGGTGCTCGGCAGGTACGAGAACGCCGGGCGGCTGCCGTGGTGGCTGCGGCGCGTCGCACGGGGCGGCCGGATTCTCGCCCCCGGCCCACCCGACCTGCCCCTCCAGTACGTCGACGTCCGCGATCTGGCCGCCTGGACACTCGACCGACTGGCCGCCGCTGCGGGCGGCCCGTACAACGTGGTCTCCCCCTCCGGCCACACCACCATGGGCGGGTTGTTGGCCGCGTGCAGGGAGGTCACCGGGGCCGACGCCCGACTGGAGTGGTTGACGCCAGAGGAGGTCGGCGTGTCGGGGCTCGAGCCGTGGCGGGAGCTGCCGATCTACCTGCCGCCCGGAGAGACGCACGACTCGCTGCACCGGGCGGACGTCTCCAAGGCCGTGGCCGCCGGGCTGCGCTGCCGGCCCGTCGAGGAGACCGTCGCCGACACCTGGGAGTGGCTGCGGCGGGAGCGGCCGACCACGGCGGCCACCCGGCCGCCGGTGGGGATGTCGGCGGAGGCGGAGCAGGCGGCGCTGCGGCGCTTCCGCCCCTGATCAACGACCGCGGCGCGCGGTCGCCCGCCGTCCCTCGGGGACGACGGGCGACCGGCTCAACCGCTCACACGGTGTCACTCACCGACGCGCAGCAGCAGGTTGGGCGTGCCCTCGCTGGGGTTGCTGATGGCGTCCGGCGTGGCGCCCTCGGTCAGCGCGGTGGCCACGTCGGCCGGGCTGGCGTCCGGGTTGTCCGCCAGGTGCAGCGCGGCGGCACCGACGACGTGCGGGGTCGCCATCGAGGTGCCGGAGATCGTGCGCACCGCGTCGTCGCCACCGATCCAGGGAGCGGTGATGTCGGAGCCCGGCGCGTAGAGGTCCACGATCGCGCCGTGGTTGGAGAAGTCCGACTGCTCGTCGGCGTCGGTGCTGGAGGCGACCGTGATGGCCTCCTCCACCCGGGCCGGCGAGACCTTGGAGGCGTCGCTGGACTCGTTGCCCGCGGCGACCCCGTAGGTGATGCCCGCCTCGATGGACTTGCGGACGGCGGCGTCCAGCGCCTCGTCCGCGCCGCCGCCGAGCGACATGTTCGCCACCGACGGGCCCTCGGCGTTCTCCGTCACCCAGTCGATGCCGGCGACGACGCCCTCGGTGGTGCCCGAGCCGTTGTCGTCCAGCACCCGGACGGCAACGATCTTCGCCTTCTTGGCGACGCCGTGCGCGGCGCCGGCTATGGTGCCGGCGACGTGGGTGCCGTGGCCGTTGCCGTCGTCGGCGCTGTCGTCGCCGTCGATGGCGTCGAAGCCGTGCTCCGCGCGGCCCTCGAAGTCCTTGTGGTCGATGTTCACACCGGTGTCGATGACGTAGGCGGTGACGCCCTCACCGCCGTGGTCGGGGTAGGTGTAGGCGTTGTCGCCCTCGGTCTCCGCCTGGTCGATGCGGTCCAGGCCCCAGGACGGCGGGTTCTGCTGGGTCTCGCTGATGGAGAAGCGCTTGTTCTGCACGACCTTCTCCACTGCCGGGTCGGCGGCGAGGCGACGGGCCTCGGTTTCGCTGAGCCCCTTGGCGGAGAAGCCGTTGACGGCGGACTCGTAGGTCATACCGACCTCGCCGCCGTACTTGTCGGCCAGCTTCTCGCCGGAGTCGGCGCTGTTCACCCGGCCGTCCTTGAGCATGACGATGTAGCTGCCGTCGATCGCGCCCTTGGCGCCGGCACCGTGGACGGTGCCCTCGGCGGGAGAGGCACCGGCCGGCAGGGCCAGCAGGGTTCCGCCTGCCGCCACCGCGATGGCGGCGGTTGTGGCCAGGGTGAGGCGACTGCGCTTGTTGCGCTTCCTGCGCTGGTGGTTCGCCATGACGAGGGATCCTCCTCGTTTCCGTGATGTGGGGGGCGGGCTGCCACGTGGGGCGGCAGCGACCGAGCCTTGGTCGAGGACCGGGTGCACTCCGGTCCGGACTCGGATGGCTCGCCACCATGACGGAGGTGGCCGCGCTCGCTCAAGCACTGCGAGGCGGTGTGACATACGCAACTTCATTGCGTAACTCCATAGAACGATAAGGAGTTTGAAATCGGTCACCACGGGCGTGTCCAGCCCGGGAGCCCCCGAGCGGTCACGAACTGGTCACGTTTTGGTCTAGGCGGTCCACTCGGCGAGAGTGGTGACGGTCCGCCAGTTCCGACTGGTGTGGACGCGGTTGTCCAGCGCCCGGCCGAGCGCGTCGGCGAGTCGGCTTCGTCCCTGTCCGTCCGGATACCACGCGTGGATCTCGCGTCCGAGGACGCGGAACTCCTCGGGTGCGAACCCCGACGCGTCCAGAGCGGCCAGGCGTTCACCGTCGGGCGGCGCGTCGAGGAAGTACACCAGCACCCGCGTGGGCTGTTCGTCGGCCACGGGGTAGGGGCGGGCCCGTACCGTGGCCGCCAACTCCGCGCCCGTCCTCACCAGGCAGCGGACAGGGAAGCCGAAGCGAGCGGCCAGCGCCGCCTCCAACGCAGCGGCGAGCTCCGCCGGCGGGGTGGTCTCCGTGGTGAAGACGAGGTTGCCGCTGGCCAGATGGGTGCGCACATCGCGCCAGCCCAGGCCGGTCGCGACCTCCCGCAGGTCGGCCATCGGGACCTTCCGACGGCCGCCGACGTTGATGCCTCTGAGCAGGGCCGCGTACACGGTGGTTGTGGTCATCGCCGCAGACTAGGTCCTGCCGCCGACAACGGGCCGGCGCCGTGCGGCACCGGCCCGCGTGACGTCGTGGAGTCAGGGGCGGACCGGTAGTTCGGCCTCGATGAGGTCGGCGGCGGAGGTGGTGCCGCCCTCGGCGCGGGTGCGTTCCGCGACAGCGGCCCAGCGCGCGGGCATCTCCTGGTCTCCGGTCAGCTGCTCGAACGCCTCCCGCAGCGCCTGCGGCGTTGCCGCCTCGGTCTCCAGTCTGCGCGCCACGCCCAGCGACTCCAGCATCTCGGCGTTGCCGTACTGGTCGACCGCCTGCGGTACGGCGATCATCGGCACCCGGCAGACCAGGCCCTCCTGGCTGCCGCCCATACCGGCATGGGTGACAAACAGGTCCGCCTCACGCAGGATCGCCAACTGCGGGACCCAGGAGTGGACCTCGAAGTTGGCCGGAATCGGCCCCAGCTCCTCCTCGGTGACGTGGCGGCCGATCTGGAGCACCACATGCCAACCGGGCAACCCGCCGAACGCCGCCACGCAGGAGCGGTAGAAGTCCGGAGCCTTGGTGAAGGCGGATCCGAGGGAGACGAGCATGACGTTCCGCGCGTCCGTCGGGCGCCGCCACTCCTCCTGTTCGGCACGCCCGGAGAGACACGGGCCGGTGAAGGTGTACACGTCCCGGTTGACCCGGTCCGCGTTCGGCTGCATGACCTCGCTGATCAGCGCGACGCAGCGGGCCGGCCGGCCGGCGAAGCGGTCCGGGTCCGGATCCGGCAGGCCGTGTTCGGTCAGCCAGTCGCGGAACCGCCGGTAGTAGGCGATGCCGCGCTCGGTCTGTCGCATGTCACGCGTCGCCGGTTCGCCCACCTCGGCCTCGTAGCCCTCCCAGGCCACCATGCTCGGGGACAGCTGGACGGCGGGCACACCCCAGGTGTGCGCGAGCACCCGCGCCGGGTAGGCGGCGATGTCGTACAGGACGAGGTCCGGCTCGTCTCCGGCGAAGGCCTCCGCGAGCTGCGGCAGGGCCCGGACGGAGTCTTCGAGGAAGATCTCCAGGGCGTCGATCAGCTCGGTGCCCCAGAAGGACGGATCGACCTTGGTGGTGATGGCGGACTCGTAGATCCTCGGCTCCGCGCCCGCCTCGGCGACCTTGTCGGCGAACTCGGCCGGAATCGCGTAGCTCACCCGGTGGCCGCGGTCGACGAGCTCGCGGATGACGTCGAGACTCGGGTTGACGTGTCCGGGAGCGGCGATGCTGAACATCGCGATGTGCGCACCGGTGGGGGTGGGGGATGGTGTACTCATGGCCTCACCATCCAACAGCCCACCGACCGGCGGCATCAACTCCGCTTGTGAACACAGTTGTTGGGACTCACCTCACGAGACAGGCCGCGCGTCCTGCCAGGCGGACTCGAACTCCTCCCGGTAGGTGTCGAAGAGGCCGCCGTCCTCCTCCGGGGGCCGCCGTTCGGCGGAGCCCTCGGGTGCCTGCCGCAGCCGCCGGGCGCCACCGCGCAGCACCAGCACCGGCGCCTCCATGCCACGGGCCCGGCGCAGATAGGACTGCACGACACCAAGCCCGTCCGGCCCGTCCCCGTCCACCAGGTACGCGGTGAAGCGCGGCGTCTCGTCGAAGACCTGGATCTCCACCGCGCTGGTGTCCCGCACCCGGGCCCGCACCCGGCGCATGTGCAGGATGTTCATCTCCACGGCGCGGCTCATCTCGCCTCGCTTCAGGCCGAGTTCGCGTTCGCGGCGGCGGACGGCGCTGGAGGCGGGGTTGAGGAACAGCAGCCGCATCCGGCAGCCGTCCTCGGCCAGCCGCACCAGCCGGCGCCCCGAGTAGTTCTGCACCAGCAGGTTGAGACCTATGCCCATCGCGTCGATGCGGCGGGCGCCGCCGAACAGGTCCTCCGCCGGCAACTGCCGCTGCAGCCGGACCCGGTCCCGGTGGACACCGACCACGTCGGCGAAACGGTCGCCGACCAGCTCCTCCACGGCGTCGACGGGCAGCCGACCGGCGGAGGGCACCTCGCCGCCCGCGCCCATCAGTTCGAGGAGCCGCGCCGAGGTGCGTTCGGCCTGGGCGAGCACCGGCGGTGGCAGCGCCCGGTTGCGGGAAACGGCGCTGCGCGCCACCTCCAGTTCGTCCAGCGCCAGTTCCAGCTCCCGGCGCTGCGCGAAGTACGGCTCGTAGCAGGGCCAGTGCTGGACGATCAGTTCGCGCAGCTGCGGCATCGTCAGGAAGGAGAGCAGGTTGTCGTCGGCCGGGTCGAGCACGTAACCCTTGCGACGACTCACCTCGCGTACCGCGACGGCCCGCTGCACCCACTCCTGGCCGGCCGGTCCGGCGGCGGCGATCACCCACTCGTCGCCGTGCACCGGCTCGTAGATCGGGCGCAGCACGCCCGCCACCACCGCGCGCAGCCGCTGCTCGACGAGATTGAGCCAGACGTAGGCCCGTCCGGCGCGCTGCGCCCTGGTGCGCACCTCCGCCCAGGCGTGCGCGTCCCAGTCCAGCTCCACGCCGATCTCCATGGGACGGGCCAGTGACACGGCCCCGGGCAGCGGATCGGCGGCACCGGCCTGACCGCTCGCACCGGCGTCCTCGGGAACACCGTTCTCACCAGGGGGGAGCTCAAGCCCTCCCGAACTCACCTGCACACCGCCTTCCGCCGCCCCCACCGGTCACCGATCCCGATCTTGCCGGACCGGGGAAGCCTACTGCGGCTCGTGGAACGTCACAGCAGTATCCCGCATCAACTGCCGTGCTTCCGCGCCTCGTCGGGAGGCAGCAGGAACACGGCGGCCGAACGCGGCGGCAGCGTCATCGCCTCGGCGCCCGCACTGGCGGCCAGCGGCAGCGCGCCCGGCGGCACGGCGGGTGAGGCGATCCGCTCCCCGAGGTTCACCGAGACCGCCAGCACGCCGTGGCGGACGGTGAGCGTGCGGGCCTCCTCGTCGTGGTCGACGCGGGTGGCGGCCAGCGGGAGTCCGGGGGCCAGGTGGGTGCGGCGGACGGCGAGCAGGGTGCGGTACCAGTCCAGCAGTTCGGCGTGCGGGGCGCGGGTCGCCTCGCTCCAGTCCAGTACCGAGCGTGCGCGGGTGGCCGGATCCTGCGGGTCGGGCACGGCGTCCGCCGACCAGCCGTGGGCGGCGAACTCCCTTCTGCGGCCCACCCGTACGGCCTCGGCGAGCTCGGGGTCGGGGTGGTCGGTGAAGTACTGCCACGGCGTGGTCGCCCCCCACTCCTCCCCCATGAACAGCATCGGGGTGAACGGCCCGCACAGCACCAGGGCGGCCGCGCACGCGGCGAGTCCGAGGTCCAGCGCTGGGGTCAGCCTGTCTCCGGTCGCCCGGTTGCCGACCTGGTCGTGGGTCTGCGCGTAGCCCAGCAGCCGGCCCGCCGGGGTGGCCGGGCGGTCCAGCGGGCGGCCGTGGCGGCGGCCCCGGAAGGCGGAGTAGGTGCCGGCGTGGAAGAAGCCGTCGGTGAGGGTGCGGGCGAGAGTGGCGAGCGGGGCGCGGGCGAAGTCCGCGTAGTAGCCGTGGGACTCCCCGGTGAGGGCGACGTGCAGGGCGTGGTGGAAGTCGTCGTTCCACTGGGCGTCCAGTCCCAGGCCGTTGAGCTCGCGCGGGGTGCAGGTGAGCGGGTCGTTCCGGTCGGACTCGGCGATCAGGAAGAGCGGGCGCCCCAGCTCCGCCGACAACTCGGCAACGGCGCTCGACAGTTGGAACAGGAAGTGTTCCGCGCGGCTGTCGGCGAGCGCGTGCACCGCGTCCAGCCTGAGGCCGTCCAGCCGGTAGTCGCGCAGGAAGGCCAGCGCGCTGCCGACGAAGTAGTCGCGGACCTCGTCCGACCCGGGCCCGTCGAGGTTGACCGCCGATCCCCAGGGGGTGTGGTAACGGTCGGTGAAGTAGGGCCCGAACTCGGGGAGTCGGTTGCCCGAGGGGCCCAGATGGTTGTGGACGACGTCGAGCACCACGCCCAGCCCGTGCCCGTGGGCGGCGTCGAC
Organism: Streptomyces alkaliterrae; assembly: GCF_007097205.2. Lineage (GTDB taxonomy): Bacteria > Actinomycetota > Actinomycetes > Streptomycetales > Streptomycetaceae > Streptomyces > Streptomyces alkaliterrae. Next base: position 12,865 of record NZ_VJYK02000150.1, read on the forward strand.
GAACTCCTTCAGCCCGTCCGGGCCGCCGTAGGGCTCGTGCACCGCCCACGGTGCCACGCCGTCGTACCCCCAGCCGTGGGTCCCGGGGAAGGGGCAGACCGGCATCAGCTGCACATGGCTGACGCCCAGGTCCGCCAGATGGCCCAGTCGTCCGGCGGCGGCGGCGAACGTGCCCTCCTCGGTGAACGTGCCCACGTGCAGTTCGTAGAGGACCGCTCCGGTCAGATCGCGTCCGGGCCACGGATGGTGCCAGCGGTGGGCGGTGTGGTCGACGACCGCGCTCGGGCCCTCCGGGCCGTCCGGCTGCCGGCGCGACCGCGGATCGGGCAGAACCGGGCCGTCGTCCAGGGCGAAGCCGTAGCGGGCGCCCGCCGTGGCGGCGGCCGTGAGCCGCCACCAGCCGCTGCCCGCCGGGTCGGGTTCCATCGGTCGGGTACGGCCGTCGAGCCGGAGCTCGACGTTTCCGGCGTTCGGCGCCCACACCTCGAACAGCATGCGCCCATCGTCCGACGCCGGTGGCCGCTGTGCCAGTAGGCGCCCTCCGGCGCGCCGCCGCCCGGCACTCCTGGCGGGGTGCCGGGCGGCGGGGTGTGGGG
>NZ_VJYK02000151.1 GCF_007097205.2 Streptomyces alkaliterrae
GCCGTATGCGGCCGAGGTCGCGGAAGCGGCTGCGGAGGAGGCGGTGTCGGGGGTGGGTCCGTATGCGCGGCGGTGGTTGCAGGTGGCGACGCCGTGGGGGGAGTCGTATCAGTCGCTGCTGGTGTTGTCGCAGATGCCGGAGAAGTTCACCTTCCCTGGCTCGGAGTACCTGGCGGAGCTGGATCGGCTTGGGTTCCCGGTGGACTGGGTGGCGCGGCTGAAGGTGGTGCGCGGTTCGGAGGCGGAGTCGAAGGCGCAGCGGCAGGCGGCGGAGCTGGAGCACCAGTACGAGGAGTACGCCGAGGATCCGATCGGGCCGCCGCCGACGCTGGACAAGGCGACGGCGGCGATCGATGACTATCGGCAGGAGCTGTCGGACCGCACCGAGGTCGAGGTGCAGGCGATGGTCGCGATGTGCGTGTGGGGGCAGACGCCGGGTGAGGCTGATCGGCGGGCGGCGGCGGTTTCGGCGGAGTTCAAGGACGCGCTGTATGAGATCTCGCGGCCGGTGGGGCAGCAGGAAGAGCTGTGGTACGGCATGTTGCCGGGGGCGCGGACGCCGTCGGTGATGGTGCGGCACCGCCAGTATCTGCTGTCTCGGGGGTTCGCGATGGCCGGCCCGTTCGCGACGGCGCAGCTGGGGGATGAGCGGGGCCCGCTGTTCGGGTTGCACACCACGAGTGGGGGTGCGCGGCCGGTGTTGGTGGATTGGGCGCGGGGGCCGCGGGAGGAGGCGGCGTCCGCGTCGGCGGCGTTCATCGGTGAGTCCGGGAGCGGCAAGACCACGGCGATGAAGACGGCCGTGTATCAGATCCTGGCGGGCGGCCGGCGGGCCGGGCAGCCGCGGTCGCGGGGGCGTGTGGTGGTGGTGGACCGCACCGCGCACATGGAGTGGGCGGCGTTCACGCGGGCGTGCCCGGGCACGACGCAGGTCATCGAGATCGGCCAGGACGCGCAGGTGTCGCTGGATCCGCTGCGGATCTTCTCCGATGTGCGGGAGGCGCGCAGGTACACGCAGTCGTTCCTGACGCTGCTGTTGGGGATCGCGCCCCGGTCGGAGGAGGGCCTGGCGCTGCGGGAGGCGATCGGCGCGGTGCTGCAGCACCGGCGGCCGTCGCTGAAGGTGCTGTTGGGCGAGTTGGAGCAGCGCGGCCGCCGGGATGCGGCGGCGCGGCGGGCCGGGCGCGCGCTGGGGGCGTTCGAAGACTTGGACATGAGCCGGGCGCTGTTTGATGAGGCGCTGCCGCCGCTTGCGGCGGGCGGGGCGGACGCGATCGTGTTCGCGGTGCACGCGTTGTCGCTTCCCACAGCCCAGGAGCTGGAGGCGGGCCTGGAGAAGGTGGAGGACGAGAAGGTCTTCGGACGGGCGGCGATGTATCTGATCGCGGCGGTGAGCCGGTCGATCTGCTTCTCCTCGCCGTCGGAGTTCTGCGTGGCGGTGTGGGATGAGTGCTGGTGGCTGACCTCTTCGCCCGAGGGCCTGGAGCTGGTGCTGGAGATGGTCCGCGATGGCCGGAAGAACCTGGCCGCCGCGTTCTTGGCCAGTCACGACCCGGAGGACATCGGCCCCTCCGACTCCCGGCGGGGCGCGATCATCCGCGGGCTGATCCCCCGCAAGTGGCTCTTCCGGCAGCCGGACCTAGAGCTGGCCCGGCGCGGCCTTGCGTTCCTCGGGCTGAACCCGGACGACCCGGATCTGCAGACCACGGTCATGACGCAACTGTCACCGGTGGGGCTCAGCCCGCAGGAGCGTCAGGCGCGGGCGGGTGAGTGCCTGCACCGGGACCTGGCGGGGCGGATCTCGGGCATGAAGGTCGTGACGCCGCCCGACGCGGCGATCGAGCCCCATCTGCACTCCGATCCTGACGCGATCGTGGCGGCCGCCGCATGATCCGGGCCCTGATGCGGGCCCAGCTCCCGGACCCTGAGACCCGCTACCTGCTGGGGCTGCTGCTGCCGAAGCCGCTGCGCCGGCCCGGGCGGATCCTGATAGCGGGCGTGGTGCTGCTCCTGGTCAGCCTCACGGTGCTGCTGCTTGCGCCGATCGCGGCCGCCGACCCGCCAGCCAACCCCTGCACCGCGCGGGGCAGCTTGGGCGGCAACAACTGCATCGACAACAACCCGGCCCTGGTGGAGCGGAAGAAGAAGCAGGAGGCCGAGGAAGCAGCGAAGACGCCCGAGGAGAAGTTCGAGGACCGGGTCGAGGAGTACAAGGAGAAGCAGGCCCTGTCCAAGGGGGTGCTGGGCGCGTTCAAGGTCACCGACCGGGACGGCAGCCCGATCAGCATCTACCAGGTGCACGCCGACACCGGGGACTGGAAGGCCTGGGACCTGAAGGCCCGGCACTTCATCGTGGAGTTCCTGTTCCAGTTGAACCTGTGGCTGGTGGCGTTCGCGTGCTGGCTGGTGGCCTGGGCGTTGTCGTTCTCGCTGGCGGCGCTGCTCCTCAAGCCGGTGCTCGCCGTGTCGAACTCGCTGCACTCCAACCTGCTGCTGTACATGGGACTGCCGTCGCTGTTTTTGACGTTTGCGCTGGTGGTGGCGGCGTGGCACTGGATGTTCGGGGTGAAGGCGCGCGGCTGGGGGGAGGCGGTGGCGGCGCTGCTGATCTCGGCACTGGCCGCCACAACGCTGTCCTCGCCGGCGTCGCTGATCTTGGACGAGCAGGACGGGGCGCTGGGCAAGGCGCGGGAGCTGTCGGCGCACGTGGGCGCCTTGATCTTGGACGGGATCGAGGGGCCGAGCGAGAAGTCGCCAGCGGAGGAGGCCGCGGCGGAGAAGGACTACATGCGCAACGGCCCCTCGGCGCCGGTGAAACTCACCGACCTGCCCCAGGAGATCAGCCGGCCGATCACCAACGCCCTGGTGGACGCGTTCGTGACGAAGCCGGCGATGCTCCTGTCCTACGGGCAGGTGTGGTCCGGGGGCTGCGAGAAGGAGTTCCGGGACGCACGGGCCCGGCAGGCGGTGTGGGAGGACATGCTCAAGGAGGAGCGGTCCAAGCAGGACGGCGCGGTCAACCGCTGGCTCAATGACCAGCTGAAGAAGATCCCCGGGATCGGCGGCTGGCTGAGTGACAACCAGACCAAGAAGATGGACGCCTGGCGTAAGGCCATGGGCACCGACATCACCCAGCAGGACGCCTGGAAAGAGCTGTTCGCGGTCGGCCCGATCGACGGGTTCGAGAAGAGCTGCGTGCAGGGCTCGGCGAAGGCGGCGAAGGAGCCGACCCCGGAGAAGCTCGGCGGAGCGCTGTTCTTGTTGATCGCCTCGCTGCTGACGATGGCATTCGTCATCGTCACCGTCTTCGGCTACCTCAACGCGCAGTTCTGGCTCGCGGTCGAGGCGGCCCTCGCCCGGTTCGCGCTCGCGGTCGGTGTCCTGCCCGGGCCGGGACGGGCGTGGCTGTGGGGCCGGGCGGCCGCGATCGGGAAGTGGCTCGCGCTGCTCGTGCTCTCGATCGCTGCTCTCGCCTTGTTCATCGTGATCGTGGTGGCCCTGGTGACCGCCGGCGAGGACGAGATCCCGGGCGGGATCGTCGTCCGCTTCATCGTCATCGACGCCGCTGCGATCGCCATGTTCACATTCCGGCGGAAGATCGCGTCCACCGCCGGGCAGGTCGCCTCCCGGGCCCGGGCCCGCATGGGCAACTCCAACTTCGGCGGGCAGACCATGACCTCGCCAGCCGAGTCCCTGGGCGGCCGCAGCTTCGGCGCCGCCGGCGCCGCGTGGATGCTGGCCTCGCGCGGCCGCGGCGGCGCGATGGTGGGCGGCATGCCGGCGGCCGGAGGGTTCGCCGGCCGCGGAGCGGGGCCGGGCGGGCGGCGCGCGGGGGCTGTGCGCAGCACCCTCCGTGCAGGGGCCGCGACCGGCGGCGTCATGGTGACCGGGGCGGGCATCGTCGGCCGGGCAGCCGCGGCCGGCGTCCGGGCCGGCGGAACGGCCCAGGGCCGGGCAGCAGTCGGCCAAGCCCTGTCCCGGGCCCGAGCCAAGGCAGGGCTGGGGATGCCCGGCCACGTCCCCGCCAACGCCGAGCAGCTGCGGGAGCGGATCGCGCAGATGCGGGCCGCGCGCACGCGCCCGCCGGGCCAGCCGGCTGCGAGCGGCAGGGGCGGGGCGAGGAGGCCAAGCGGCGGCGGTGCCGGCACGGGGCCGGCCGCGCGCGGCCACCGGCGCACGCCGGCCAGCCCCACACGGTCAGGACCTGGCGGCCGGACCCGCCCAGCCCGCACAGCCGCCACGCCCACACCGACGCCGCCGCCGGCTTCCACTCCGGCACCGGGGGTGGGTGCGGTGGGGGCGCATGCCAGGCTCCACGACCGCGCCCGCCGGGTCGCTGCGCGCCGCGCCGCGCAGACCAGCATCATCAACGGCCAGGGCGGTGACAGCCAGTCGCGGCGGCCGGGCCCGCGTCGCCGCAGGAACGATCCGTGACGCGCGAGCCCACAGCGGCCAGTCGCGTCGCACGCCGAGGGGTGATGGTGTGGCTGCTGCCGAGCAGCCTCACCGCCCTGCTGTGCGTCTTCGGGCTGCTGATGATGCTGGTGTCCGGCGCGGCGTGGCTGGCCGCCGCCGTCCAGGACGAGCAGCAGCGCCAACAGAACGACGCCGCAGGAGGAGCCGAGCAGGTCGGCGCGGGCGGTCTGGCGGCCGGCAGCGTGCCGGCCGCCTACGCTGACCTGATCGCCGCGGCCGGCAACCGGTGCCCCACCCTCACCCCTGGACGGCTGGCCGCGCTGCTCCAGCAGGAGAGCCGCTTCAACCCGAAAGCCAAGTCCCCCGCCGGCGCCCAAGGCATCGCCCAGTTCATGCCCGGCACCTGGAGGATCTACGGCAAGGACTACAACAAAGACGGCAAGACCGACGTGTGGGACCCGGCCGACGCGATCCTCTCCGCCGCGGACTACCTCTGCGTCGTCGCCAAGGAACTCGTCGGCGTGCCCGGCGACCCGGTGAACAACATGCTCGCCGGATACAACGCCGGACCCGGCGCCGTACAGCGCTACCAGGGCGTGCCGCCGTACCGGGAGACACAGAACTACGTGCGGGTGATCCGCGCCGCAGAGCAGCGCTTCACCGCCCCCGACAGCGGCGGGTCGAAGGCGTCCGGCGCCGCGGCGAAGGTCATCGCTGCAGCCCGCGGCCAGTTGGGCAAGCCGTACGTGTGGGGCGGGGGCAACACCGAAGGCCCGACCAAGGGCGGCTTCGACTGCTCCGGACTGACCCAGTACGCCGTGTACCAAGGCGCGAAGATAACGCTGCCGCGCACCTCCCAGGCGCAGCGGACGGCAGGGAAAGGCGTATCGAAGGACCGGATCCGGCCAGGCGACCTGATCGTGTTCAACAACGACGGCAACTGGGGCCACGTCGGGCTGTACATCGGCGACAACAAGATGATCCACGCACCACGAACAGGGAAGAACGTAGAAGAGGTCACCGTGGCACCGGGCACTTACTGGGCACAGTTCCCCTGGGATGTACGCAGGGTGCTCTTGTAAGGCCGCATTCGAGTTGGCCCATCGTTTTGTCCGTCGCTTGTCCGCTTGGAAAGACCGGATACGGCGGGCTGTGACTGAGCGCTTCAGTTGGCGAGTTGCGCAGACCAGTGTCATACCGCAGGGTCCACCACCGGCCCCGTCCAAAAGTCCGGCAGGTGGTCGGCGTAGTCGTCCTCCGGTACGTCGTCGGTCTCGATCGGGTCGCCGTCGTCATCGAGGTAGTAGCCCATGGCTCCACCGTAGGAACGGACGCCTCCCTTCTGGGCTTGCCGGATACCCCACGTCGCCCGTGTGAGTGACGCTCACTCAGGGTCCCGCGCTCAACTCGTCAACTGAAGCGCTCAGTCACACGGGCGCGGGTATCGGCGAAGTGCACCAGCACGGCGGCGGGCCTGGCAGGGGCGGTTGGACTGCTGGCTCCCGCCCGGGCTGGGAGTGAGCGGGCGCCAAGGGCTATGTCACCAGGGCGGACGTTTCGGCCAGACCGCGTACGCGGTGCATGTGACGAACAGCCTCCGGGCGGGGCATCCTGAGCGGTATGGACTTCCAGCCGGTTGAGCGTGCCTCGGAGGCGTTCCAGCAGTCACTGACCGCGGAGGAGATCGGGAAGGTCTGTCGACGGGCCTTCGGCGGCGACGCCATGCCTATGTCCGCTGTCGAGCTGGGCACGGGGATGTACAACAACGTCTACCGCGTCACCCTGGCCGACCAGGTCCGGCCGGTGATCCTGCGGGTCGCGCCGCCAGAGGCCCGCCAGTTCCGCAGTGAGCGCCACCTGATGCGGAACGAGTTCGCGAGCCTGCCGTGGCTGGCGGTGATCGCGCCGCTGATGCCGCGAGTGCTCGCCGCCGACTGGTCGCACGAGGTGATCGGCCGGGACTGGATGATCCAGACCCACCTGGACGGCATCCCGGCCCCGGAGCACCTGGGAACGTATCCGCGTACCGCGTGGCCGGCGTTCTTCCGGCAGATGGGCGCCGTCACCCGCTCCGTGCACGACGTGCGCGGCCCCCACTTCGGGCCCGTCAGCGGGCCGGGGTACGCCACGTGGGGCGAGGCGGTGATCGCGTCGCTGGAGGAGATCGCCGCCGACATGGACGGCTCCGGCCTGGACGCGGCCGACGTGCGGAAGGTCGCGGCGGTGGCTGCGCACGAGAGCACCGTGCTCGACGAGGTCACCGAACCGAGGCTGCTGACCGGGGACCTGTGGACCGTCAACGCCCTGATGGACTCGGCGGCCCCCGAGCCGGTGATCACCGGCGTCCTGGACTTCGACCGCACATGGTTCGGTGACCCCGCCGCTGACTGGACCATCCGTATGGCGACGGCCAAGGCGGACGAGCGCGAAGCGTTCTGGGAGTCCTACGGAGTGCTGGACCGCTCGCCCGCCGCGATGTGGCGGGCGCGGGTGTACGAGGCCCGGCACCTGGGCGCGATCCGCCTTGAGCGCCACCGGCTGGCCAAGGCGGACGCGGTCCGCGAGAGCTACGGCGCGATGGCCGAGGTGCTCGCCTCACTGACCTGACCGGGCCCGTTCGGGTGCGGCTCGACGTGGATGCGGATCTCCCGCAGGAGCGTGTCGGCCCGCTCCTCGACCTCGGCGGCGTCCGGTCCAGTGACCACGAACGACCCCAGCCGGTGGCCGTTGGCGTGCGGCTCGTGGACGGGGCCGCCGATCGCCGCCCGCCAGCGGGCGAACGGTACGCCCGGCCCCACCCTCGGAAGCCCGGAGAGCGACGCCAGCCGTCCGGCGCGCGGGCTGGTCACGAACCGCACGGTCGCGTACCCGTGGGTGGTGGGGGCGAGCGCGGCCGGGCGGCCGAGGGCAACGTCGAGCAGCGCCGCCCAGACATCGACGCCCAGGGCGTGCTGGATCAGGACCCCGATCTGCCCGGCAGCGAGGCGGGCGCCGATCTCGATGACCGAGCACCGCCCGTCGCGGCTCACGATGACCTCGGTGTGCGAAGCCCCGTGCCGGATACCGGCCGCCCGGATGGCCGCCTTCACCTCCCGGTACACGGCCGCTTCGACGACCGGGGTCAGGTGGACGGGGAGGCTGTGCCCCGTCTCGACCCTGTTTGCGCCGCCGGTCACCTGCTTGCGGGTAACGGCGAGGTGCGTCGTGTTGCCGTCCTGGGTGAAGGACTCGACGCTGTATTCCGCCCCGGCGGCGTACGCCTGGACCAGGACGCCCGGGTCGCCGCCGCGTGCGTACATGCCAGCGACCGTTCGGGCGGCGTCGGCGGCCGCGGCCGCACCGGCCGGGCCGCTCACCACCGTGACGCCGGCGGAGCCCGCCCCGGCCACCGGCTTGATGACGCAGGGGAAGCCGACCGACGGGTCTGCCAGCGCGGCCCGCAACCCGTCCGCGTCCCGGACGAGGACTGTGTAGGGGGCGCGCACCCCGGCCACGGCGAACGTCTCGGCCATGGCCGCCTTGTCCCGGGCCGCGTGTGCCCGGCCCGGGTCGTTGCCGGGCACCCCCAGCTCGGCGCAGAGATGCGCGGTGAGCTCGGTGAGGTACTCGTTGACGGTCAGCACCGCCCCCACACCTCGGCGGCGGGCGTACGCGGCGATCTCGTCGAGAGCTCGGTCGGGCCGGGTGAAGTCGGTGACGATGTGCCCGGCCAGCAGGCCCTTCAGCTCCGGTCCGTAGTCCGCGTACGCCGTGGTGGTGGTCGCGGCGTGGACCTGGTGGCGGCGGGCGGCTGCCGCCCTGGCGAGGGCGCCCGCTTCGGGGCCGGCCGCGTCCAGCAGCAGCACACCGGGGAGGGTCACGACAGGTAGTCCTCGAAGCCGCCGGTGCGGTGGGTGTCGAGGGTGAAGCAGTGGAACCCGCCGCCGAACAGGCGCCGGTGCCGGTGCCGTACGGACACGACGTCGAAGCCCTCGGCCTCCAGCAGCTTGGCCAGGCCGGTGCACTCCTCGTTGACCAGCACCGTGTGCTCGTCGACCGAGAGCACATTGAGGTCGATGTACGGGCTGGTGAGGACCAGGTCTTCGTAGTCGTCGTACACCGGGAACGCGCCCTGGTCGGGCTCCGGCGGCACGATGAAGCGCCAAGAGCGCAAGCGTTCGGGCATCAGGTCCCGGATGCCGTCGTGTCGGGCCAGGAACACGCCCGGCTTCAGGGCGAGGAGCATGCTGTCGATGTGGTTGTCCGCCATCCGCCACACCCGGTGGACGCGGTACTGGTGACCGAGGTGCCGCTGAAGCCACTCGGCGCCCCGGGTGTGGTTCTCCTGGGCGACGTTGACGACCAGGTCGCGGCCCAGCCGCAGGACCTGCGCGCCGTCCAGCATCATCTCCACACCGACGTCGTACGGGCTCGGCTGCGGGTCGTCGATGGCCTCGGTTGGCCCACCCAGGGTGGTCGCGGTGTCCCGGGCGTACGACAGGTCGAACGACATGTCGGTGAGAGTGGGGCGGGGCATCGTCGTCCACCGCGCGCCGGCCTCCCAGTAGGCGGTGAAAACCGGGGCGAGCAGGCGGGTCTCCAGATAGCGGGAGCGGATCGCGGGCGGCGTCTCGATGATCTCGCTCCCGAGGATCAGCGTGTTGTCGCGGATGTTCAGCGCCGGGGTGGGGGCGGCCTCCCAGCCCAGGCCCGCGACCGGGGCCGCGTCCGCAGGCAGGGGCAGCGGCCGGTGCACGACGACCCCGAGCCCGGCGAGCGTGGCCGCCAGACCCTCTACGTCCTCGTGCAGCTCCTCGGCGTACCGCGCCTTGATGGTCCAGCTCTCCCGGCGGCCGGCCGCCGCCTTCGTCAGGCGCGGATAGGCCCAGTCCGACCGGAAGCCGCTCAGGTTCTCGTGGTGGAACAGCTCGAAGCTGACGTCACGGTCGTGTCCCACGTAGTTGGCGGCGGACCCGACGATGATCTCCCTGAGCGGGGTGAAGTCGTCGTGACTGTTCAGGCGGGGCATGGGCGTTCCTCTCGGATGCGTGGAGCGGGTCAGGAGGTGCGGGGGGCTGCGGTCATGTGCCGGTCGGCGAGCGCGCGGCCCCGGCGGACCCGCAGGGCCAGACCGCCGCCATCGCTGTCCGGCTGGAGGGTTCGCTGCTCGCTCCAGCCGGAGAACCGGAACTCGGGTCCGCCGACCGGGACGAGGGCGAAGGTGCGCCCGGCGATCGTCAGGGCGAGGACGCCGCCGGCGCCGCGGTCGATGCGGGCGGGGATGAGGGCGCCGTCCAGCGGGGCGGCCGCGTCGAAGTCCGCGAACCCGGACGGCAGCAGCGCCTCGTACGGCAGTCCGGCGGGCCAGGCCGGGGCTGGGTGCGGGCCGGTGCGGTTGAACAGGACCTCGCCACGGGTCAGCAGTTGCTGCCAGGAGTCCGGGAACCAGGCTGCGAGGTCGGCGGTGAGCAGGGCGTCGATGACGACGTGGATACGGGTGACCGTCTGGCTGGTGTTGCGTACCAGGTGCTCGCGGGAGAAGTCGCCGTACCAGAAGGTGCCCGGCTGCCAGCAGTGTTCGACGCCGTCCAGGACGAGCACGGCGCCCGGGTCGGTGACGACGGGGATGTGCAGGCGCACGATGCCCCGGTCCAGGCGGTACTTGGGGTCGCTGTGCGGGTTCGAGACGGCGCCGGGCCCCAGCGCCATCAGCCGCACCGCGTTCAGCGGGGCCGGGAGCGAGTGAAGGATCTGCGCGAGGTAGGGCAGCTGGTCGAGCCAGCGGGTCGCCGCGAACGGCTGCGGTCCGGGGCCGCCCGGGTCGGTGCGCTCGGAGTCGCCGCCGAGGCTGCGCAGGGGCAGGACCCGCCAGTCGATCGAGGCCGCCTGGCCGACCTGCCCGCCGTAGGTGTGGGTGCGCTGCACATTCCAGGTGTGGGTGGTGACGGCCGCGAGCTCGGCGGCCAGCCGGCCGGCGTCGAAGACGGGGGAGAGCTGGGCGGCCTCGGCCGCCGCAGTGAGCGAGGTGGTGGTCATGGGTGAGGCTCCGGGTCAGGAGGAGAAGGACACGGCGCCGGTGCCGATGTGCTGGCTGGCGTCGTAGGTGCCGGCGGGAACGGTCGCGAACCGCGCGTCGAGCCGGGCGAACGCAGCCAGGTGGCCCTCAGCGGGGGCGTAGGCGAGGCAGAACACGAACTGCACCGGCTCGCCGGGGGCCAGGGGGATGGCGGGCATGGACACGATCACGCCGGTCCGGGTGGCCGGGTCGTACGCCAGGCCCAGCGCGTCGAGCGCATCCAGGAAAGCGGCGAAGGAGGGCACCGCCCAGGTGGGCGGGACGTGGTACTCGACCACCTGCCGGGCCGCGGCGGCGGTGACGTCGACGATGCCGTGGGCGATCGCCTGGTAGATGTGCAGCGATCCGCTGACCTGGGCGTTGACCTCGGTGAACACCACCCGCCCGCCGGGCAGGACCAGGGCGTCCGCGCTCAGGTGCCCGCGGTAGCCCATCGACCGGTACGCCTCGGCCAGCCGGGCCCCGCCGTCCAGGAGTGCCGTACGTGCGGGCGCGGTGACGCCGTCGAGCGGCACGACCTGGTGGCTCAGGCGCCGCCCGACGTAGTGCAGACGGCCCGTCTCGGTGGCCCGGGTGCCCGTGTCGGAGGCGTAGTGCTCGGAGTACACCGCATCCGCGCCCGGCGCGAACTCCTCGATGACGACCGGCCACCGGTCTTCCCCGCTCGCCCACGGCCACCGCTCCGCCCAGTACGCGGCCACGCCGTCGACGCCCGGGGCCAGGTAGTGCAGGTGCCGGGCTCCGACGTGGTCCACCGCCATCTGCTGATCGCGCACGAGCAGCTGGTTGCCGACCCCGGCCCCGTTGTGGGCCTGCTTGACCACGACGGCCCCGCTCGCAGAGGTCTCCAGCAGCGCGCCGGTCGCCTCGATCGCCTCGGCGCGGCTTCGGCAGATGCGGCCCGGCAGGATCGGCACCCCGGCCGCCGCCGCCAGGGCCCGGAAGTTCGCCTTGTTGTTCCCGATCTCCCCGCCGCCCTGCCCGAAGAAGGCCGCGCCCGGGAAGCGGTCGGCCACGCCCAGGGCGTCGGCGAGCCGTGCCACGGCGGCCGACGGCCACAGCGCGAACACCTCGCTCACCGCGCCGGCCCCGGCCGGGCCCAGTGCGGCCCGCACCTGCTCCACGAACGCGGGCGCGGTCAGCGAGGCGGGATCGAGCAGCCTCTCGCCCCACGCTCCGGCCGGTGCGGCCAGGACGGTCAGTTCCTCACGCTTCACGCCCGTGTGGGCCAGGGCGTGGTCGACGAATGCCGTGTCCGGCTCGCAGCACAGGATGAGCAGGTCATCGGGGCGGGCGAACCAGACCAGGCGCTGCGTCCAAGCGCGCATGTCGCCGCGCGCGCGGATCGAAGGATCGATGTGGTTGCCGATGAGGATGCGCACGACGGACTCCTGAAGACGTGGGCGGACACCCGGGCGGGCGGCGCCTCGCGGCACCGGGCGAGGGGAGGAGGATCAGGGAAGGAGGGCGGCGGGCAGCGTGTCGAAGGCCCGCATGGTCGCCGTGCGGCGGCGTACGCCGTCGCCGGCACCCGCCAGGTGGCCGGGGTGGTCGTTCAGGGCCGTGACCAGGGCGCGCAGCCCCGCCTGGGCCACGGTCGTACCGATGCAGGAGTGCGGACCCCACCCGTAGCCGAGGTGGCGGTTCGGGGTGCGGTCCAGCACCAGTTCGTCTGCCCGCGTGAAGGCGGCCGGATCGCGGTTGGCCGCCGCGAACAGGGGGACGACCTTCTGCCCCGGCACGATGTCGACGCCGCCGATCCGGCACGCCCGTACCGCCGTGCGCGTGGTGCCCTGCACCGGCCCGTCGAAGCGCACCAGTTCGTCCACGCCCGTGGCCAGCAGCGCCCGGTCCCTCATCTGGTGCAGGGCCCCGGGGTGGGCGAGGAGGGTGTGCACGGCGTTGCCGACGGCGGCCGCCATCGTGCTGTAGCCGCCCTGGAACATCACCCGCGCCGTGTTCTTCACGTACAGCCGGGTCAGCGCGTCGGAGTCGGGGGCCACGGCCTGCCGGACCCTGGCCAGCAGTCCGGGCCGGGCCGAGGCCGCGAACCAGGAGTCGACCAGGTCGCTCAGCTGCTGGCGGGCGACGCGGCCCGGCTCAAGGAGCGCCGGGTTGAGTCCGCCGTCCATGCTCCGCATGATCGCGTCCGACACCGCGGCGAACTCCCCGTACGGCGGGGGCTCGACACCCAGCAGATCGGCCACGACCGCCACGGACAGCGGCACCGCGATCTCGGCCACCACATCGAACGGGCCGGTGCCGGCCAGCTGGTCGAGCCGGTCCAGCACCAGGCGGTGGGCACGCTCCTCGATGCGGGTGAGGTCCTGGGCACGCAGCGCGGTCATGAACAGGGAGCGCACCGCGCTCTGTTGCGGCGGGTCGAGCGTCTGCACGCTCAAGGACGGCTCCGGCACCGTGCCCCCGGTGCGCCGCGGGTCGCGGGCGAACGTCTCGTGGTCGCGCAGCACCCGCACGCTGTCCGCGTACCGGGTCAGCGCCCACGAGCCCATCCCCTCGTGCCAGAACACCGCCTCGCGCATCCGCTGTTCGGCCAGCACCGGGTAGGGGTCGCGCAGGACCTCGGGGTCCAAGGGTTCGTAGCGGTCGGTCACAGAGGGCATCGCGGGGTCCTTCCAGAGCGGGGAGGGCGGGCCCGCCCCAGCGGACCCGCCCCGGATGCCTCGGGCTCAGTGGTCGTACGACATGGCAGTCCCCTTCCTCGGCGTTGGGCGGCGGACGTCCAGCACGGTGGCGAACGCTCTGTTCGGCCCTCGCCCGACGGGCGGCCAGGTGCAGCCCGGCGGGCGGGACAACGGCCGTAGAGAACGGGTTCGTCACCGTGGTCCCGCCCGGTCGCACGGGCGCCGGGCGGAACACGACGAGTACAGCCCCCGGCCCGCCTCCGTGCCCAGACGCGCGCCCTATCCC
>NZ_VJYK02000152.1 GCF_007097205.2 Streptomyces alkaliterrae
CCCCCTGACCGTTGGGGGCGCCGAGACCGCCCGGGTGCCCCGCCGTACGCGCGGCGGGGCACCCGGCTCAGCGCCCGTAGGCGCGGCGGGCGTGCCCGGGTGTCACATGCCGGTCCCGCACGTCCGCCTCGACGCGCGCGGGGTCGCGTTCACCGGCCGGGCCGTAGCCACCGCCGCCGCCCGTCTCGCAGCGGACCACGTCCCCGGCGCGCAGCGCCAGCCCGTTGCACTTCAGCAGCCGCCGCTCGTCCGCCCGGCCCGGGTTGATCGTCACCCGCGGCCCGACCGCGTCGCCGCCCCCGAACAGCCCCCAGGCGGGCGTCACGGACCGCTCGAACCACAGCGAGACCGTGCAGTCGGCCAGCACCTCGTACTCCCGCACCACCCCGTTGCCGCCGCGCCAGCGACCCGCGCCGCCGGAGTCCGGCCGGAAGCCGTACTCGGTGATCCGCACCGGGAAGCGGGCCTCGACGACCTCCACCGGCAGGTCCTTGAGCGAGCCGTTCACGTTGTTGATGAGCGCGTCCTGGCCGTCCGACCCGTGCCAGGCGCCCCAACCGCCCAGCGTCGCCTCCAGGCTGACGTAGTCGCGGTCGCTGCGCGGGTCCCGCCCGGCGAACATCACGATCATCGAGTCGCCGTGGCTGGCGGCAGCCACCCGCTCGGGCATCACCGGCGCCAACGCCCTGGCGACGAGGTCGATGAGCAGCCCGAGATGGGAGAAGTACCACTGGCAGGCCGCCGGTGCGACCGCCCCGAACACCGAACCCTCGCGCACCTGGACACTCAGCGGCCGGAACGAGCCGCCGTTGCCCGGCACGTCCGGGCTGACCAGCAGTTTGTAGCCGACCCGGCAGGCGGAGACGGCCTGTGCGGCACCGCAGTTGACCGGCCCGACCGTCTGGTCGGCGGACTCGGTGACGTCGAAGTCGACGTCCGTGCCGCTGACCGTGATCCGCAGTTTCACCGGGACCGGGGCGGCCAGGTCGATGCCGTCGTTGTCCAGGAAGCCCTCGGCCGTGTAGACGCCGTCCGGGATCGCTCCGATGACCTCCCGCTCCAACTGCTCGGTCTGCCGGAAGATCTCGTCCCGCGCGGCCCGCAGCGTGGCCAGCCCGAAACGCTCGACCAGCTCGGCGAGCCGCGTCTGGCCCATGCGGATGGTGGCGATCATGGCGTTCATGTCGCCGGTGGTGGGATAAGGGAAGCGCACGTTCCCGGCGATGGTGTCGGCGATACCGGGCACCGGGACACCGCCCTCGACGAGCTTCTGGGGGCCCATGCGCAGGCCCTCCTGGAAGATGTTCACCGAGTCCATCGACCCGCCGGGGTCCTTGGAGCCGACGTCGATCCAGTGCGCCCGGGTCGCGGTGAAGCCGGCGAGTTCACCGCCGGTGAAGACCGGGCCGAAGATCGTCACGTCGTTGAGGTGGGTGCCGCCGAGGTAGCTGTCGTTGAGGATCCACACGTCGCCCGGGTGCCAGGCGTCCCGGCCGAACCGCTCCTCGGTCGCCTTGGTGCAGCTCTCCAGGTTGCCGAGGAAGATCGGCAGCCCTGCCGACTGCCCGAGCACCTGGTGCTCGTCGTCCAGCAGCGCCACGACGCAGTCGCCGCACTCGTAGATGATCGGGGTGTACGCCGAACGCATCAGGGTCGCGTTCATGTCCTCGGCCGCCGAGATCACCGCGTTGCGGATGATCTCCACGGTGACCGGGTCCACGGTTGTCGCCGTGCTCACTTGGCCTCCTCGCGTATGACAAGCGAACCGCCGGCGTCCAGCCCCACCCGGTAGCCGGGCGGAACCACGGTGGTGGCGGTCGGCTCCTGGACGATCGCGGGGCCGCTGAACTCGTGTCCGCGGCGCAGCGCGTCCCGTTCGACGATCCGCGCCGGGTACTCGGCACCGTCGAACACCACACCGCGGGTGCGGTGGGGGAAGTCCGCCTCGGCATCGGGCACCGTCTCCGCGGGCGCCCCGTCGAGCGCGCCGAGCGCGGTGACGCGCAGCGCCACGAACTCCAGCGGCGCCCCCTTGTTGGAATGCCCGTAGCGGGTGTGGTGCTGACGGGCGAACCGCTCGGCGATGATCTCCGGGAAGTCCGCGAGCAGCGGCTCGTCCGGACCGGTCAGCGGGACGGTCAGGGTGTACTCCTGCGCGGCGTAGCGGATGTCGACCGCGCACTCGGTGCGCCGCCGGTCCCGGGGCACGCCCTCGCTGTCCAACGCGTCCAGCGCGGTGCGGGCGGCGGTGGACAGCCGGTCGGCCATGTCGCGCGGGTCCACGTCGGCGTCCAGCCGGAAGAAGGGCTCCGCGAAGTCCCGGCGGATCTCGGTCTCCAGCATGCCCCAGGCGGAGAACGCGCCGGGGAAGCGCGGCACGACCACCTCGGGGATGCCCAACTCCCTTGCCAGGAAGACGCTGTGCATGGGTCCGGCGCCGCCGAAGGCGACCAGCGTGAACTCGCGCGGTTCGATGCCGCGGGCCACGGTGATCGTGCGGATCGCCTGCGCCATCTTGGCGTTGGCGACCTCGCAGACGCCCTCCGCCATGCCGACCGCGTCCAGTCCCAGCCGCTTGCCGAGGGCGCTCAGCGCCTGCTCGGCGGCAGCCGCGTCGAGGTCGAACTCGCCGCCGGCGAAGCCGCGTTCGTCGATCCGGCCGAGTAGCAGGTTGGCGTCGGTGACAGTCGCCTCGGTGCCGCCCCGTCCGTAGCAGGCGGGCCCCGGCGCGGCACCGGCGGAGCCGGGCCCGACGCGCAGTCCGCCGGCCTCCTCCCAGGCGAGCGAGCCGCCTCCGGCGCCGATGGTGTGGATGTCGACCACGCTCATCAGCACGGGCAGGCCCTCCAGCCGGGCCTCGGAGGTGACGTCCGGGCGCCCGTCCACGACGAGGGAGACGTCGAAGGAGGTGCCGCCCATGTCGACGCAGATGAGGTTGTCGCGGCCGAGCGCGCGGGCGAGCGCGACGCCGCCCATGGTGCCGCCGACGGGTCCGGACAGCAGCGTCTGGAGCGGCCGGTGACGAGCGGTCTCGGCGGTGATGACGCCGCCCGAGGACTGCATCACGTGCAGCGGCACGGCCACCCGGTGGTCGGCCAGCACACCGGTCAGCGAGGTCAGGTAGCGCCGGACCACCGGGCCGATGTAGGCCTCCAGCACGGCGGAGGAGGTGCGCTCGTACTCCCGCCACTCGTTGGCGGCCTGGTGGGAGAGCGAGATCGTCACGTCCTCGCCGAGTTCCGCGCGCAGGATCTCGGCGGCGCGCAGTTCGTGCGCCGGGTTGGCGTGGCTGAACAGCAGCCCGACGGCGATCGCCTCGAAGCCCTCGGCGCGGTAGCGGCGGGCCGCCTCGCGCACCGCGTCCTCGTCCAGCGGTTCGATCTCCCGGCCCGCCGCGTCCAGGCGGCCGCCGACGGGCACGATGTCGCGCAGCGGGACCAGCGGCTCCGGCTTGCGGTAGTGCAGGTCGTACAGCCGGGTACGGGGGCCGCGCGCGATGTGGTACGTGTCGGCGGCGTCCTGACCGGCGAGCAGCAGCACCCGTACGCCGCGCCGCTGGAGGAAGGCGTTGAGTCCCTGCGTGGTGCCGTGCACCAGGAAGGAGACGTCGGCGGGGGAGGCCGGCGGGCCGTCGGACCCCGCCAGTACCGAGGTGAGTGCGGTCATCACCCCCTCGGTCAGGTCGTGCGGAGTCGTGGACGCCTTTCCCGCCCGGTAGCGTCCCGTCCGCTCGTCGTAGACCACGACGTCGGTGAAGGTGCCTCCGATGTCCATCGACACCCGCAAGCCTGTCATCCAGAGCCCCTCGTTTCACTGCGGTCAGCAGGCACAACGGGGCCAGGCTAGGTGACGGCCGTCAACTTCGCCGAGGTCCAGGGCGGTTACCGGCCAGCGCGGCCAAGAGGCGGCCGGAAAGGGCCGGTTGACAGCGAGACGGAACGGGGTGGCGGCCGCCGGGTCAGGGGGAGAGGCCCGAGTGGGGGAGGCGCTGCCGGCGACGCCAGGTGGCGTAGTCCACGAGGGAGGACCACTCGTCGTCCACGTCGCCGGGTACGGCTCGGCGCTCGGCTGCCCACTGCCGGGCGAGGGCCGTGAAGATCGGAGTGGACGCGGTCTGGTGAACCGTTTCTTCGTGCTCCGGGCCGTTCGCCGGCTGGCGGTGGCGGCGCCGGGCCAGGTTCTGCGGTGTGCTGGTGGAGGTCACACAACAGACAACGCGTCCGAACGGATTCGGTCACGGTCCTCGACCGAGCCGCCGGGTGGGTCTGTCGCCCGGGCACCGGAGTGCCTAAGGTTAGCCTTGCCTGTCACTCCACCCCCCGAGGTTTCCCGTGCTCGCCGCATCCCACGCCACGGTGACGGCGGCCGATCCCGGCCGGCCGCCCACCCACGACGCCCTGCTCACGCAGATGTACCAGCCGCTGGCCGCGCTCTTCCCCCCGCTCATACTGCGCACCACCGCCGATCAGCCCACGCCGGGCGCACTCACCGCGCGCGGACTCGCGGAACGGCCGCAGGTGCCGCGGGCGCTGGCCGAAGGGGCCGCCGAGCGGCTGGCCGCGACGTTCGGCCGTCGCCCCCGAGAGGACGTCGCGGCCGCCGAGGCGCTGCACCAGTACGCGTTTGTCGCCTGTCTGACGATGAGCGGGCCCTGGCACCTGCAACGGCGGGTGCCGCACCTCTCGCCGGACGCCTTCGCCCTGGATCTCGACGCCCTCGTGGTGACGGTCGCTCCGGAGCGGGTGACCTGCTTGCCGGGCGACCCGGCCGAGCACCTGCCCGGAGTGCGGGTGGTGGCCGACGAGGCGGCCTTGCGCCGGGAGCTGAGAGCGGCGGTGCGCGACCATCTCGGCCCGGCGCTTCAGGCCTTCGGCCCGCTGCTGCGGCGCGGCCCACGCGGGCTGTGGGCGCTGGCCACCGACGAGTTGGCCGAAGGGCTCGCGCATCTGGGCGGGCTGCTCGGTGACCGGGCCGCCGGAGCGCGGGCGGCCAACTCGCTGCTTCCGGGCGGCACCCCGCCCTACGCGGGCGCCGCCGACTACCGCCTCCCGCCCGCCGACGTGACGACGGCCGGTGAGGCCGAGGCGTGCGAGCCGCCCGCCGAGCCGACCCGCGTCCGGGCGAGCTGCTGCCTCTACTACACGCTCGCCCCGGACCGGCTGTGCGCCGGCTGCCCTCGGACACGCCGGAACTGACGCCCCGGAAGGCGCCCGCACACCCGCGCCCACCGGCAGCCGGCCGTCGGCCGGAGCACCGGTGGGCGCGTGAGGGGCGTCAGCCGCGCGCGGCGTCGACCTTGTAGGTCTTGGCCACGTCGTCCAGCACCGACTCGGCGCCGTACAGGCCGACCGCGAGCATCCAGGTCACGTCGTCCATCTCGTGGATCTCGCCGTCCAGCTTCTTCCACAGCGGGTTGGCCTGGTACTTCTGCTTGCTCTTCTCCGAGGCGCCCTCGGGGTCGGGGTAGGCGGTGACAAAGATGTCGTCCGCGTCGACCTTCCGGATCTCCTCCTCGGAGATGTCGGCGTTGAAGCCCTCGCCGCGTGCGTCCTTCGGCTTGTCGAACCCGAGGTCGTTCACGATGACACCGATGTAGGTGTCCTCCTTGTACAGCCGCGTCGGGCCGTCGACGAACCGCACGACGGAGACGGTCGGGTTGCCGCCGCGCTCCTTGCGGACGCTGTCGCCGATGGCCCTGGCGCGCTTCTCGAAGGACTCGACCTTCTCCTTGGCGAGGTCCTCCTTGCCGAGCGCCTTGCCGACCAGCTCCAGGTTCTCCTTCCAGGTCGCGCCGGTCGTCTCGGTGAAGACGGTCGGCGCGATCTCGTTGAGCTGCGAGTACAGCTTCTCGTGGCGGACCTTGGCGGAGAGGATCAGGTCCGGCTTGAGCTTGATGATCTGCTCGAGCTTCGGCTCCTCCAGCAGGCCGACCGGAACGGCCTCGCCGCCGTACTTCTTCGCGTCGTCGCCGAAGTAGGCGGGCAGCTTCTCGTCCGGGCTGGCGAACGTGGTGTAGCCGACCACCTCGGACTCGAGGGCCAGCGCGGCGTCGACGAACGTCATGTCCAGCGCGACGATCCGCTTGGGCTGCTTCTTGATCTCGGTCTTGCCCATCGCGTGGTCGACCGTGCGCGGGAAGGCCGAGCCCGTCGCGTTCTTGTCGTCACCAGGGGACTTGCCGCCGTTGTTGTCCGTATCCTTGTCCGAGCCTCCGCCGCAGGCGGCGGTGGCGAGCACGGCCGCCGTGACGGCTGCGGCGCCGACGGTCCGGCCGAGGCGGGTGAGCCAACGGGCTCTCATATGAGGGTCCCCTTTCTTACGGGATTGCGCGGCCTAAGCTTAGGCTGGCCTAACCTAACCTATGGCGCCGCGGAGGGACATCGTGATCGAAGCGCTATCTGCGCCGCCCGCAAAACGGGCGAAGCGGCAGATCGCGTCAAACCGGACCCGCAGACTGTGGGGCGGACTGGCCGCACTGCTGGCACTACTCGCGCTGACGCTCCTGCTGAGCCTCGCGCTGGGCGCCAACCCGCTCACCCCGACACAGGTCTGGCACGGCCTGTGGACCCCCACCGGGGAGGACGGCGACATCATCGTCCGGCGCCTTCGGGTGCCCCGGACCGTACTCGCGCTGGTGGCCGGAGTCGCGCTCGGCGTCGCCGGCGCGCTCATGCAGGGGCACACCCGCAACCCCATCGCCGATCCCGTGGTGCTCGGCATCAGCGCGGGCGCCGGCATGTGCGTGGTCGGCTCCATCTTCGTACTCGGCGTCACCAGCCTGTACGGCTACATCTGGTTCGGCTTCCTCGGCGCGGCGGTGGCCAGTGCCCTGGTGTACCTCGTCGGCACCCTCGCCAGGGGAGGGGCGACACCGGTCACCCTCGCGTTGGCCGGCGCCGCCACCCACGCCCTGTTCACCGCGCTCGCCGCCGGCATGGTCATCATGGACCGCGCCGCGATGGACACCTACCGGTTCTGGACCGTCGGCGCGGTCAACGGCCGCCCGCTCGAACTCACCACGCAGATGGTGCCGTTCATCCTGGTCGGCTTGCTGCTGGCGGCAGTCAACGCACCCGGTCTGAACGCGCTGTCGCTCGGTGAGGACGTGGCCCGCACGCTCGGCGTCAACCTCGGCACGACCCGGGCCGTCGGTATGGTGGCGATCACCCTGCTGACCGGCACCGCCGTCGCGGTGTGCGGGCCGATCGGCTTTGTCGGGCTGGTCGCCACCCACATCGCGCGCCACTTCACCGGCCCCGACTACCGCTGGATCCTCGCCTACGCCGGGCTGTTGGGCGGCGCCTTGGTGCTTGCCGCCGACACCCTGGGCCGACTTGTCGCCCGGCCCGGGGAGCTGGAGGTCGGCATCATGCTGGCACTGATCGGCGGCCCGGTCTTCATCTACCTCGTTCGTCGCAGGAAGCCGGTGAGGCTGTGAGCGCCACCACCCGACCCACACCCGTGAAGGAAGCGGTCCCGCCGCCGGAGGCCGAACTCCCGGTGGTGCCCGGACGGCGACCGCTGCGGCTCGGCCCGGTCTCCACCGTCTGGCGGCCCAGGGCGGCGCTGGTGCCGCTGCTCATCGCGGCCGCCGTGTTCGCCGGAGTGGTGGTCAACGTCGGACGCGGCGACATCGAGGTCCCGGTGCCCGACATCGTCGCCGTGCTGCTGGGCGGGGGCGACGGCGTCGACCGCCTGGTCATCATGGAGATGCGGCTGCCGCGTTCCCTGGTGGGGGTCCTGGTCGGCGCCTCGCTGGCGCTGGCCGGCGCCATCTTCCAGAACATCGCCCGCAACCCGCTGGCGAGTCCGGACATCCTGGGCATCACCACCGGCGCCGGGGTGGGCGCGGTCGCCGTCATCGTCGGAGCCGGCGCCTACGGCGGCCTCAGCGGCGTCCTGGCCGACGTCGGCATCCCGTTGGCCGCGGTCATCGGCGGACTGGTCACCGCCGTGGTCATCTTCCTGCTCGCCGTACGGCGGGGGCTCAGCGGCTTCCGGGTCCTGCTGGTCGGCGTCGGCGTCAACGCCGTACTCGGCAGCGCGCTGTCCTGGATGCTGGTGAAAGCGAACATCGTGGACGCCGGACGCGCGCTGATCTGGCTCAACGGCAGCCTCAACGGCGCCAACTGGGAGCTGGTCCGGCCCGCCGCGCTCGCCCTGCTGGTGCTGCTGCCGCTGGCCCTCGGACTCTCCTTCCAACTGGGCGCGCTCGCCTTCGACGAGGACACCGCGCGCGGTCTGGGCGTGCGGATGACCGCATCCCGGGCCGTCCTGCTGGCCACCGCCGTACTGCTCACCGCGACGGCAACCGCCGTCGCCGGACCCATCGCCTTCGTCGCGCTGGCCTGCCCGCAACTGGCGCTGCGCCTGCTGCGCTGCGGCACCCCGCCGCTGCTCGGCTCCGCGCTGCTCGGCGGAGCGGTCACCGTCTGGGCGGACGTACTCGCCCGAAGCGTCGTCAGCGACGTCGAACTGCCGGTCGGGGTGCTCACCGCCGCGCTCGGCGCTCCCTATCTGCTGTACCTGCTCATCCGGAGCGGAAGGGGTCGTACCTCATGACACACACCCTCGACCACGACGACGTGCGGGACGGCGCACCGGCCGGCGCCGGGGCCCGCGAGGCCCGCGACCCCGAACGCCCCGGGGTGCGGCTGCGCGCCGAGCGGCTGAGCCTGGCCTACGGCGACCGCACCGTGGTGCACGAGCTCGACCTGGAGATCCAGGACGGCACGGTGACCGCCGTCATCGGCCCCAACGGCTGCGGGAAGTCGACGCTGCTGCGTTCCTTCGGGCGGCTGATGAAACCGCTGTCCGGCCGGGTGCTGCTGGACGGCGAACCCGTGCACACCCTGCCGACCCGCCGGGTGGCCGAGCGGGTGGGGTTGCTGCCGCAGTCCCCGGTGGCGCCCGAGGGTCTGAGCGTCGCGGACCTGGTGGCCAGGGGCAGGCACCCGCACCAGACCTGGTACCGGCGCTGGTCCTCCGACGACGAGGAGGCCGTCGCCCGCGCCCTGCGCAGCACCGGCACCTACGAGTTGGCCGAACGCACACT
This sequence comes from Streptomyces alkaliterrae, assembly GCF_007097205.2. GTDB lineage: Bacteria > Actinomycetota > Actinomycetes > Streptomycetales > Streptomycetaceae > Streptomyces > Streptomyces alkaliterrae. The sequence continues at coordinate 9,056 of NZ_VJYK02000152.1, forward strand.
CGACGAACTCTCCGGCGGTCAGCGGCAGCGCGCCTGGATCGCCATGGCGCTCGCGCAGGAGACCGAGATCCTGCTGCTCGACGAGCCCACCAACCACCTGGACCTTGCGCACCAGGTGGAAGTGCTCGACCTGGTGCGCGAGCTGCACCGGGACACCGGTCGCACGGTCGTACTCGTCCTGCACGACCTGTCGCTGGCCGCCCGGTACGCCGACCACCTGGTCGCCATGAAGGAGGGCCGTATCGTCGCCCAGGGGCCCCCGGTCGAGGTGCTCACCGAGGAACTGCTCGCCGAGGCGTTCGGGCTGCGGGCCCTGGTGCGGTACGACGAGGAGATCGGCGCGCCGCTCGTCGTACCGCTGAGCAGGGAGCGTGCCCTGGCCTGAGGTGGTCTCGTTGATCACCGTGCGGTGCCCGGCGTCAGCAGTCGCTGCCGCCGGGCACCGCACGTTCGGGCCACAGCAGGGGCGCTGCGGGCCGGAGTTCGGCGTCCCGCCCGGTGGCTGCCCGGACCGGTCCGCGTCGACGGAACGAGGGGGCTGGCGTTGCACTCGATAGAGGTTAGGCTAACCTAAGTCAGGTCGTTGGGCGGCTCCGCCGAGCGTGTGGTTCGCCGCACCCGCCCATCCCGAACGCCTCCGTCCCGTCACCTTCGAAGGGCCACCGCAATCATGCTGCGTGCTCAACTCCTCGACCGCCAGGAGCGGCGCGAGTCCGCCGCTCGTACCTACGCCAGGACGCTGCCGGTCGCCCCGGTCACGGCACTCGGCGCGGAGGTCACCGGAGCCGACGGTCGGACCTATCTCGACTGCCTCTCCGGCGCCGGCACCCTGGCCCTCGGCCACAACCACCCGGCCGTCACCGGCGCCCTGCGCACGGCGCTCGACTCCGGTGCCCCGCTGCACACCCTGGACATGATCACTCCGCAGAAGGACGCGTTCACCACGGAGTTGCTGGTCCGGCTCCCCGGCGACCTGCGGGACCGCGCCAAGCTGCACTTCTGCAGCCCCGCCGGCACCGACGCGGTGGAGGCGGCCGTCAAGCTCGCCCGGGACGCCACGGGCCGCACCGGCATCGTCTCCTTCACCGGCGCCTACCACGGCATGACCCTGGGGGCCGCCGCCCTCTCCGGCCCCTCCCGGATGCGCGGCGGCTCGGCCGGGACCGGTCCCGCCGACGCCCAGCCGGTCACCCGGCTGCCCTACCCCTACGGCTACCGCTGCCCGTTCGGCCTCGGCGCCGAGGAGGGCGGCCGACTCTCCGCGCGCCTGCTGGAGAACTACCTCACCGACCCCTCCAGCGGCGTGGGCACCCCGGCCGCGGTGATCCTGGAGGTCGTGCAGGGCGAGGGCGGTGTCGTCGAGGGCCCGGACTCCTGGCTGCGGGAGATCCGCCGCGTCACCGCGGAGAACAACGTCCTGCTCATCATCGACGAGGTGCAGACCGGCATCGGCCGCACCGGCGACTACTGGGCCTGCGAGCGGGCCGGCGTCACCCCCGACATCCTGGTCACCTCCAAGGCCGTCGGCGGGGGGCTGCCGCTCGCGCTCATCGCCTACGACCCGGCCCTGGACACCTGGCGCCCCGGCGACCACACCGGCACCTTCCGCGGCAACACCCTGGCCATGGTCGCCGGCGAGATCACGCTGCGGACCGTCGCCGAGGAGCAACTGGCCGAGCGCGCCGCCAAGCTGGGCGGGACGATCCGGGCCGGACTTCGCGAACTCGCCCGCGAGCACCGGCACATCGGCGAGGTTCGCGGTCGCGGCCTGATGATCGGCGCCGAACTCGTCGACCCCGAAGGGGAAGCCGACGAGCTCGGCTCGCTGCCCGCCGCCCCCGAGTTCGCGTCCCGGCTCCGCGCCGCCTGCCTGGCCCGCGGCCTGATGCTCGAACTCGGCGGCCGCCGCGACAGCGTGCTGCGCCTGCTGCCCCCGCTGGTCCTCAGCGACGAGCAGGCTGACTCCGTACTGAACCGACTGTCCGACGCCCTCGCCGATGTGGAGCGTGCCGCGTGAGCCCTCACCCGAACCCCGCCGACCGTCCGCACGACCTCGCGGACCGGGACGCCACCGCCGTCGCCGCGGGCCCCGGCGACCCCCGCACCCTGCGCGCCCTGACCTCCGTCGCGCTCGACGCGCTCGCCGACGGTGCCGCCGCCCGCGGCGGACCGCTCCCGCACGGCGGACCCGACGAGGTGGCCGCCCGCACCCGGGCACTCATCAGCCCCGTTCTGCCGGAGGAGGGCGTCGGCGCCCAGGACGCCCTCTACGACGTCGTACGCGCGGCCGCCCAGGGCGCGGCCGACCCCTCCGACCCGCGCTGCGCGGCCCATCTGCACTGCCCGCCGCTGGCCATGGCCGCCGCCGCCGACCTCGCCGCCTCCGCCCTCAACCCCTCCATGGACTCCTGGGACCAGGCGCCCGCGGCGGCCGTCATCGAGGAGGCGGTCACCGCCGAACTCGCCCGCGTGGTCTACCCGGAAGCCGAGGCCGCCGACGCGATCGTCACCAGCGGCGGCACCGAGTCCAACCTGGTCGCCCTCCTGCTGGCCAGGGAACGGGCCCAGGCGCGCGGCGAGCGAACGGTGCAGGTGCTGGTCGGCGAGAACGCCCACCACAGCGTGCGCCGCGCCGCCTGGATCCTCGGGCTGCCCACCCCGATCACCGTGGACTGCCGCGCCGGCCGGATGCTGCCCGCCGCGCTCGACCGCGCCCTCGCCTCGCTGGGCGGCGCGCCCGCCCTGGTCGTGGCCACCGCCGGAACGACCGACGAGGGTCTGATCGACCCGCTGCCGCAACTCGCCGAGGTCGCCGCCGGGTTCGGCGCCGAACTCCACGTGGACGCCGCCTACGGCGGACCGCTGCTGTTCAGCCGCGACCTTGCGCCGCTGCTGCACGGCATCGAACAGGCCGTCTCGGTCACCTACGACCTGCACAAGCTCGGTTGGCAGCCGGTCGCCGCCGGAGTGCTGGCCGTGCGCGACCGCACCTCGCTCGGCGCGCTCTCCCTGCGCGCCGACTACCTGAACGCGGACGACGACACCGAGGCCGGACTGCCCGACCTGCTCGGCCGGTCCATCCGCACCTCCCGCCGCCCCGACGTGCTGAAGATCGCCACCACGCTGCGGGCGCTCGGCCGGGAAGGCGTCGGCGGACTCGTCGAACACTGCGTGGACACGGCACGGCGGTTCGCCGAAAGCGTGGACCGCCACCCGGCGCTGCGCCGCCGCGACGGAGACGCCGGCATCTCCACCGTGCTCTTCCGGCCCCTTGCCGCCGACGCCCTCGTGGACGAGGCGGGCGACGAGGCCGGGGACGCGCTGGTCGCCGCGATCCGCCGCGAACTGCTCGCCGAGGGCCGCGCGGTGCTCGGCCGGGCCGTCGCAGAGGACCACGACGGCGTCCGCCGACTGTGGCTCAAGGCCACCCTGCTGCACCCCCGGGCCACCGCCGACGACCTCCGCCCGCTGCTCGAACTCGTCGCCGAACGCGCCAGGTCGCTGGCCGAGCCACAGCCGGCGACCGCCGGTGACGCCGTCGCGGCCACGCTGCCGGGGCAGCAGGGAGCCGGGTTGGAAACGGTCTCGGTGTGATCTGACTCAGCTTTTGCCCGGCCTTCGTTCGTCCCCTCGAGACGCCCGCCCGACGGCGGACCGCCGCGCCGGGACGGGCGGTGAAAAGGCCGCCGACGACCCGCCCCCACCGAGAGGCCACTCATGTCCCAGTCCGTCGAGACCGCACCGACCAGACCCGACCAGGCGCCCCTCGCCAGCCTGCGCATACGCCGCCACGACGGCTCCGAGGTCGCCGCCGACCCGGGCCGTTGGGCCCGCGCCTACGAGCAGGTGTACGCGGAAGCCCTCGACCTGAGCGACCACAACGACCCGCCCATCGAGGAACGGCTGCAAAGCCACGCCGAACGCCCCGGCTTCGGCCTGCTGGCCGCCCTCGACGGGGACACCGTCGCCGGTTACGTCTACGGCTACACCCTCCAGCCGGACACCCTCTGGTGGGACGGTCTGACCCCGTCCCCGGCCGCCGAGTTCGTCCGCGAGGACGGCCGACGCACCGTCGGCGTGTGCGAGCTGCTGGTGGCCGCGCCATGGCGGCGCTTCCATCTCGGCGCCACCCTGGTCAGCGGCTTCCTCGCCGAACGCACCGAGCAGCGGGCCGCCGCCCTCATCGCCGAGACCAACAACGTGGTGCTGGGCCGCTACTCCGACTACGGCTTCACCCGTGTCGGAACCATGGAGCCCTACCCCGGCTGGCGCCCCCACCACATGATCGTCCGCGACCTGACCCACCGCCCCGCCGCCACTACCTAGCC
>NZ_VJYK02000153.1 GCF_007097205.2 Streptomyces alkaliterrae
CCCCCGACAACACCACCGTCTTTAACCACCCGCCGCAACGGCTTCGACGACATCACCTGATCCGGCCGCCCCGGCGGGTGGTTAAAGACGGTGGTGTTGTCGGGGGTGGCCGGTAGGCTCGTAGGCACGATGACCGACGACATGTCTCCCGCCGAGCGGTACGCGGCGGCCCGGAAGCGCGCCACGGAGCAGGCCACCGCGTTGGCGCCCTTCCGCGAAATGTACGACTTCGCACTCGACCCGTTCCAGCTCGAGGCCTGCCGGGCGTTGGAGGACGGTCGGGGCGTCCTGGTGGCGGCGCCGACCGGTTCCGGCAAGACGATCGTGGGCGAGTTCGCGGTGCACCTGGCGCTCACCACGGGCCGCAAGTGCTTCTACACCACGCCCATCAAGGCGCTGTCCAACCAGAAGTACAACGACCTCGTCGCGCGCTACGGCGCGGACCGGGTCGGTCTGCTGACCGGCGACAACAGCGTGAACGGCGACGCCCCGGTGATCGTGATGACCACCGAGGTGCTGCGCAACATGCTCTACGCCGGGTCGCAGACCCTCGCCGGCCTCGGCTACGTGGTGATGGACGAGGTGCACTACCTCTCCGACCGCTTCCGGGGCGCGGTGTGGGAGGAAGTGATCATCCACCTGCCGGAGTCGGTGACGCTGGTCTCCCTCTCGGCGACGGTGTCCAACGCGGAGGAGTTCGGCGACTGGCTGGACACCGTACGCGGCGACACCAGGGTGATCGTCTCCGAGCACCGTCCGGTGCCGCTGTTCCAGCACGTGCTGGCCGGGAGGCGGATGTACGACCTGTTCGAGGAGAAGGACAACCGGCGGGCGGTCAACCCGGATCTGCTGCGCATGGCGCGGATGGAGAACAGCCGCCCCGGTGGCAACGGCGACCGGCGGCGTCCCAAGCGGGAGGCGGACCGGGAGCGTGAGCGGCGGCAGCGCAGCCGGATCTGGACGCCGAGCCGGGCCGAGGTGATCGAGCGGCTCGACGCCGAGGGGCTGCTGCCCGCGATCACCTTCATCTTCAGCCGGGCCGGCTGCCAGGCGGCGGTGCAGCAGTGCCTGTACGCGGGGCTGCGGCTGAACGACGCCGACGACCGATTGCGGGTCCGGGAGATCGTCGAGGCGCGTACGGCCGCGATCCCGGACGAGGACCTGCACGTCCTCGGCTACTTCGAGTGGCTGGAGGGCCTGGAGCGCGGCATCGCGGCGCACCACGCGGGCATGCTGCCGACGTTCAAGGAGGTCGTCGAGGAGCTGTTCGTCAAGGGCCTGGTCAAGGCGGTCTTCGCCACCGAGACGCTGGCGCTGGGCATCAACATGCCCGCCCGTTCGGTGGTGCTGGAGAAGCTGGTCAAGTGGAACGGCGAGCAGCACGCCGACATCACGCCGGGTGAGTACACGCAGCTCACCGGCCGCGCCGGGCGGCGCGGCATCGACGTCGAGGGGCACGCCGTCGTGCTGTGGCAGCGCGGCATGGACCCGGGCGCGGTGGCCGGCCTCGCCGGTACGCGCACGTACCCGCTGCGCTCGTCGTTCAAGCCGTCGTACAACATGGCGGTCAACCTGGTCGACCAGTTCGGCCGGCACCGCACCCGGGAGCTGCTGGAGACGTCGTTCGCGCAGTTCCAGGCGGACCGCGCGGTGGTCGGCATCTCGCGCCAGGTGCAGAAGAACGAGGAGGGCCTGGAGGGCTACCGGGCCGGTATGACGTGCCACCTGGGCGACTTCGAGGAGTACGCCCGGCTGCGCCGCGAGCTCAAGGACCGGGAGAACCAGCTCGCCCGGCAGGGCGTCGCGCAGCGCAGGGCGCAGGCCGCCGCGGCGCTGGAGAAGCTGCGCCCTGGGGACGTCATCCACGTGCCCACCGGCCGGTTCGCCGGTCTGGCCCTGGTGCTCGATCCGGGGCTTCCGGCGGGTCGCAGCCACGGCCGTCGGGATCTCGACCACCACGACGGGCCGCGCCCGCTGGTGCTCACCGCGCAGCGCCAGGTCAAGCGGCTGGCCGGGGTGGACTTCCCGGTTCCGGTGGAGCCGCTGGACCGGATGCGCATCCCGAAGAACTTCAACGCGCGCAGCCCGCAGTCGCGCCGCGACCTCGCCTCCGCGCTGCGTACCCGGGCCGGGCACCACGAGCCCGGTCGGCACCGCAGGCAGCGGTCGGCGGCCGCCGACGACAGCGAGCTGAGCCGGCTGCGTGCCGAGCTGCGCGCGCATCCCTGCCACGGCTGCGACGAGCGGGAGGACCACGCCCGTTGGGCCGAGCGCTACTGGCGGCTCAGGCGCGACACCCGCCAGCTGGAGCGGCGGATCGAGGGCCGTACGAACACCATCGCCCGGACCTTCGACCGGGTCTACGCGCTGCTGTCCGATCTGGAGTACCTGCGGGGCGACGAGGTCACCGAGGACGGCAGGCGGCTGGCCAGGCTCTACGGCGAGCTGGACCTGCTGGCCGCCGAGTGCCTGCGGGACGGCGTCTGGGAGGGGCTGGAACCGGCCGAGCTGGCCGCGTGCGTGTCGGCGCTGGTGTACGAGTCGCGGTCGGCGGACGACGCGTTGGCGCCGAAGCTGCCCGGCGGCCGCGCCAAGCACGCGCTGGGTGAAATGGTGCGCATCTGGGGCAAGTTGGACGATCTGGAGGAGCACCACCGCATCCACCAGAGCGAGGGTGTCGGGCTGCGCGAGCCGGACGTGGGCTTCGCCTGGGCGGCGTACCGGTGGGCCGAGGGCGCCGGGCTGGACGCCGTGCTGCGGGAAGCCGACATGCCGGCGGGCGACTTCGTGCGCTGGTGCAAGCAGGTCGTGGACGTGCTGGGCCAGATCGCGGCGGCCGCGCCCGGGGACGGCGGCATCGGCCGGAGCGCCCGCCGCGCGGCGGACGCCATGCTGCGCGGCGTGGTCGCCTACTCCTCTGTGGGCTGAGCCCGCCGGGCCGACGCCCGGGGCCGCCGACGGTTGTCCGTCGGCGGCCCCGGGCGTTCCGGAGGTGCGTCACTCGGCCTTCGACTCCCGTATCCCCGCGCGGTGTTGACCGGTCGGCGGTTCGGCGGCACGTTGGTCGGTGGTGGCGGTGCGGTGTGGGACCGCCCGCCTCGGGGAGGACGTCGTGCGCGCTGTCCCGCTGTTCGGCCGGTTCCGTCGCCTGGGGTGTGTGGTGGCGGTGGCCGCCGTCGTCGCGACGCTGTGCTCGGCGGCCGGCGCGGCCGGCCGTCCCGATCCGGCCGGTGGGCTGCGGATGAACCAGCTCCAGGTGATCGCCACCCACAACAGCTACCACCGCGAGGTCTCCTTCGCCGAGCAGAAGCTGATGGAGCAGCACGACCCGAACTTCCGCAACCTGCTCTACAGCCATGCCTCACTGCCCGTGCAGCTCGCCGAACAACGCGTACGCGGTCTGGAGTTGGACGTCTTCCCCGATCCGCGCGGCGGTCTCTACGCCCGACCCCTGATCCGCGCCCTGGCCGGTCTGCCGCCGCTCGCGGACCCGGCCTGGCGGGAACCGGGCTTCAAGGTGCTGCACTGGGCGGACTTCGACTACCGGACGAACTGCGTGACCTTCCGCTCCTGCCTACGGCAGCTCAGACGCTGGTCGGACAGGAACCGCGGGCACGTGACCGTGCCCGTGCTGCTCGAACTCAAGCGCACCGACCCGCGGTTGGAGGACGCGGGCGGCGCGAAGAGCCCGCCGTGGGACACCGCGATGCTGGACGCGCTCGACGCCGAGATCCGCGCGGTCTTCCCCGAGGGCCGCATGGTCACCCCGGACGACCTGCGCAGGCCGGGGCTGACGCTGGAACGCTCGGTGCTGCGGTACGGCTGGCCGAAGGTCGCCGACACCCGGGGACAGGTGATGTTCCTGATGGACAACGACGACCAGCGGCTCCAGGACGCCTACCGCGCGGGCGGCCGGGAGAGCCTGCAGGGCAGGGTGCTGTTCACCGACTCCCGCCCCGGCCGACCCGACGCCGCGTTCGTGAAGCAGAACGATCCGACGGGCGCGAACCGGGCCGTGATCGCCGACCTGGTCCGCCGGGGCTACTACGTACGGACCCGGTCGGACATCCCCGTGGCGCAGGCCGCCGACGGCGACACCCGGATGCTGCGGGCGGCGCTGGCGTCCGGCGCGCAGCTGGTCTCCACGGACTTCCCCGTGCCGGGCATGGCCGCCCGCCACGGCTCCGACTACACGGCGGCGCTGCCGGGCGACGGCCGGGCGGTGCGGTGCAACCCGGTCACCGCACCGGGGCGGCGCTGCCCCCACGGCCCGCTGGAACCGGCACGGGGCCGGTAGTACCCGAAGCCCCCGACTCGTTCTCCTGCTCGGCCTCGACGCGGGCGTTCCACTCGGGCTTCGCCGCCTGCCAGCCGTCCTCGTTGTGCCCGAGCCGCCAGTAGCCGGAGACGGAGAGCCGGTCCCGTGGGACGCCGCGCTCCAGCCGCAGATGGCGCCGCACCTCCTTGACCCAGCCGGCCTCGCCGTGCACGAAGGCGTGCGGAACGCCGGGCGGGAAGTCGAGGTCGGCCACCAGGCGGGGGAGCGCGCTGCCCGTTCCGGTGCGGTGCAGCCAGCGCAGCGTGGTGCCGGGCGGTGCGGCCAGTGGCTGCTCCTCGGCGGGCCCGGCGACCTCCAGCAGCACCAGCGACGGCACGTCGTCGGGTAGCCGTTCCAGCGCGGCGGCGATCGCGGGCAGGGCGCTCTCGTCTCCGACGAGCAGATGCCAGTCGGCACGCGGGTCGGGACGGTAGCCGCCGCCGGGGCCGAGTAGCCGGATCCCGTCGCCGGGCCGGGCGGCCAGCGCCCAGGGGCCGGCGAGTCCGGCGCCGGGCCCGGACTCGCCGTGGACGACGAAGTCGACGGTCAGCTCGCGTGACTGCGGGTCGAAGCGCCGCACGGTGTAGGTGCGGGTGACGGGCCACTGGTCGCGCGGCAGTTCCTGCCGGACGCGCGCCATGTCGAAGGGCTCCGGGTAGTGCACGCCGGGGCGCGGGAAGAGGAGCTTCACGTAGGAGTCGGTGTACTCGCCGACGGGGAACCCGGTCAGTTCCTCGCCGCCGAACACCACCCTGATCATGTGCGGGGTGAGCCGCTGCTTGCGCAGGACGGTCATCAGGCGCGCGGTGGGTTGCTTGCGGGGTGCGCGTTCCGGCACGGCTGCTACTCCAGACGGTGGGGAGTGAGGTAAGCCTAAGCTAACACTCCCTCAGTGGCTCCGGTGCGGAGATTCAGGCGCCGGGGCGGCCGCCCAGTGTGGTGAGCAGTCGCTCCAGCGCGCCGCCCAGGCCCCACCGCCGGGCCAGCTCGGCGACCGCCTCCGGGTCCCTCGGGGTCGAGGGCAGCGTCGCGTCGAACCCGGCCAGCGGGACGTCGTCGGCCACCCGCACGACCTTCGGTGCCACGGCGAGGTAGGGCCGCGCCTCGTCCAGGCGGCGGCGCTGGGTGGGGGTGAGCCCCGAGCGCGGATCGTCGACGGCCGCCAGTACGCCCGGCAGGTCGCCGTGGGCCGCCAGCAGCTTCGCGGCTGTCTTCTCGCCCACCCCGGGCACGCCGGGCAGCCCGTCGCTCGGGTCGCCCCGCAGCAGCGCGAGGTCCGCGTAGCCGGACCCGCCGACGCCGTACTTCTCCCGCACCGCGGCCTCGTCGTAGACGGCGAGCTGTCCGACGCCCTTGACCGGGTAGAGCACCCGCACCCCGCGCTTGTCGTCGACCAGCTGGAACAGGTCGCGGTCGCCGGTGACGATGTCCACCGGGCCCGGCGCGCGGGTGGCGAGGGTGCCGATCACGTCGTCCGCCTCGTAGCCGGTCGCGCCCACCCGGGCGATGCCCACCGCGTCGAGCACGGCGTCGATCACCGGCACCTGCGGGCTGAGCGTGTCGGGCACCACCTCGGCGTCCGGGCCCTCCGCCGCCTCCTCGGCGACCCGGTGCGCCTTGTAGGAGGGGATGAGCTCCACCCGCCAGGCCGGTCGCCAGTCGAAGTCCATGCAGGCGACCAGGTCGTCCGGATGGTGGTCATGGACCAGTCGGGCGATGAAGTCCAGCAGTCCGCGCACGGCGTTCACCGGGGTGCCGTCCGGAGCCCGCACCGAGTCCGGCACGCCGAAGTAGGCGCGGAAGTAGAGGGAGGCGGTGTCCAACAGCATCAGGCGTCGTGTCGTCACACCGGTGATGATGCCGCACCGCGCTGACAGCCGCGGCGCGGCGGCTGCGGCAAGCGTCACCAAAGAGACATTTTCGTGATGCATGGGATCATGAGTTCTGGGCAGGTGCGGCCAGTCGGACTCCGGTCCGGCGCCACACGCACCACCCGTACCCGAGAGCGAAGGACCAACCACGTGGCCGCGGAAGAGAAGGTGAGGGGGCCGGGCGACGGCCCGGACGTCAGACCCAAGAGCCCCGCGAGGGGACGCCTGTCCACCGTCTCCCCAGGTGTTTTCTACCCGGCCGCCGCGATCATCATCGCCTTTGTGCTCTACGCGACGATCTTCCGGGACCAGGCGAAGGGCCACGTGGACACCATCCAGTCCGAGGTCGTGGGCGGCCTCGGTTGGTACTACACGGTGATCGTCTCGCTCTTCGTGATCTTCGCGATCTGGGTCGGCGTCGGCCGTTACGGCGACATCCGGCTGGGTCGGCACGACGACACCAAGCCCGAGTTCGGTCTCGGCTCCTGGCTGGCGATGCTGTTCGCCGCCGGTATGGGCATCGGCCTGGTCTTCTGGGGCGTCGCCGAGCCGCTGATGCACTACGCCTCGCCGCGCCCGGGCACCGGTGAGTCCGAGGCGACCCGCAGCGAGTCCGCGATGGTGCAGACGTTCCTGCACTGGGGCATCCACCCGTGGGCGATCTACGTCGTGGTCGGCCTGGCCGTCGCCTACGCCGTGCACCGCAAGGGCCGCCCGGTCTCCATCCGCTGGGCGCTGGAGCCGATCTTCGGCGACCGGATCAAGGGCGCCTGGGGCCACGCCATCGACGTGATCGCCATCGTCGGCACCGTCTTCGGTGTCGCCACCTCGCTCGGTCTCGGCGTTCTCCAGATCTCCGCCGGCCTGGACTTCAAGGGCTGGGTGAACGACCCGGGCAAGGGCCTGCTCGTCGCGCTCATCATCGGCATCACCCTGCTGGCCATCGTGTCGGTGGTCACGGGCGTCGCGCGCGGCATCAAGTGGCTGTCGAACATCAACATGACGCTCGCCCTCGGGCTGATGCTCTTCGTGCTGATCGCCGGGCCGACCCTGTTCATCCTGAACGGCTTCGTCCAGGACATCGGCGGCTACCTCCAGAACATCCTCCAGCTGAGCTTCGACACCGGCGCCAGCGCCGGCGACGCCGGCGCCGAATGGCTCAGCGGCTGGACGGTCTTCTACTGGGGCTGGTGGATCTCCTGGGCGCCGTTCGTCGGCATCTTCATCGCCCGGATCTCCCGGGGCCGCACGGTCCGCGAGTTCGTCTGCGGTGTACTCCTGGTACCCACGCTGCTGACCTTCTTCTGGTTCTCCGTCTTCGGCGGCTCCGCGCTGCATCGCGAGATCTTCGGAGCCGGCGGACTGGGCACCGACAACAACACGGTCAGCCGCGACAGCGCGCTGTTCCAACTGCTCGACACCCTGCCGGGCGGCGCCCTCGTCGCCGGTGTCGCGATGCTGCTGATCGTGCTGTTCTTCGTCACCTCCTCCGACTCCGGCAGCTACGTCGTCGACATGCTCGGCTCCGGCGGCGACCCGGACCCGCCGCGCTGGAGTCGCATCTTCTGGGCCGCGGCCGAGGGCGCCGTCGCCATCGCGCTGCTGGTGGCCAGCGGCACCGGCACGGCTGCGCTGGACACCCTCCAGACGACCGCGATCCTCATCGCGCTCCCGTTCAGCATCGTGATGATCGGCATGTGCGCCGCCACGATCAAGTCCTTCCACGCCGAACGCCAGGCGTATCTGGCGGCCAAGCGCAAGGAGCAGCAGGAGAGACTGATCGGTCACGCGGTCGCCGCGATCGAGGAGGGCCTGGAGAACGGCAGCCTGTCCCAGAACGGCGGTAGCGACAACGGCGAGGGCCCGGACGACGGCCGCCGCGGAACAGGCGGCGACCTCACCAAGAAGCGCTGATCCAGCCCGAATCGGGCCCTTCACGGGCCGGCTGACGGCACCCCCGGGAGCCCCTGGCGTACGACGCGCCGGGGGCTCCCTGACGTCCGAACACCGGATCACGGCTCGGTGACAACCGTCTCGGGGACCCCGCCGCACCTTGACCCTTAGGCAAGGTTTACCTTATTCATTACCTGCCGCTGGTGAACGCCAGAGGATGCGAGCTGTCGTTCCGCCCGGGACGGCGACACGAGGAAAGGTCCTTGCATGAAGAGCGAACCGGCCAGACGAGCCCGACTGCGTACCCTCGCCGCCGTCGCGGCCGCAGCCGTCGTGCTCCCCGCGGCCGCCGCCTGCGGCAGTGACAACGGTGACGGCGGCAAGGACGGCAAGGGCGAGAAGAACAACAGCCTTGTCGTCTACTCCGGCCGTGACGAGGCGCTGGTCGCGCCGCTGCTGAAGGACCTGGAGAAGGAGACCGGGCTCAAGGTCGAGGTGCGCTATGGCGACACCGCCGAGCTCGCCGCGCAGATCCTGGAGGAGGGCGACCGCACCAAGGCCGGGCTGTTCTTCGCCCAGGACGGCGGCGCGCTCGGCGCGCTCTCCAAGGAGGGCGTCCTCGACAAGCTGCCGCAGAAGTCCCTCGACAAGGTCGACGCCAAGTACCGCGGCGGCAAGGACGACTGGGTCGGCGTCTCCGGCCGCTCCCGCGTGGTCATCTACAACACCGACAAGGTGGCCGAGAAGGACCTGCCGAAGTCCGTCCACGAGCTGACCGACGCCAAGTGGAAGGGCAAGGTCGGCTACGCACCCACCAACGCCTCCTTCCACGCGTTCGTGACCGCCATGCGCGTCTCCGAGGGCGAGAAGAAGACCCGCGACTGGCTCACCGCCTTCAAGGCCAACTCGCCGAAGGTCTACGAGAAGAACGGCGCCGTGCGCGACGGTGTGGACGCCGGCGAGGCCTCGCTGGGCCTGATCAACCACTACTACTGGTTCGAGAAGCGCAAGGAGGTCGGCGAGGACAAGCTGAACTCCAAGCTGCACTTCCTGCCCGGCAGCGACCCCGGCGCGCTGGTCAACGTCGCCGGCGTCGGCGTCCTCAAGGGCGGCCAGAGCGAGGCCGGCCGCAAGGCGGTCGACTTCCTGCTCGGCAAGGACGCCCAGACCTACTTCGCGAAGGAGACCAGCGAGTACCCGCTGGTCGCCGGTGTCACCAGCCCGGTCGAGGGCCTGCCCGCCCTGAACACCCTCGGCGGCCCGGACATCGACCTGAGCGAACTGGACTCGCTTGAGAAGACGCTTGAGCTTCTCAAGGACGTCGGGATGGTCTGAGTCAGATGACCGCCACCCTCCGCCCGGCCGGTGCCAGCGCACCGGCCGGGCGGCGGCGCGCCCGCCGCCGCCCGCCCGCCGTGCTCGCCGTGCCCGCGACGCTCGCCGCCGCGCTGGCCCTGCTGCCGCTCGGCTACCTGGCGGTGCGGGCGCTGGAGAACGGCCCCGGCTACGCCTGGGACGTACTGGCCGCCGAACGCACCGTCGAACTGCTCGCCCGCAGCCTCGGGCTGACCGCCACGGTGGTCACCCTCTGCCTGCTGCTGGGCGTCAGCCTCGCCTGGCTCACCGTGCGCACCGCGCTGCCCGCCCCCCGGCTGTGGACGGTACTGGCCACCCTGCCGCTCGCCGTGCCCAGCTATGTCGCCGCGTTCGCCTGGGTCTCCGCACTGCCCGGGCTGGCCGGTTTCACCGGCGCCACCCTCGCCCTCACCCTGGCCTGCTTCCCCTACGTGTACCTGCCCACGGCCGCCGCGCTGCGCCGCGTCGACCCCGCCCAGGAGGAGGCCGCCCGCTCGCTGGGGCTCGGCGCCTGGCGGGTGTTCGCGAGGATCACCCTGCCGCAGCTGCGGCCGGCCGCCGCCGGCGGCGGGCTGCTCGTCGCGCTGTACGTGCTCTCGGACTTCGGCGCCGTCTCGATCATGCGCTACGAGACGTTCACCCGGGCCATCCACACCAGCTACCGCGCCAGCTTCGACCGCACCCCGGCGGCCGTGCTCTCCTGCCTGCTCGTCGTGCTCACCGTGCTGCTCGTCGTCGGCGAGAACCGCAGCCGGGGGCGGGCCGGCCACGCCCGCACCGGCTCCGGCACCGCCCGCCCCCCGCTGCGGCTGGGACTGGGCCGCTGGACGGCGCCGGCGCTCGCCTGGTGCACGGCGGTGGCCGCGGCCGCCGTCGCGTTCCCACTGGCCACGCTCGGCTACTGGATCGCCGTCGGCAACTCCGCCACCTGGGAGCCCGGCAGGCTCTGGGACGCCGTCCAGAACACCGTGACCGTCGCCGGGCTCGGCGCGCTCGCCACCGTGCTGCTCGCCCTGCCAGTCGGGGTGATCGCCGCCCGCTACCGGGGCCGGACCGCCCGACTGCTCGAGCAGGCCGCCTACGCCGGCCACGCGCTGCCCGGCATCACCGTGGCCCTGGCGCTGGTCTTCTTCTCCGTCCGCTACGCCTACCCGCTGTACCAGCAACTGCCGCTGCTGGTCGTGGCGTACGTGGTGCTCTTCCTGCCGCTTGCGGTCTCCGCCACCAGGTCCGCCGTGCTCCAGGCGCCGCCGGTGCTGGAGGACGCGGCCCGCTCGCTGGGCCGGCGCCCCCTCCAGGTACTCCGGGAGGTCACCGTCCCGCTGGCCGCGCCCGGCGTCGCCGCCGGTGCCGCGCTGACCTTCGTGGTGATCATGAAGGAACTGCCGGCCACCCTGCTGCTGCGGCCTACCGGCATGGACACCCTGGCCACCAGACTCTGGGCGGAGACCACCGTCTCCGCGTACGCCGCCGCCGCGCCCTACGCGGCCGCCCTCATCCTCGTCGCGGCCGTGCCCGCCTACCTGCTCGGAAGGCATCGCTCATGACAGACCTGCACATCAGCGAGCTCCGCAAGTCCTACGACGGCACCCCCGTGCTCGACGGACTCGACCTGGACGTGCCCTCGGGCCGGCTGGTCGCCGTGCTCGGCCCGTCCGGCTGCGGCAAGACGACCATGCTGCGGATCATCGCCGGCTTCCTGCACGCGGACGCCGGGCGGGTGGAGCTGGGCGGGCGCACGGTCGTCGGCCCCGGCGTCCACGTGGCGCCGGAGCGGCGAGGGGTGGGCATCGTCGCCCAGGAGGGCGCGCTGTTCCCGCATCTGAGCGTGGCGCGGAACGTCGCCTTCGGACTCACCGGGCTCTCCCGCGCCGAACGTGCCGCGCGCACCGCCGAGATGCTGGAACTCGTCGGGCTGGCCGGGCACGGTGAGCGCATGCCGCACGAACTGTCCGGCGGACAGCAGCAGCGCGTGGCGCTCGCCAGGGCGCTCGCCCCGCGTCCCGCGCTGGTCCTGCTCGACGAGCCGTTCAACGCGCTCGACAGCGCGCTGCGCGCCGGCGTGCGCGCGGACGTGCGCGACGCACTGCACGCCACCGGCGCCACCGCCGTCCTGGTGACGCACGACCAGCAGGAGGCGCTGTCCACCGCCGATCTGGTGGCCGTCGTACGGAACGGCCGGGTCGCCCAGTCGGGCACGCCGGAGGAGGTCTACCGCTCACCGGTCGACTCCTGGGTCGCGGCGTTTGTCGGCGACGCGGTGGTGCTGCCCGCCACCGTCGCCGAAGGACGGGCGCGCACCTGCGTCGGCACGGTCCCGGTGGCAGGCGGCGGCAAGGGGCCCGGCAGCGTGCTGCTGAGGCCCGAACAGCTGCGGCTGGTCGACCCCGAGGCGGCGGCCGTCAGCGGCGTCGTGCGGGACATCTGCTTCTACGGCCACGACTCGGTCGTCTCCCTCGACCTGGAGGGCGCGCCGGGGCCGGTCGAGGTCCGTCACCCGGGACCGGTGGTCGTGCGGCCGGGCGAGCTGGCCGGTGTCGAGGTCGTCGGTGAGGGGCTGCTGCGGGAAGCCGACCGCGCCGAGGACGCCCTGGCATGAGCGCGGCACCCCGCGTCGTCTCGCTGGTGCCCTCGCTGACCGAGGCGGTGGCGGTCAGCGCCCCCGGCCTGCTGGTCGGCGCCACCGACTGGTGCGAGCACCCGGCCGGGCTCGACGTCGTGCGGATCGGCGGCACCAAGAACCCGGACGTCGACCGGATCGTCGGCCTCGGCCCCGATCTGGTGGTCGCGAACGAGGAGGAGAACCGGGCACCCGACCTGGCCGCCCTGCGCGCGGCCGGACTCCCCGTGCTGGTCACCGAGATCCGCGGACTCGACCAGGCGTTCACCGAGCTGGACCGGCTGCTGGTGACGGCCCTCGGGCTGCGCCGGCCTGACTGGCTGGCTCGGGCCGAGGAGGCGTGGGGCGGGCTGCGGCCGGAGTTCGACGTGAGCGCCGTCGTGCCGATCTGGCGACGCCCGTGGATGGTGCTCGGGCGGGACACCTTCGCCGGGGACCTGCTGGCCCGCCTCGGCGTGCGCCAGCGGTACGCCGACCACGCCGAGCGCTACCCGCGCGTACCGCTCGCCGAACTCGCCGGGTGCGGCGCCGACCTGGTCGTGCTGCCCGACGAGCCGTACCGCTTCACCGCCGAGGACGGTCCCGAGGCGTTCCCGGGGCTGCCCGCCGCGCTGGTGAGCGGCCGGCACCTCACCTGGTACGGGCCGTCGCTTGTTCGGGCGCCACACGTGCTGGCCGAGCGGATTCGACAAGCGCTCGCATGACCCGGGGGTCCTGATCGGCCTCCGGGTGCCACCGCACCCCAACGCGAAGTGGTCAGGGTCGGCCAGTTCGACCGCCTTGATCAGCGCCAGTTCCCACGCGTCCCGCTCCCGATTCGGAGGTCCGGTCCCCGGCCCGCCGAAGAATCACTCCGATCCGGTCAAGGATCCGTCGTCCGCGGCGAGCGGTCGCGTACGCTCCCCCCGCAGGAGCCGGGCGGCGCGCCGGTCAATGGTGCAGCTCCAGACCTTTGGCATGGTCATCGGCGGCGGGGGCGTCGGCTGTGCGCGGCCCACGTCGAGGAGCGGCGCGGCAGTGCGGCGGCGCCCGCGCGGTGCTCGGTCTCCACCGCCCTGGCCGCCGCCGCGTCACCGGCCAGGACCGCCTCGGCCGGGTGGGTGTGGGGC
>NZ_VJYK02000154.1 GCF_007097205.2 Streptomyces alkaliterrae
GTCTACGGGCGGGCGGGCACATGAGCGGCACCGCGGGACCCGCGAGACGGCTGGTCGACGCGGGCCACGACGCCGTACCGCTGCGGGCACCCTGTCATACCCGGGGAGGTGGGTGGACGAACCGTCGCTGCTGCGAGATGACCACTTGCTGCCACTCGGATCGTTTCCCATCACAGGATCCGGACGGGTCGCCGTCCTGGCCGTGGGCTCCAACGGCTCTCCGGCCCAGCTGCACCACAAACTGACCCACGCCGGGGTCAGTCGGACCGTTCCCGTCGTGCCGGTACGGGTGAGCGGACTCGCGGTCGGACTCTCCGGGCACCTGAGCCGGCCCGGCTACGTCTCCGCCTCTCCCTGCCTGCGCCCCGGCGTCGTCACGCCGCTGACCGTCACCTGGCTGACGCCCGCCCAGCTCGCGGCCGTCGACGCCACCGAACTGCCCAACTGCTGGCGGGCGTTCCTCCCGATGGCCGACGTGCCGGTCAGCACCACGGACGGACGGCCACTGCCGGTCGACGGCGTGCACGTCTACGTCAACGCACGCGGCCTTCTCAGCCACTCGGACGAAAGCCCACGCCGAACCGCCGACCAGTGGACCGTCATCAGCTCACTGCTCGCCGAGTCCGCCCGACTGCGTAGCCTCTTCGGCCCCACACCCGAGTCGTGGGTCAGCCGCGCCCTCGCCGATCCCGGCCTGTCAGCTCAGGGAACGGCGGCGTTCCACGCAGAAGGGTGGGTGCGCCCCCACAACGACTTCCAGCGCTTCGCCCGCCAGAGCGCGTGACACACTCCGCCGCACGGCACTGTTACACGGCCGTGGAAGGAAGGCTTCTGCACCACACGCAACAGTGACATCCCGTCACCGCCACGCAACAAGCCGTTCCGGGCGCGGCCTTGTCGGCCTTAGTCAACGCGTACCTCTCACGACCCGAAGGGACGCGAAATGCCTCTCCGCACCATCCTGACCTCCGCGCTCTCCACCGTACAGGCGCTTCTGACCGGGCTGCTCGGCACCGCACGCACCACTCCGGCGGCCCTCACGGACGACCAGGCTCGCGCCTGTACCGACGCCAGGCCGGTCGGCCATGTCACCCGCCTCAGGCGCACCTCGGGCTATCACGGCCGCGCCTGCGCGGCCCTTCACCCCAACAGGCTCCGGCGCGCCGCGCACCACCACCGACGGGAGGAGTGAACCGCGCGCCCGCGGAACCCGAACTCACACCCCGAGCAGGGCGGTCCGCCCGACCGGGGAAACCGGCGGCCCTGGTGTCGGGGGGTGTCCACCAGGACCGCCGGAGTGTGCACCACCGCCCGCGGGGAGGGCGGCGGCACGTGTGGGACGCGGGTGCGCCATGTGGGGGTACGGCACGCCCGCGGGCAGGGAAAGGCGAGAGTCGGAGGCCGTGCCGCCGATCAGCGGCACGAGCAGCCGGACGGGTGCGAAGAACCACGCCGGGCGGTTCAGATCGCCTGGCCCTTGCTGCGCAGCCAGACAAGCGGGTTGATCGGGTCGCCGCCACCGGGTCGGACCTCGAGGTGGAGGTGCGGACCGGAGGAGTTGCCGGTGGAGCCGACACGGCCGATCGTGTCGCCTGTGGTGACCTGGCCGCTCGTACGGGTCATGGAGGAAAGGTGGCAGTACCAGACCTCAGTACCGTCCTCGAGCTGGAGGATGATGCGGTACCCGTACGCGCCCGCCCAGCCCGCCTCCTTGATCGTGCCTGTGTGGACCGCCTTGACCGGCGTGCCGGTCGGCGCGGCGAAGTCCTGGCCGGTGTGGTTGTTGGACCACATCGAACCGGACTCGCCGAACGTCGAGGTGAGTTGGAAGTTGGCGAGGGGGAGGGTGTAGCTGGCGGCCAGTTTGCGCAGCCGCTCCTCCTCCGCCTTGCGCTTCCGCTCCTCCTCGGCCTTACGCCGGCGCTCCTCCTCGGCCTTCCGCTCCGCCTCCGCGAGACGGGCGGCCTCCTGGGCGGCCTCCGCCGCCGCGGCGCTGGCGGCAACCTCTCGCGCCTGGGTGTCGGCGGCGGCCTGCTGTGCGTCGGCCTGCTGGAGAATCCGGGCACGCAGCGCCTCACCGGCGTCGGTCTGCCCGGCGGCGGCGTCCTGACTGGTCAGTCCGACCTGGGTGAGCGGGGCGGCCTGCGCGGTGGACTCGGCGTCGGCCTTGTCGGCCAGGCCGCCGAAGCCGGGAAGGTCGGAGGCGGCGGGCAGCTTGTCCACCAGCGCCCCGAGGTCGGGAACCGACACCGGGGCCTTGGGCTTGTCATTCGCGGTGGCCATTCCACCGGCGCCTATCGCGGCGACCATGCCGACGCCCAGCACTGCGCTGCTACGGCCCATGCCGCGCTGCTTGGCCACACGGTGGCGGCCACGGACCGGGCGGACGGAGTCAGCGGTGGGGTTCCACTCACCGCACGAGTCCTCGACGTCCGGCCCGTAGGCGGGAGGCGGCACTATGGCGGTGCTGACGGTATCGGCGGCAGGCCTGCTAGACGCCACGGAGGCGTTCTCCTTTCCTTCCCTCACGCCTACCGGGTTAGCTGACGGGTTCGGAGCAGGAAGGTCTCCTACGGGCGGCTTCGGAGAAGCTGCCCGATTCACCCCAAGGAAGTGGTTCCCCGGTTCCCTTCGTGTGCGAGTGACGGTTGATCACACACGTGCAGGATTCGGCCAAGGCGCACGGCGCCGCCTCTGTGACGGCTGTGACGACCGCGCTGCGTTATCGAACGTTAATAGACCCGGGCCCCGCATTCCAAGCCCTGACGGCAACAACCCCCCTTTCTTGAGGGGATGTTAACGCTCAGACCAACTTCAATCGGACGAATCGACAGCAGGAAAGGTTGTGCACCCGAAGCGGATCTTGATCAACTCGTGACACGAACGTGTCGCCACGATCACGGAACGTCACATGGTCGGGGGTGCGCCACCCACCCGCGCTCATATGCGGATGAGTCCGCGAGCCGTCGCGGCCGCCACGGCCGCGGTGCGTGAGTCGACATCCAACTTCGTGTAGATGTGCGCCAGATGGGACTTGACGGTGGCCTGGCTGAGGAAGAGCCGCTTGGCGATCGCCACGTTGGAGAGCCCTTCCGCGACGAGTTGGAGAACCTCCGTCTCGCGCCGTGACAACACCGCGTTGGGCTGCCGCACCCTGTCCATGAGTCGGAGTGCGACCGTGGGCGCGATGGCCGACCTCCCCGCGGCGGCCGTTCTCATCGCGGTGGTCAGTTCCTCGGTCGGAGCATCCTTGAGCAGGTAGCCCGTGGCGCCGGCCTCGATCGCGGCGACGATGTCGGCGTCGGTTCCAAATGTGGTCAGGATCAGCACCCGCGGCGCTCCGGCCATCGCGGTGATCTTCGCCGTGGCCTCGGAACCGAGCATCCGATCGCCGAACTGAAGGTCCATGAGCACGACGTCAAGCGGCGTCTCGGCGGCCAGGGACACCGCCTCCTCGGCGGTGGCGACATCGGCGACCACCTCGAAGTCATGCTCCAGCTCGAGGATGGCCCGCAAGCCCGCGCGCACGACGGGATGGTCGTCGGCGATGAGAATTCGGATCGGTCGGTCTGTCATCACACTGCCTGCCCCGAGTCTTCGGCGACGGAGAACGGAAAGGTGACAGCAACGGCGGTGCCCTGGTCAGGAGCCGACTCCACGACAAACGTGCCGTGCAGCGCGTGCGCTCGCGCCCGCATCGCCGCCAGCCCGAACCCGGCGCCGTCCGGAGCGGAGCCGGGCGGCGGCAGCTCCTCGGGCACGAACCCGATGCCGTCGTCCACCACGTCCAGCGCGACCTCGGCCTCCCCGGGCGCGGACATGTAGCTGAGCGTCAGTTCGACCCGGCCGGCGTCCGCGTGGCTGAGCGCGTTGCCGAGTGCGGACTGGGCGATCCTCAGCAGAGCCACCTCGATCGGGGTCGGCAGCACCACTGGCTCACCGGACAGATGGAAACGCACCTCCGGTCGGCCCCTTGGCACAACCGCTCCCGCGCCGCCTACCACCGCTACCTCGCGGCCCTCCCCCACGCGGTCCTCCCCGCCGTGCGCCGCCGCCTTCGTGACCGCGGCTTCCTCCGACAGGAGCCGCGAGCTCTCGGGCCCGGACCCCGCCGCCGACCGTGCTCCGTCACGGCCGTCTTCCGATGACGCGTCACCGCCCCGCCCCGCCCGTGCGTCCTCCTCACCATGGTGTGACGTGCCGCCGCCCGGGCAGCGCGAACCGACGCCGCTCTGCGGTAGGCCCACCGCAGTACCTTCCAGACGACCCACGACTTCAGAAGGCCGGTCCGACTCAGCACGGGGAAGAGGCGTGCCAGAAATGCCTGTGTCATCCGGGTCACCATCGGTTACCTCCGGGTCGCCGCCTGGTCTTCGCCCCGCCTGGTTCGCGGGGCGCCCTGCCGCACTCTCCACGATCAGGGCACTTCGCCCCGTCTCGCCACTCGCCCGCCCCACCGACCCGGCTGTCGGCCGAGGGGCATCCTGGGAGGCACCGGCCGGGGCGGAGGTCAAAGCCGTCGCCGTCGCCTCGCACAGTCGCCTCAGCGCTGCCGGCAGGGAACCCCGCTGAAGGTCCGGGGGCGTCAGTGCGCGGATGAACCGTCGCGCTTCCGCGAGGTTGTCCACAGCTGCGACCCTGGCCTGCCGAACGTGGTCCGACGCCACGTCGGGGCGGTCGGGCAGCTCGCGCTCGGCAGCACGAAGCAGCAACTGGATGCTCGACAGTCCCTGGGCGAGGGTGTCGTGGATCTCTCGGGCCAGCCGTTCGCGCTCGGTCAGCACACCGGTCGTGCGCTCGACGGCCGCCAGCTCGCTGCGTGCCGCGGTCAGCTCCTCGATGAGCTCCTGACGTCGGACGTTCTCCCGGTACAGCGCCTGGTAGCCCAGCACCACCGCCACGGCCACCGCGGCCCCGAGCACCGGCCCGACCACTGTTCCGATCGTGAGGACGTGGGCGTGCCAGCCGAAGCCGGCGACCGCAGCTCCCGTCGTCGCCGCGACCAGCGGGAGCGACCACCGCACGGGCAGCAGATACAGCTCGACGAAGAACAACGGGAAGGCGAGCCAGACACCGTCAGGCGTCAGCGCGAGAAGCACCAGCCAGGAGAGCAGCAGCCCGGTGAGCCAGAGACCGGTCGCCCGCGCTGAGACCCGCGCCGAGATCCGCGCGCCCGCCAAGACGGGCCCCAGGGCGTACACGGCTGCGACAAGCACGGCGGCCACCAGGACCGCGGCCGGTGAGCCGCGTACCTCGGAGGCACCCAGCAGTGCACGCGCGGCGGCCAGGGTCAGCAAGGCTGCGACGAGGAGGTGAACGCAGCCGGCGAGTACACGCAGGACGGGTGTCAGTGATCGTGATTCCACGGCGCCTCCAAAGGGTTTGGACCTGTCGAATGTTCGCAACATCACCGCGCGGCCCCACGAGTCGCGCGCCTGCCCGGCGGGCGACGCCGGAGACGGGGCCGTCGAGTCGTGTCGCGCGGTCAGGACGGGAAGAGCCTCGGCCGTGGCTCACCGCTCGAGGGAAGCCTGGCCCTGGGTCTCCTGCCGGCAGGCACCCTCGCCGTCGCGTCTCCACAACCCACGTGAGTCGGGACGTGGGGGCGATCGGTGTCAGCCGGGGAGGAGGGCCGTCACGGCTCGTCGCGGGCTCGTCGCCTCTTCGCTCGTTCAGCGATCTCGGTCGGGGGCCCGGGCGGGGGGAGTGTCACCGGGCTTCGAGAGCTGCCGGCCCGCCGATGCCTCAGCAGAGGCCGATCGCGCTGGTTTGACCTTAGAGGCCCGGGCGGCGCTCCGCCATCAGCCAAAAGGTGTAAAGCCCAGTGCACCTTTTGACTCCAGCGATACCGCCATGGAGCCGATGCTCGCGCACCACCGAGCCCCGGACAGTTGAACCGGCACCGCAGCGGGCGAGAACGCGCCGCCACGAGTGCCGCCACTACGAGAGAGGGGACAACCGTGTTCGTCGCCTGCAAGGACCTGCGCTTCGCACGAGGCAGGTTCGCGCTCATGGGCGTCGTGACCACCCTGATCGCGCTTCTCGTCGGCCTGCTGTCCGGGCTGACCGCCGGGCTCGGCCGTGAGAACACGCAGGCGATCACCTCGCTGCCCGCCGACAGGCTCGTGTTCGCCGCGGCCCCCGACGGGGAGAGCGTGTCCTTCGCCGACTCACGACTCGAGAAGACGACCTTGACCGCCTGGCGAAGTGCACCAGGCGTCATCTCCGCCGATCCGCTAGGCATCGCGATGACCCGCGCCGAGGCAGGAGCAGTCAACCGCGCCGTGGCGGCGTTCGGCGTCACACCGGGCTCACCACTCGCCCCGGACGCGAAGCTGGATTCGCGACAGGCCGTGCTGTCGCAACGAGCCGCCGACGAGTTGCGGCTGACTGTCGGAGACACGTTCCGGCTCGGCGCCCGGCAGCTGATCGTGAGCGGCATCGCCGAAGGGTCGATGTTCAGCCACACCCCCGTCGTATGGACCTCCCTCGACGTGTGGCAGCCGTTGGCGTCGCCGCGGGCCGTAGAGGTCGGGCGAGACGATCAGGCGGGCGACCAGGCCACCGAGGCGGACGATCCGCCGGTGGCGACCGTGATCGCTCTCCGCGTCGACTCCTCCGCGTCCCCGGACATCGGCGCCGTCGATCGGCGGCTCGGTACCAGGACCGTCACCGTTGAGGACTCGCTCGCCGCGATCGGCTCTTACACGGCGGAGAACGGCTCGCTCCAACTCATGCGCGGCTTCCTGTTCCTGATATCCGCGCTGGTCATCGGCGCCTTCTTCACCGTCTGGACGATTCAGCGCAGTACCGACATCGCCGTTCTGAAGGCGCTGGGAGCCTCTACCGGCTACCTCCTGCGGGACGCCGTGGGGCAGGCGGTGGTGCTGCTGGTGCTGGGCACGGGAGTCGGCACGGCCCTCGCAGCCCTGGCCGGCGTCGCACTGGGAGACACGGTGCCGTTCGTACTGGAACCGGCCACCGTCCTGTTCCCCGCCCTCACCATGACGGCCCTCGGCCTGCTCGGGGCCGTGTTGGCGGTCCGCCGCGTCACCGCCGTCGACCCACTCACGGCATTGGGGAGTGCCCGATGAACCTGTCCCTCACCGACATCACCCTGACCTACCCCGACGGCACCGGCCGACTGACAGCGCTGGATCAGGTCTCGCTCGAGGTGCCGGCAGGAACGGTCGTCGCCGTGGTCGGCCCTTCGGGTTCGGGGAAGTCCAGTCTCCTTGCGGTGGCCGCGACGCTCATCACCCCGGACAGCGGCAGTGTCACCGTCGCCGGGCGGGAAACCCGCACCCTCGGCCCTGGAGCGCTCGCCGAGCTCCGTCGAAACCACATCGGGGTGGTGTTCCAACAGCCCAACCTGCTTCCCTCCCTCACCGCCGCGGAACAGCTACAGGTCATGGCCCATCTCGCTGGGCGGCGCCCGCGGCACGCCCGCCGTCGCGCCCTGGAGCTGCTGGACACGGTCGGTCTCTCCCAGCAGGCGGACCGGCGCCCTCACCAGTTGTCCGGCGGACAACGGCAGCGCGTCAACATCGCACGAGCGCTCATGAACGAGCCCTCGGTGCTCCTGGTCGACGAACCCACCAGCGCCCTCGACCAGGAACGCGGGGCCGCCGTGATGAACCTCCTGGTCAACCTCACTCACGAGCGGTGCACGGCTACGGTCGTGGTCACTCATGACCGGTCGCATCTGAGAGCGGTCGACCGAACGGCTGAGGTGCATGACGGCCGCCTCGCAGAGCTTCCACCACCAGGCGGTCTGATATCCCGCCGCGCACCGACCACCACGTGAATCTCGTGCGTCGACGGCATACTCGCGTCGCTTACGGCAAGGCGTGTGATGTGAGAGTGCGGCGTTCCGGAGGCTCCTGCCGAGCGGCGCCGTGTCGGCGTCGACCTACCGACGGCCGGCATGCTGACAGGCAGACGGCGGGGCAGGATGGGGCCCATGCCGCTGCGGCCCTCGCCCTTCCCGGCGGGGCCGCCAGGTCCGGAAGCGGGCAGAGCCCTTGCGACGCGGGCCGCCGGGTCTGAGTCGCGGAACCGAAGCGCCGCGGGCCGAAGCCGAGACCAGAAGGAGGCGTATATGCGTATCGCGTTTCTGGTGGCAAGCGAGGGAGTCGAACAGGTCGAGCTGACCGACCCCTGGCAGGCGGTGAAGGACGCCGGCGGCGAGCCGGTGCTGGTCTGCCCGAAGCCAGGTGAGGTCCAGGCGTTCAACCACCTGACCGCCGCGGACACCTTTCCCGTGGACGTGACCGTCGACAAGGTGTCGGCGGACGACTTCGACGGCTTGGTGCTGCCAGGCGGCGTCGCCAACCCGGACTTCCTGCGGTTGGACAGCGGAGCGGTCGCCTTCGTGAAGTCGTTCAGTCAGTCCGGCAAGCCGGTGGCGGCCATCTGCCACGGGCCGTGGACGCTGGTCGAGGCCGATGTCGTCCGAGGACGGACGCTGACCTCGTGGCCGAGTCTGCGCACGGACATCAAGAACGCCGGCGGTACCTGGGTCGACGAGCAGGTCCGGGTCTGCGAGGAAGGCCCAGGCCCGCTCGTGACAAGTCGCAAGCCGGACGATCTGAAGGCGTTCTGCGACGCGGCTCTGCGCGAGTTCGGCGCCTGAGGCCGCGCGGGGGCGCGCTGTGTGCGGCGCGGGAACCTTCTCGAACCCGCTGCTCGGCCCACCAGCCGGGCGCCACGCGCCTTCCGAGCCGACTCATCGGCAAACCCACTCGTCAGCCGTAGCCCGTACCACCGTGGAGGAGTCATGGATCTCGCATTCCTCAATCCCGTCCTCGACGAAGCCGGGCCCTGGGCGTCCGTGTACATGGCAGGCGCGCAGCCGGGCCCCGGCGCCGAGTCCCAGCAGGAACTCACCGCGCGGGAGGCCCGCAGCCGACTCGACTCGCAGGGTGCGGACGGCGCGACCTGCGACGCCGTGTTCGCGGCGTTGCGTGAGCCGAGGCCGGAGCATCCCGGTGTCGCCGTGTTCGCCAGGGAGGGCGGGGTTCGACTGACGGTACCGCTGCGTGAGCCGCCGCCGCTGCCGGAAACGCACTGGACACCCGTCCCCCACCTCACTCCGCTGATGGAACGGATCGCGGAGCCGCACACCTGCCTGGTGGCGTACGTCGACAAGCAGGGCGCGGACTTCGAGCTGCGCCGGGCAGGAGGCGTAGGTCAGGAGGCCGGCGGTGTCACGGGGCGGGACTGGCCCCTCACCCGCACGCCCACCGTCGACTGGTCCGAGCGGCGTTTCCAGCTCTCCGTGGAGAACACCTGGGAGCAGAACGCCGCCGAGATCGCCTCCGGTGTGGCGCAGACGGTCGAAGAGACCGGCGCGGACGTCGTGCTGCTGGTGGGCGACCCGCGGCAGCGGCGCTCCGTGCACGACAAGCTGCCGACCGCGCTCAACGCGTCGGTCGTCGAGACCAGGCACGGCGGCCGGGCCGAAGGGTCGCAGTCCAGGTTGCTGGACGAGGAGATCGAGGAGCTCATCGTCGAACAGCGGCACCGGCGGAACGCGGAGGCCCTGGAACGCTTCCGCATGGGCCGTGCCGAGCACAACGGCGGTGTGACCGCCGTGGAGGGTGTGCCGGCCCTCGTGGAGGCGGCTCGGGAGCACCGCGTCGAGACGCTGCTGCTGCGGCCGGGCGGATCGGATCTCCAGCGAGAGGTCTGGATCGGCCGGGGCCCGGACCAGGTGGCAGTGCGCCGCACGGACGCCCGCTATCTCGGTGAGCCGGAACCGGCGTCGGCCCGCGCCGACGACGCGCTGCTCCGCAGCGTCGCCGCGACGGGTGGCGACGTCGTGGTCCTGACGGAGGAGGAAGCGGGGACGGAGGACGTCCCGGTAGGCGGCCTGGGCGCCGTGCTGCGCTGGGCGGAGGGGAACGGCGGTGACTCACCGGGCGGCAACGCCGCCGCGGCGTGACGTCGATTCCCGCACATCCGCTGGGGCCGCCGCGTCCGCAGGGCGCCGGCCGACCCCGGGTGGTGCGCCGTACGGAGGAAAACAGTGCCCGGAGCGATATGCGGACGCTCCGGAGGGCACCCGGAGGGTGACGGCGAGGGAGGCAGTACCGGATGAACACCACACTGGTGGAGCGATCCACCGTCGCGGACGCTGTGACGACACATCCCGCGCTGCTCGAGTACGCACAGGAGCGCGGTTTCCTGGTCGGCATCGCCCCGTTCCTGGTGGGCGTGGCCGCGGTAGTCATCCTCATCACCGCGGTGGTGGTCGGCATCCGGTTCCTGCGGCGGCAGCCGCCGAAGCCGCGCCCGGAGGAGCAACCCTCACTACCGGACTCGGGGCCGGTGGGAGAGCTGCACGAGCACCGCGCCGACGCGGAGATGCCGCACGACGGCCGACGGCTGATGCCCCACGAGATCAGCTACTACGGCACGGAAGAGGCGCCGGAGGGCGAGGAGACGCCTCCGGAGGACAGGCGCGTTCACGGCAGCGGCGCCGCGCCCACGGTGGGCCACGAGACAACGGAACCGGGTTCCGGCAATCCGGAGATGGCCAACCCGCCCGACGCCGGCCAGGTGCCCGATGCGGGCGAAGAGGAGACCGATCCGGCGCACCGGATTCGCCGTGAGGGCGACAAGCCGGGGCCTGCCGAGCCGAATTCCGCGAGCGGCAGCTGAGAGCCGTCTCCCCCGTCTGTCCGGAGCTACGAGAGAACGCTGACGCCCCGGGCGGTGTCGGCGGCAGGGGTCCGACGAGAGGAGAAGGACCGTGGCGGAGGATCCGCTTCAGCGTGACGAGCTGTGGGAGGAGTTCCATCGCATGGTGAACATGACCTCCCAGGAGCTGAGCGAGTGGCTGCGGACGGACAGCGCCGCCGAGAACACCGAAGAGCTTCCGGAGCGGTCTGGTACGCCGGACGGCCGTGCTGTGCTCGCGGTGCTGCAGAAGCGCCGTACGGATCTGACGGACAAGGACCTGCGGGTGATGCGGGAGGTCGTCCGGACGGTCGGAGAGCAACGCCGTGGCGACCTCGAGCCGGTGGCCGGCCAGAAGCACTGGAGGCGTCGGCTGATGCGGCTCGGCCACGACCCACTGAAGCCGCCGCGATGAGTGGCGCGGATGAGCGCCGCACCGCGGGAGCTCTGCTCGAGGTGTGCGGCCGGACGTACGCCGAGGAGGCGGGCATCCGGCTGCGGGACACGCCGCAGCCGCTCTACCAGCTGTTGGTGCTCGCCACCCTGCTGAGTGCCCGGATCCGCGCGGACGCCGCGGTGGGTGCGGCTCGCGCGCTTTACTCCCACGGTCTGCGGACACCGCGGTCGATGGCCGAGGCAAGTTGGCAGGAGCGGGTGGACGCCCTGGGCGAGGGCGGCTACCGCAGGTACGACGAGAGCACGTCCACGATGCTCGGCGAGGCCGCGCAGTACGTTCGCGACCACTACGGCGGGGATCTGCGTCGGCTCCACGACGAGGCGGACGGCGATCTGCCGACGCTGCGGGAGCGACTGCGGGAGATGAAGGGGATGGGGCCGGTGGGGGCGGACATCTTCCTGCGCGAGGTGCAGGCGGTCTGGCCGGATGTGGCGCCCTATCTGGACTCGAAGGCGGAGAGCGGCGCGGAGCGGGTCGGCCTTCCCGGGTCGGCCGGAAAGCTGGCGAAGCTGACGGCCAAGAAGGACGCGGCGGCCTTCGCGGCCGGCCTGGTGCGGGTGTCGTTGGACAAGTCGCTGGCGGAGGAGGTCCGCTCCCGCGCATGAGACGGCGGGGCGACGCCGACGTCACGGGCCTTCACCACTCCCCCGAGCTCACCCGCCGCCCGCCGGGTGCCGCATCGGCCTCAGCCGGCACACAGCGGGTCGCGAGCAGCGGGAACACCAGCACGGAGAGCATTCCGGCACCGACCAACGCGGCGGCCTCGGCCGTCTCCAACCTGCCGCCGCTGACCCCCAAGGAGGTGATCGCGACGACCAGTGGCAACGCCGTCGAGCAGTACAGAGCGAGTCCGGCACGTTCCCGGAGCGGCATGCCCGGCGGTGCCAACAGCACCACCGGCAGACCCCGCACAAGGAGGAACGACACGAGGAACACTCCCAGAAGCAACAGCGGTCGGCCGCCGCCGAGTAGCGCGTCCAGGTCGAAGCCGACGCCCGTGCTGATGAAGAACAACGGGACGAGGAAGCCGAACCCGAACCCCTCGATCTTGCTCATGGTGGCCTTGCGGTCGGCGGCCGCGGCATCCCGGAGGACCAGCCGGGTGAGCACACCGGCGGCGAACGCGCCGAGCAGTACGTCAAGCCCGAACGCGCGGGAGATCGCCAGCATGGCGGCGAGGAGCAGCACCACACACCGCACCGGGAAGTGGGCGCTGGTGTCGAGAGTGCGGGCGACCGCGGCGGCGAACCACGGCGGCTTGGGACGGGTGGCCAGGTACACGGCCCCGGCAGTGAGCAGGGCAAACGCCGTCAGTACCAGCGCGGCACGACCGGGCGCGCGGCCGGAGAGCAGCAGCGCGACGGCGATGATCGGCCCGAACTCGCCGACGGCGCCGTACGTGAGCACGGCGGAGCCGAGCCGTCCGCGCAGCCCCCCTGCGTCGCGCAGTACCGGAAGTACGGTGCCCAGCGCCGTACTGGTGAGGGCGACTCCGACGTAGAGCGCCGCGTCCGTCCCTCCGGTGGCGACCAGCACGGCCGCGCCCAGCCCCAGTGCCAGCGACACCAGCCAGGCGCTGACCGAACGCCGCAGTACGGCCCCGGAGACTGCGGCGAAGTCGATCTCGTATCCGGCGAGGAAGATCAGGGTGCACAGGCCGAGTTGGGAGAGGACCTCGATGAGGTCGTCGGGGCGGAGCCAGCCGAGCACGTCGGGCCCGACCACCACGCCGAGCAGGATCTCCACGACCACCACCGGCACGGCGAGCCAGCGACCCGCCAGGTAGGTGAGGGCGGGGGCAAGCACGGCGAGGGTCATGATGAGGACAAGTGCCCCGGCGTCGGACATACCGGATGCTTAGCATGCGGGCCGCAGGGCGGAGGGGAGCGCGGACCGTGCGGCGGCGTCGTAGCCCACCGGCCACCGGGCCGGAGTCCGTTCGGGCGGGAAGCCGTTCGGGCGGGCTGTTCGGGCG
>NZ_VJYK02000155.1 GCF_007097205.2 Streptomyces alkaliterrae
CACCACCCCAGCCCCGAGCCCTACCCCGAGGAGCACTTCGGCGGCGGCCCGGTCGCGAGCGCCACCCCGGCAGGGTGGCTGGCGCCGGCGGCCGGAGTCCTCGGCGCGCTTTTTGTCGGCGGGGCGATCGTGCTCTACCGCACCGGCGGCCGCCGCCGTGAACCGCGGGAACTGCCGGAGTACGGCGTGGCGCCGCCCCCGGCCGCCTGACATCGACGGAACCGCGCCGATACCGGCCCGGCCCCTACCGGCCGACCGGCGGCCGCGGCCACGGCGATAGGCTCTGCGGGTGGCGCTCAAGAACATCCCCGACCCCGGGTACGCGGGGGACGACGGCTCGGCCGACCCCCGGCTCACGGCGGCGCTCGCCGCCTGGCAGAAGGACCCGACGACCGAACCGGAGCTGCTGCGGCTGCTGTCCGGGGCCCGCCTGCTGGTCCCGGTGGTCGCGGTGCTGGGCGAGGTGGAGACCGGCCCGGACGGCCTGCGCCGGGAGAAGACCAGCGACATGGCCGTACCCACGCTCAACGCGCCGGGCGGGCGGCGCGCGCTGCCCGCCTTCACCTCCACCGACACCCTCGCCCGCTGGCGCCCCGACGCCCGCCCGGTCGCCGTCGCCCTCGGACAGGCCCTCCAGGCGACCTTCCACGAGGGGGCCGACACCCTGGTGCTCGACCTCGCCGGCCCGGTCACCTACCAGCTCACCGGTCCCGCCCTGCGCGCGCTCGCCCAGGGCCGGGACGCCGCACTCCCGCCCGCCGAGGACCCGGAGGTCCGCGCGGCCCTGCGCGCCCTGCTGGCCGACCAGCACGGCGTCGACGCGGCCACCCTCACCCCGGGCGGCGACGCCGACGGCGTGCTCGCGCTGCGGCTGGCCCCGACCGCGCCACCGGCTGAGACCGGTGGCGCGGTGGCGCACGCCCTCGCAGCCGACGAACTGCTGCGGGAACGCCTCGTACGCGGCCTCCAGCTCGCGTTGCTGCCGCCGGACGGCGAGCTGCCCGGCGACCCGCTCTTCGACCGCCGGAACGCCCCGGCGGACCGCGGCGGCAGGTCCTAGGAGGGCGGCGCCGGAAGCGGGTTCGCCGGCGGGCCGGTTGTCGCCGTCGCCCATGTCGGTCCGCACGCCGGGTCCGCAGGTTCAGGTCCACCGCACGCACGTGGCCGCGATCACCTCGCGGTGGCGCAGCTCAGCGCCCCGGCCGGCACGGCGCGCCGGGGGCCGACGCTCCGGGAGACCGCTCGGCGCGGGGTCAGCCGTAGACCGGGCCGGTGAACTTCTCGCCCGGGCCCTGGCCCGGCTCGTCCGGCACCAGCGACGCCTCGCGGAATGCCAGCTGGAGCGACTTCAGACCGTCCCGCAGCGGAGCCGCGTGGTAGGAGCCGATCTCGGTGGCGCTGGCGGTGACCAGACCCGCGAGGGCGTGGATGAGCTTGCGGGCCTCGTCGAGGTCCTTGTGCTGCTCCCCGTCCTCGGCGAGGCCGAGGTTGACGGCGGCCGAGCTCATCAGGTGCACCGCCACGGTGGTGATCACCTCGACCGCGGGCACGTCCGCGATGTCTCGGGTCATGGCCTCGAAGCCGGGCCGGGGGTCCTGCGGAGTGGCGTCGCTCATGGCTCTCTTCGTCTGTGCGCTGGGACGGCCGGCCGTCCCGGCGGGAGGGGAGGCCGTCCCGGTGGGAGGATGGGACGGAGGCCAGCCTAGGCGAGTGGGCCGGCGCCGCCGCCGTGGGGCCGCGGGGATCGCGGCGTGAGCGGGGCTCGGGCTCGTGTACGATGGAGTTCGACCGGTCGGGTGCCGTAGTGCCCGACCCGCAAGTGGAGGCTCCACACAGCTCCCACCCGATCGACTTCCAGTCGGCGGGTCACGAGGTCAGACTGCGCCCCGCGGTGATCGTGGCGGTGCTCCGTCTGTAGGAGCCCTGCCTGTGTCCCCGTCCGGGGCGTTTTGCGCGTCACGGCTCCCAGCGGGGCGGTCCCACGAACACAGACGTTACGCGGCTGTCCGCCAGGCAACCGTGTGGTGCTTACCGAGGAGGCCTCATCAGCGCCGAGCCCCGTATCAACGACCGGATTCGCGTCCCCGAGGTGCGACTCGTCGGTCCCAGTGGCGAGCAGGTCGGCATCGTGCCGCTCGCGAAGGCACTGGAGCTTGCCAATGAGTACGATCTCGACCTCGTCGAGGTGGCCGCGAACGCGCGACCGCCCGTGTGCAAGCTCATGGACTACGGGAAGTTCAAGTACGAGTCGGCCATGAAGGCCCGTGAGGCGCGCAAGAACCAGGCGCACACGGTCATCAAGGAGATGAAGCTCCGGCCGAAGATCGACCCGCACGACTACGACACCAAGAAGGGTCACGTCGTCCGGTTCCTCAAGCAGGGTGACAAGGTCAAGATCACGATCATGTTCCGCGGTCGTGAGCAGTCCCGGCCCGAGCTGGGCTACCGACTGCTGCAGAGGCTCGCGGAGGACGTCCAGGAGCTCGGTTTCGTGGAGTCGAACCCGAAGCAGGACGGCCGGAACATGATCATGGTCCTCGGTCCGCACAAGAAGAAGACCGAGGCCATGGCCGAGGCCCGCGAGGCGCAGGCCGCCCGCAAGGCGGAGCGTCTGCGGGGCAGCGAGTCCCCGGAGGATTCCGCCGAGGCGTGAGCCTCCCGTCCGGCGCCGGACCCGTCCGGCCGCCGGAGAACCAACCGAACAGCTGACGTTTCCGCCTGCCGGTTCGCAAGAACCGGGGCCCCGGGCGGAAACGCCACCGACGAGGAGAGAACGGCGACATGCCGAAGAACAAGACGCACAGTGGTGCGAGCAAGCGCTTCAAGCTCACCGGCTCCGGCAAGGTGATGCGCCAGCGTGCCGGCCGCCGCCACCTTCTCGAGCACAAGCCGTCGACGCTGACGCGCCGCCTTGCGGGCAAGGTCGAGATGGCTCCGGCCGACGCCAAGAAGATCAAGAAGCTTCTCGGCAAGTGAGTCGGCTGTTCCGGAGCGGCCACCAGCGCGCACCGGGACACGACCCAGACCGGGACCCCATCGATTTCCGGGTCGGGTGAGTCAACCCCGACCCCGCTACAAGGAGTTTTCACGTGGCACGCGTCAAGCGGGCGGTCAACGCCCACAAGAAGCGCCGGGCGATCCTGGAGCAGGCCAGCGGCTACCGCGGCCAGCGCTCCCGCCTCTACCGCAAGGCCAAGGAGCAGGTCACCCACTCCTTCGTCTACAACTACAACGACCGGAAGAAGCGCAAGGGCGACTTCCGCCAGCTGTGGATCCAGCGGATCAACGCGGCGGCCCGCGCCAACGGCATCACCTACAACCGCTTCATCCAGGGTCTGAAGGCCGCCGAGGTGGCCGTCGACCGCAAGATCCTCGCGGACCTCGCGGTCAACGACCCGAACGCGTTCGCCGCGCTCGTCGAGGTCGCCCAGAAGGCCCTGCCGAGCGACGTCAACGCTCCGAAGGCCGCCTGATCGGCCCGACGACGGCAGCGCCGGACAACAGCGTGATCTGACCCGCAGGCGACACGAACGCCTGCGGGTCAGCCGCGTCCGAACGCCGAGTCACCCGACGCCCCCGATCCCGCCAACGCCGACGCAGAAGCGAGTACGCCGCACCCATGGGCACCGACGAGCCGATCTCCCCGCGCAACCCGCGCGTCGCCGCCGCCCGCCGGCTGGCCCGCCGCAACGTCCGGGCCAAGGAACGGCGGTTCCTCGCCGAGGGCCCGCAGGCCGTGCGCGAGGCGGTCGACCACCGCGACGCCGAAGGCCGCGGCACGCTCGTCGAGCTGTTCACCACCGCGGAGGCGGCCGAACGGTACGCCGACGTCGTCGAGGCCGCCCGGGCAGCCGGGGCCCGGGTGCTGACCGCCTCGGACGCCACGATGGCCGAGATCTCCCAGACGGTCACCCCGCAGGGACTCATCGGGGTCTGCCACTTCCTCGACACCTCCTTCGACGACGTGCTCGCCGCCCGGCCCCGGCTGGTCGCCGTCCTCGCCCACGTCCGCGACCCCGGCAACGCCGGGACCGTGCTGCGCTGCGCCGACGCCGCCGGCGCGGACGCCGTGGTGCTCACCGACGCCTCGGTGGACCTCTACAACCCCAAGTCCGTCCGCGCCTCCGTCGGCTCGCTCTTCCACCTCCCGGTCGCCGTCGGCGTACCGGTCGAGGAAGCCGTGCGCGGGCTGCGGGCCGCGGGGCTGCGCGTGCTGGCCGCCGACGGCGCCGGCGAGAGCGACCTCGACGAAGAGCTCGACCGGGGCGCCATGGGCGGCCCCACCGCCTGGATCTTCGGCAACGAGGCCTGGGGGCTGCCGGCGGAGACCCGCGCACTCGCGGACGAGGTGGTGCGCGTTCCGATCCACGGGCGGGCGGAAAGCCTCAACCTGGCCACCGCCGCCGCCGTCTGCCTCTACGCGTCCGCCCGGGCACAGCGTGCCGCCGGAGGGTGCCGTTCCGTCACCTCCACCTAGTAGGGTGAGCTGACCTGCGGGCCCGTGGAACCCGGGCCGTACGGCACTGGGGGTGAAGAGGGGATGGACGTCAGGACGTCCGAAGGCGCCGACCGGGCGGACTCCGCCCGCCGCCACGACGTGCCGCCCGTACCGTTCGGCACGCTCCACCAGGACGGAGCCCGGGACGCGGCCCACCAGGACGCGGCCCACCACGGCGGTGTCTCGCCCGACGACCTCCCCGACGGGCTGGTCGTCGCCGACTCCGACGGCGTCGTGCTGTGCTTCAACGCAGCCGCCGCCCGCATCACCGCCGTCCGCCCCGCCGACGCGCTCGGCCGGCACATAGCGACCGTGCTGCCGCTGGAGGACCTGGAAGGCCGCCGCTGGTGGCAGCTGACCGACCCCTTCAACGGCCTGGCCACCCGCACCCGCCAACCCGAGCGGAACCTGCTGCTGCCCGGCGGCCGCGAGGTGCTGGTCTCCGCCTCCTACGTACGCAGGCACCCCACCGGGCCGCTGCACCGGCTGGTCGTCGCCCTCCGCGACACCGAGGCCCGCCGCCGCACCGAACGCTGCCAGGCCGAGCTGATCGCCACCGTCGCCCACGAGCTGCGCTCCCCGCTCACCTCCGTCAAGGGCTTCACCGCCACGCTGCTGGCCAAGTGGGAGCGGTTCACCGACGACCAGAAGCGGCTCATGCTGGAGACGGTCGACGCCGACGCCAACCGGGTCACCCGCCTCATCGCCGAACTGCTGGACATCTCCCGTATCGACTCCGGACGGCTGGAGGTCCGCCGGCAGCCGCTGGACGTGGCCGCCGCCGTGCACCGCCACGTCGAGGCGCACGTCGCCGCCGGCATCCCCGCCGAGCGCTTCCGGATCGAGGTCGCCGCCCCTCTGCCCACCCTGTGGGCGGACCCCGACAAGATCGACCAGGTGCTGGCCAACCTGCTGGAAAACGCCGTGCGCCACGGCGAGGGATCGGTCACCATCGAGGTGGCGCCGGCCGCCCCCGCGGGCCCCGACGCCGCACACCGACGCGGCCAGGAAGGGACAACCGTCACCGTGAGCGACGAGGGCCCGGGCATCCCCGAGGAGTCGATGGGCCGCGTCTTCACCCGCTTCTGGCGGGGCAGCAAGCGCGGCGGCACCGGGCTCGGCCTGTACATCGTCAAGGGCATCGTGGAGGCCCACGGCGGCACGATCACCGTCGGCCGGTCCGCCTCCGGCGGCGCCGAGTTCCGATTTACCCTGCCCGTGGGCACCCCGGCGGCGCTCGCCTGACCCCCACGGGGCGGAGCAGCACACCGGAGCGCGGCCCGCGGGCTTGCCGCAGACCAGTCACCGCGCGCCGCCCCGTAGACTCGTTCTTCGGCACCCGCAGCTCAGACCACCCGCGAACGAAGATCGTGTCGGCTGGGCGAGGGGCCCTCGGGCACGCGCGAGCCAGCCAATCGGAAGTACGGGAAGAGATGTCGGCACCCAACAAGTCGTACGACCCAGTCGAGGTCGAAGCACTGAAACCGGAAGCGGTCGAGCGGGCGCGGGACGAGGCGCTGGCCGCGATCGCCGCCGCCGGCGACCTGGACGCGCTCAAGGAGGTCAAGGCCGCGCACGCCGGAGACCGCTCCCCGCTGGCCCTGGCCAACCGGGAGATCGGCGCCCTGCCCCCGCACGCCAAGGCGGACGCGGGCAAGCGGGTCGGCCAGGCGCGCGGCGTCGTCTCCAAGGCGCTCAAGGAGCGCCAGACGGTGCTGGAGGCCGAGCGGGACGAGCGCGTCCTGGTGCAGGAGGCGGTCGACGTCACCCTGCCCCACGACCGCGTCCCCGCCGGTGGGCGGCACCCGCTGACCACGCTCATGGAGCGCGTCGAGGACGTCTTCGTCGCCATGGGCTACGAGGTGGCAGAGGGCCCCGAGGTGGAGGCGGAGTGGTTCAACTTCGACGCCCTCAACTTCCACCCCGACCACCCCGCCCGCACCATGCAGGACACCTTCTTCATCCACGGTGAGCGGCCGCAGGAGATCGACTCCGGCTCCGCCGAGGGCGAGTCCGGCGTCGTCCTGCGCACCCACACCTCCCCGGTGCAGATCCGCTCGTTGCTGGACCGCGAGCCGCCGGTGTACGTGGTGTGCCCGGGCAAGGTCTTCCGCACCGACGAGCTGGACGCCACCCACACACCGGTCTTCCACCAGGTGGAACTGCTCGCCGTGGACGAGGGCCTCACCATGGCCGACCTCAAGGGCACCCTGGACCACATGGTCCAGGCCCTGTTCGGCGGCGACGGCATGAAGACCCGGCTGCGGCCGAACTACTTCCCCTTCACCGAGCCGTCCGCCGAGATGGACATGGTCTGCTACGTCTGCCGCGGCGAGTCGGTGGGCAACCCGGACCGGCCCTGCCGGACCTGCTCCTCCGAGGGCTGGATCGAGCTGGGCGGCTGCGGCATGGTCAATCCCCGCGTGCTGGTGGCCTGCGGGGTGGACCCGGAGAAGTACAGCGGCTTCGCCTTCGGGTTCGGCATCGAACGGATGCTGATGTTCCGCCACAACGTCGAGGACATGCGAGACATGGTCGAGGGTGACGTGCGCTTCACCCGGCCGTTCGGGATGGAGATCTGATGCGCGCCCCGCTTTCCTGGCTGCGGGAGTACGTCGAGCTGCCCGAGGGGCAGACCGGCCGTGACGTCGCCGCCAAGCTGATCGCCGCCGGCCTGGAGGTCGAGACGGTCGAGCAGCTCGGCCAGGGCCTCAAGGGCCCCCTGGTGGTCGGCCAGGTCCTCGCCATCGAGGAGCTGACCGAGTTCAAGAAGCCGATCCGCTGGTGTCAGGTCGACGTCGGCGAGGCCAACGGCACCGGTGAGCCGCAGAACCTCATCTGCGGCGCCCGGAACTTCGCCGTCGGCGACAAGGTCGTCGTCGTGCTGCCCGGCGCCGAGCTGCC
Organism: Streptomyces alkaliterrae; assembly: GCF_007097205.2. Classification (GTDB taxonomy): domain Bacteria; phylum Actinomycetota; class Actinomycetes; order Streptomycetales; family Streptomycetaceae; genus Streptomyces; species Streptomyces alkaliterrae. Next base: position 7,403 of record NZ_VJYK02000155.1, read on the forward strand.
CGGCGGATTCAAGATCGCCGCGCGGAAGACCTACGGCAAGGTCTCCGAGGGCATGATCTGCTCCGCCTCCGAGCTGGGGATCTCCGACGACCACGACGGCATCATCGTGCTGCCGCCCGAGTACGAGGTCGGCACCGACGCCATCGAGCTGCTGGAACTGGTCGACGAGGTGCTGGACATCGCCGTCACCCCGGACCGCAGCTACTGCCTGTCCATGCGCGGCCTGGCGCGTGAGGCGGCCATCGCCTACGGCGTGCCGCTGCGCGACCCGGCGCTGCTGGACGTGCCCGCCCCCAACGACTACGGCCCCGCCGTAGAGGTCGCCGACGCCGCGGGCTGCGACCGGTTCACCGCCCGCGCGGTGACCGGCGTCAACCCCGAGGCCCGCTCGCCGATCTGGCTGCAGCGCCGCCTGCAGAAGGCCGGCATGCGCCCGATCTCGCTCGCCGTCGACATCACCAACTACGTGATGCTCGAACTCGGCCAGCCGCTGCACGCCTACGACCGCTCCCGCGTCCAGGGCACGATCGGCGTGCGGCGCGCGGAGGCCGGCGAGAAGCTGACCACGCTCGACGGCGTCACCCGGGTCCTGGACGCCGAGGACCTGGTCATCACCGACGAGTCCGGCCCCATCGGCCTCGCCGGTGTCATGGGCGGCGCCGGCACCGAGATCGCCGACGTCGCCGTCGACGCGGCGAACGGCGAGGTCACCGGCACTCGCGAGATCGTGATCGAGGCCGCGCACTTCGACCCGATCGCCATCGCCCGCACTTCCCGCCGCCACAAGCTCGGCTCCGAGGCGTCCCGCCGCTTCGAGCGCGGAGTCGACCCGCAGGCGGCCTCCGCGGCCGCCCAGCGCACCGTCGACCTGCTCGTCCTGCTGGCCGGCGGCAGCGCCGAGGCAGGCGTCACTGAGATCGCCACCCCGGGCGGCCCGCGCACGATCCGGATGGCCGCCGACCACCCCGACCGGGTGGCCGGGATGAGCTACGGCCGGGAGGCCGTCGTACGCCGCCTCCAGCAGGTCGGCTGCGACGTCTACGGCGCCGACGAGCTGACCGTCACCGTGCCCAGCTGGCGGCCCGACCTCAACGAGCCGAACGACCTGGCCGAGGAGGTCATCCGGCTGGAGGGCTACGAGTCGCTTCCCTCCACCCTGCCCCGCCCGCCGGCCGGTCGCGGCCTCACCGGGCGGCAGCGGCTGCACCGCCGCGTCGGCCGGGCGCTCGCCGGCGCCGGCTACACCGAGGCGCTGAGCTACCCGTTTGTCGGCGACGCCGCCTTCGACCGGCTCCAGCTCGCCGCCGACGACCCGGCCCGCCGCACCGTGCGCATCCAGAACCCGCTCTCCGACGAGGAGCCGGAGCTGCGCACCACGCTGCTGCCGGGCCTGTTCGGCGCGCTGCGCCGCAACGAGGGCCGGGGCAACCACGACGTGGCGCTCTTCGAGACCGGCCTGGTCTTCCACCCCCGCGAGGAGGGCGGCCACGCGGTCCGCCTGCCGGTGGACCGGCGGCCGAGTGACGACGAGGTCGCCGAGCTGGACGCGGCGCTGCCCGCCCAGCCCCGGCACGTCGCCGTCGTGCTGTCCGGCGCCCGCGAGCTGCCCGGCTGGTGGGGCGAGGGCCGTCCGGCGATGTGGGCGGACGCGGTCGAGGCGGCCCGCACGGTCGCCCGCGAGGCCGGGGCCGAGCTGCGGATCGCCGCGGGGCAGTACGGCCCGTGGCACCCGGGTCGCTGCGCCCGCCTCAGCGTCGAGATCGACGGCGTCGAGCAGGTCGTCGGCCACGCCGGTGAGCTGCACCCCCGGGTGACCAAGGCGTTCGGCCTGCCGGCTCGGTCCAGCGCCATGGAGCTCGACCTGGACGCGCTGGAGAAGGCCGCCGGCGGACCGGTCACCGCGCCGGAGGTGTCGACCTTCCCGGTCGCCACCCAGGACGTGGCGCTGGTCGTCGACGCCGCCGTGCCGGCCGCCGACGTGGAGGCCGCGCTGCGCGAGGGGGCCGGTGAACTGCTGGAGTCACTGCGGCTGTTCGACGTCTACACCGGTGAACAGCTCGGCGAGGGCCGGAAGTCGCTCGCGTACGCGCTGCGGTTCCGCGCCAAGGACCGCACGCTGACGGCCGAGGAGGCCGGCGCCGCCCGGGAGGCCGCGGTGACCGCCGCCGCCACCCGCACCGGCGCCGAACTGCGCGGCGCCTGAGGCGGGTAGGACAACAGAGGGGCGCCCGTCTTGCGGCCCAGCCGGCCCGCCTCGACCATGCGCTGGAGCAGCGGCGGCGCGGCGTACAGCGGCTCCTTGAACTCCTCGTACATCGAGTGCGCCACCGACGCGACGGTGTCCAGGCCGATCAGGTCGGCCAGCTTCAGCGGACCCATCGGGTGGGCGCAGCCCAGCTCCATGCCGTTGTCGATGTCCTCACGGCTGGCCGTACCGGCCTCGAACATCCGGATCGCCGACAGCAGGTACGGGATGAGCAGCGCGTTCACCACGAAGCCCGACCGGTCCTGGGCGCGGATGGCGTGCTTGCCCAGCACCTTGCCGACCACGGCCTCGGTCCGGGCGATCGTGCCCTCGCCGGTGGTCAGCGCCGGGATCAGCTCGACGAGCTGCTGCACCGGCGCCGGGTTGAAGAAGTGGATGCCGATGACCTGGTCCGGGCGCGAGGTCGCCACGGCCAGCTTCACCAGCGGGATCGAGGAGGTGTTGGACGCCAGGATCGCGTCCGGCCGGGTCACCACCTGGTCGAGCACCTGGAAGATCTCCGTCTTCACCTGCTCGTTCTCCACGACCGCCTCGATGACCAGGTCCCGGTCGTGGAACTCGCCGAGGTCGGTGGTGAACGTCAGCCGTGCCACGGCCGAGTCCCGCTCCGCCTCGGAGATCTTGCCGCGCTCCGCGGCCCGGTCGAGGGAGTTGACCAGGCGGGTACGGCCCAGCTCCAGCGCGTCGCCGGTGGTCTCGGCGACCTTCACCTCAAGCCCGGCGCGCGCGCACACCTCGGCGATGCCGGCGCCCATCTGGCCGCAGCCCACCACTCCGACGCGTTCGATGTCGGTCACATCGTGCCTTTCGCTGATTCTCCGGTCCGCGGCGCGCGACCGGTTCACGGCCACCGCGCCTCGCCGCACGACGTTACCCCGCCTGGGCCGTCGGAGTGATCCCCGGCCCCGCGTTCCCGCCCGGAACGACGCATTCCGTGTCCTGCGCCCTTCCCAGCCCCGGTACCGGCATGCTGTGCTCTGCGTCACGCGCCGGGCACCGTCGGTCGGCGGCGGTGGCGGAGTGGACCTTCGAAGCGGCGTGGACCTTCGAAGCGGCGACCTTCACAGGGAACGACCTCGGACCGAGGGGGCAGGATGGGGCGGATCACACGCAGGGCGTTCGCGGCCGTGGCGGCCGGCGCGTTGACCGGCGCGCTGAGCACGGCGTCCGGCGGGCCGGCGGCGGCGACGGGCACGGAGACCACCGCGGGTGCCGCCACCCGGCGCGGCCGCAGCACGTCGATGCGCGGCATGTGGGTGGCGACCGTGGAGAACATCGACTGGCCGAAGGCTCCCGGCCGGGACGCCGCCGCCCACCGCCGCGAGCTGCGGGATCTCCTGGACACGGCAGTACGCAGACGACTCAACACCGTCTTCCTCCAGGTGCGGCCCGCCGCCGACGCGCTGTGGCCCTCGCCGCACGAGCCCTGGTCGGTGTACCTCACCGGGACGCAGGGCGAGGACCCCGGCTGGGACCCGCTCGGCTACGCGGTCGAGGAGGCGCACGCGCGCGGTCTCGCACTGCACGCCTGGTTCAACCCCTACCGGGTCGCCAACCACGCCGACCGTGAACGCCTGGTCGGGACCCACCCCGCCCGGCGCAACCCCACCTGGGCCGTCCCCTACGGCGGCAAGCTCTACTACAACCCCGGGCTGCCCGAGGTCCGGGAGTTCGTGCTGGACGCCATGTACCACGCGGTGGAGAACTACGCCGTCGACGGCGTCCACTGGGACGACTACTTCTACCCCTACCCGGTCGCCGGCCAGCGGTTCGACGACGACGACGCCTTCCGTGACCACGGCGGCGACTTCACCTCCCGGGCCGACTGGCGGCGGGACAACGTCGACCAACTGGTCCTGGGAATGCGGAAGCGGCTGCGCGATCACAAGAAGGTCGCCTTCGGCATCAGCCCCTTCGCCGTCTGGCGCAACCACTCCACCGACCCCGCCGGCTCCCGGACCTCCGCCGGCGTGCAGACCTACGACGACCTGTACGCCGACACCCGCAAGTGGGTCAGGGAGGGCTGGCTGGACTACGTCGTCCCGCAGGTCTACTGGCACATGGGCTTCCGCGCGGCCGACTACCGCGAACTGGTGCCCTGGTGGAACGAGGTGGCGAAGGGCACGGGAGTCAGGCTGTACATCGGCGAGGCCGCCTACAAGGTGGCCGACCCGGCCCAGCCGGACGCCTGGCACGACCCGGCCGAACTCTCCCGGCACCTCACGTTCTGCCGGGAGCACCGGCAGGTGCGCGGCAACGTGTTCTTCTCCGCCAAGCACGTCGCCGCCGACCCGATCGGCGCGATCACCCAGGTGGTGCGGGACCACTACCGCTGAGCGCCGTCTCGCGCGCGACGGCGGCCGGGCGGGTCAGCCGGGGGAGCCGCCCGGCGGGCGGACCGGCGCGGTCAGGAACCGGCGGGGGAGCCGTCCGCGGGGTGCCTCACGACCGAGTCCGGGCCCGGTGACATCACCGACTCGTGCCCGTCCTCGAAACGCACCCTGAAGGGCGGCTCGCCGTTCTCGCCCAGAACCTCCACGATCTCCGCCACATGGTCGTGCTGGCCGACGACCCGGCCGTGCACCACAAGCTTGTCGCCTACCTCGGCTCGCATGGCGGGCCCTCCTGTCACACGGTTGCCTACGGGTGGAATGTGCCGATTCGAGTACCCCTCGAAGTCTAGGACCGCTGCCCGCCGCTGCCCAGCCGGCGCACCCGGACCACCGTCGGCCCGGCGCCGCCTCCCGCCGTCCGCTGGGTCACCGCGATGCACGCCAGCACGCCGAGCGCGGTCAGCGGCGCGAGCGGCGACATCCGCTCGCCGAGCAGCAGCACAGCCCACAGCAACGTCAGCAGCGGCTGCGCCAACTGCAGCTGACTCGCCCGGCCGACGCCGATCACCGCCATCCCCCGGTACCAGACCATCAACCCGACACACTGCGAACCCAGCACCAGCCAGGCGAGACCCACCACCGTCCGCGCGGTGAGCCGACCGTCCGGCTCCACGGCCATCGCGAGCACCGCCACCGGCAGCGACAGCGGCAGGCACAGCGCCAGCGCCCAGCCGATGACCTGCCAGCCCGGCATCTCCTCGGCGAGCCGCCCGCCCTCGCCGTACCCGGCCGCGCACACCACCAGCGCGCCGAACAGCAGCAGATCGGCCGGCGACAGGCCACCGCCGCTCTCCCACAGGGCGAACCCGGCCACCAGTACCGCGCCCCCCGACGCCGCGAGCCAGAACGCCGCCGGATGCCGGGTGCCGCGCCGCCAGGCGCCGTAGGCGGCCGTGGTCAGCGGCAACAGGCCGACGACCACGGCGGCGTGCGCGGTGCTGGAGGTCTCCAGGGCGAGCGCCGTCAGAAGCGGAAAGCCCACCACCACCCCGCCCGCGACGACGGCCAACC
>NZ_VJYK02000156.1 GCF_007097205.2 Streptomyces alkaliterrae
GCGCCGAAGTGCGGGCCGGGCGCGGGGTGCGGGTAGCCGTAGCCGCCGGGGCCCCGCACGGTCGGCGGCGGTACGGCGCCGACGCGCCCGGCGGCCGGTCTCGGCTCACCGAGCAGCCCGTGCACCAGCGAGCCGCCGATGAAGAGGATGGCGTAGGCACCCGCCAGCAGCGAGGCGGGGTTGTCCCCCTCCGGGTCGCTCGGCACGGTCCCCAGCAGCACGAGATAGCCGACCGTCAACGCCGTGAACAGCCCGAACACCAGCCAGTCGAGCCGCCGTCGACCCAGCAGCGCGAAGCGCAGGGACGGCACCCAGGACAGCAGTCCGAGCGACCACACCGGGAAGGTGGCGAAGAGTACGCGTAGAACCACGCGGGCACCGGCGCCGGACGCTCGGGGGCCTCCCGGGTTCGGTGCCGGAGGCGGTGTGCCGGCCGGGCCGTACATCTGCGCTCCCAGACATCGGCGGACTGTCGCTCTGCGCCGCCCGCTGCGGACTTCTGCTGGCGGCAGCGTATACAGCGAAGCCCTCGACGCGCGCGTCAGTCCGGTGTCACGGTTCCCTCGGCGAGACCGTCGTGGAGGCCCTGGACGAGTCGGCGGCCCAGTTCGCCCGCGCGTGCCAGGGAGTCCTCGAACTCGGCGAGCGCCCGGAAGCGTTCGGCGTGCGGGCGCTGGTCGGCGAGGGCGAGCCGGGGCAGCCGCAGTCGGCGCACGTCGAGCCGGGCGGCACTGGAGGTGTAGCTGCTGGCCTGGCGGGCGTTGCCGGTGGCGCGGAGGAAGCCGGCCACGAACCAGGGGTCGAGGTGTTCGGGGTCGACGCGCAACAGGCAGTGGGGGCGGGCGAGTTCGGCGCCCGCGTCGGCGTCGGTCAGCACGCGCGGGACGCCGGGCCCGAGTACCGGCACCAGCACGTCGCCCTCGCGCACGGCGACCGGCGTTCCCTCGCCGCCCGCCGTGAGGACCCGCAGCGCCCCGGACCTGGCGAGTTCGCCGACGGTGACCTGGGGGCCCGGCGGGCGGGGCTTCGCACTGGCGGCCGGGCGCGGCACCGACCCGGTCAACGCGCCGAGTTCGGCGAGGAGTTCCCGGTGGGTGTCGGTCAGTACGGCGGCGCCGGCCCGGGTGTCGGCGGGCGGCAGATGGCGGGCCGGGGCGAGGTCCACCTCGTCGTCGAGGAGGTCGATCACCGGGAGCGCGGCGCTGACACCGGGCCGGTCGGAGGCGACCGCTTCGGCGGGTGCGTCGAAGGCGTGCCAGGTGTCGAGGACGGTCGCGCGCAGCGTCGGCCAGTCCAGGCCGTCCCGGCCGGCGGGCCGGGGTACGGCGCCGCAGTCCACGACCAGCAGCCGGGGTTCGGGGGCCTCGGCGGGGCCGCCGGGTCGGCGCAGTACCCACAGATGCAGGGCGAGGCTGTGCGGCGGCGCGGCACCGGCCGGCAGCGCGATCACCGCGCGCAGCGCGCCCCGGCGCAGCAGCGCGGCCCGGACGCGGCGTCCGGTGCGCCGGGAGGCGGCGGCCGGCGGCATCAGCAGCACGGCCGTGCCGCCGGGCCGTAGCGCGGCCAACGCGTGCTGCACCCAGGCGAGTTCCGACTCGGTGCGGGCGGGCAGGCCGTACTCCCAGCGGGGGTCGTAGGCCAGTTCCTCGTGCCCCCAGTTGCGCTCGTTGAACGGCGGATGGCAGAGCACGACGTCGACCTCGCCCTCGGGCGGACCGGCGCGCAACGCGTCGCCGGGTGCGACCGCGACAGCAGGGCGCCGCCCGCCGGGCTCCTCCGCGGCTCCCGCCGCCCCGGCGGCCAGGCGGAGAGCGCAGAGCCGGGCGAGCACGGGGTCGAGTTCCACGCCGGTGAGCGTGCGTGTGTCGGCGTGGCGGGCGGCGGCGGCGAGCAGGGCGCCGGAGCCGCAGGCGGGGTCGAGTACCGCGTCACCCGGTCCGGCGAGCGCGGCCATCAGCGCCGCAGCGTCCGGCGGGGTGGGTGTGTACTGCCGGGTGTTGGTCTCGAAGTAGCGGTCGAGCAGGAAGTCGAGGGCGGCCGCATCGCCGATCTCGTCGGCGACTTCGGCCAGCGGGCCGCGTTCGGCGGGCCGGCCGGCGCTCAGCAGCCGCTCGCCGGCGTCCGCAACCGCCTCACCGGCGCCCCTGGGGTCGGCCTCCAGCTGCTGCCACAGGCGCTCGCGCGGCGGGACCTCGGCGAGCTTGCCGTGGGCGCGCAGCCACCGCTCGACCTCGGCGAGGGCGAAGGCCGGGCTGGTCTCGGTGCCGCCGACGGGCTGCGGGAAGTCGGGGTGGCGGCGCCGCCAGTTGCTGACGGCGGCCCGGCCGACGCCGGCGAGCCGCGCGATTCCGGCGGCGGTCACCTCTGGCGCGCTGTCTGTCATCGGCCCGGCTCCTTCCTCGCCCGCGCGGCGGGCGCGGGAACACCCCAGAGCATACCCACGCCTCGGTTCACCGCGTGAACATCGTGAACCATGGAGTGCGTGTTGACTCGATTCACAGCTCATGCTGTTATTGACGCATCGGTTCACCAGGGGGGTCGAACCGAGCCACGAAGGGATCAGCCATGTCCGCGAAGTCCGCTCTGCCGCGCACCCGTTCGCTGCTCGCCGCCGGCGCCGCCGCACTCATCGCCATCGGCGGCCTCACCGCCTGCGGCGAGGAGGAGCCCACCCGGGAGAAGAACAGCTCCTCCCAGCAGGACGGCGCCAAGAAGGACGCGCCCAAGGAGGACAACAACAAGCAGATGGCGCCCGGCGACACGGCCAGCTACAAGAACGGCCTCAAGATCACCGTGTCCAAGGCCACCGCCTACACCCCCGGCGAGTTCTCCGCCGGCCACAAGAGCGGCAACAAGGCCTACACGGTCACCATCAGCCTGGAGAACACCGGCGAGAAGGACATCAACGCCGTCCTCGTCGACGTCAACGCCCGCGCGGGGGACGAGGGCAAGAAGGCCGACAAGATCTTCGACAGCGAGAACGAGGCGGAGAACACCTTCGACGGCGAGCTGCTGCCCGGCAAGAAGGCCACTGCCACCTACGCCTTCTCCGCCCCGGCCGACGCCAAGCACCTCGACGTCGAGGTGGGCTACTTCGACTTCTCCACCAAGGCGGCGCACTGGAAGCTGCCGCTGTGACCAGCGCTCCGGAACCCGAGCCGGGGCCCGCACGACCGACGGTCGTCCGGGCCCCGGCTCGGCCGTGTCCGACCGGTCAGCTGTCCACCACCGTGGTCAGGAACTCCCCGACCCACGCCAGCAGTTCGCGGCCCACCACCGGCTTGCCGCCGATACCGCCCGCCTTCGGCCGCGGCACCAGCACCTGCCGCGTCGCCGCCTTCACCACCGCACCCCGGTGCAGCCGCTTCAGCCGCAGCTCCTGCGACTCCCGCAACTCCACCGGGGAGAACCGGATGTTGCTCCCCTGAAGCGTGATGTCGGTGACCCCGCACGACCGCGCCAGCATCCGCAGCCCCGCGACCAGCAGCAGGTTCTCCACCGGCTCGGGAAGCTTGCCGTAGCGGTCCGCCAGCTCCTCCCGGACCGCCGCGATGTCCTCCTCGGAGTTCGCCGAGGCGATCGCCCGGTACGCCTGGAGCCGCAGCCGCTCCCCCGGCGCGTAGTCGTGCGGCACGTGCGCGTCCACCGGAAGCTCGATCTTCACCTCCAGCGGCGCCGCCTCCTCGTCCGGCTTGCCGTCCAGCGAGGCCCGGAAGTCGGCCACCGCCTCCCCGACCATCCGCACGTACAGATCGAAGCCGACACCCGCGATGTGACCCGACTGCTCACCGCCGAGCAGGTTGCCCGCGCCGCGGATCTCCAGGTCCTTCATCGCCACGTACATGCCCGCGCCCATCTCGGTGTGCTGCGCGATCGTCGCCAGCCGCTCGTGCGCGGTCTCCGTCAGCGGCTTCTCCGGCGGGTACAGGAAGTAGGCGTAGCCCCTCTCCCGGCCCCGGCCCACCCGGCCCCGCAGCTGGTGCAGCTGTGACAGGCCGAAGTTGTCGCCGCGCTCCACGATCAGCGTGTTCGCGTTCGAGATGTCGATACCGGACTCCACGATGGTCGTCGACACCAGCACGTCGAACTTCTTCTCCCAGAAGTCCACCACCACCCGCTCCAGCGCCGACTCCGACATCTGGCCGTGCGCCGTGGCGATCCGCGCCTCCGGCACGATCTCCCGCAGCCGGGCCGCCGCCCGGTCGATCGACTCCACCCGGTTGTGGATGTAGAAGACCTGCCCCTCGCGCAGCAGCTCGCGGCGGATCGCCGCACCGATCTGCCGCTCCTCGTACGGGCCGACGAACGTCAGCACCGGATGCCGCTCCTCCGGCGGCGTGGTGATCGTCGACATCTCCCGGATCCCGGTCACCGCCATCTCCAGCGTGCGCGGGATCGGCGTCGCCGACATCGTCAGCACGTCCACGTTCGCCCGCAGCTTCTTCAACTGCTCCTTGTGCTCCACGCCGAAGCGCTGCTCCTCGTCGACGATGACCAGGCCCAGGTCCTTGAACTTCGTCTGCGAGGAGAACAGCCGGTGGGTGCCGATCACCACGTCCACCGAGCCCTCCCGCAGCCCCTCCAGCACCGCCAGCGCCTCGGTGTCCGACTGGAACCGGGAGAGCGCGCGCACGTTGACCGGGAACTGCCGGTACCGCTCGGTGAACGTCCCGAAGTGCTGCTGCACCAGCAGCGTCGTCGGCACCAGCACCGCCACCTGCTTGCCGTCCTGCACCGCCTTGAACGCCGCCCGCACGGCGATCTCCGTCTTGCCGTAGCCGACGTCGCCGCAGATCAGCCGGTCCATCGGAACCGGCTTCTCCATGTCCTCCTTGACCTCGCCGATCGTCGTCAGCTGGTCCGGCGTCTCCGCGTACGGGAACGCGTCCTCCAGCTCCCGCTGCCACGGCGTGTCCGGGCCGAACGTGTGCCCGGGCGCGGCCATCCGCGCCGAGTACAACTTGATCAGATCGGCGGCGATCTCCTTGACCGCCTTCTTCGCCCGCGCCTTCGTCTTCGCCCAGTCCGCGCCGCCCAACCGGTGCAGCGACGGCGCCTCACCGCCCACGTACTTGGTGACCTGCTCCAACTGGTCCGTCGGGACAAAAAGCCGGTCCCCCGGCTGGCCGCGCTTGGCCGGCGCGTACTCCACCAGCAGGTACTCGCGCGTCGCGCCCTGCACCGTGCGCTGCACCATCTCCACATAGCGGCCCACACCGTGCTGCTCGTGCACGATGTAGTCCCCCACCTGCAGCGTCAACGGATCGATCGTCTTGCGGCGCCGCGCCGGCATCCGCGTGCCGTCCCTGCTCGCCGCCCGCTGGCCCGACAGATCCGTCTCCGTCAGCACCACCAGACCCAGCTCCGGCGCGACAAAACCGGTGTCCAGCACGCCGCACGCCACATGCACCACCGACGGCGCGATCTCCCCCAGCTCCGCGTCCAGCCGCGCCGGCACCCCCTCGCCGCCCAGCACCTCCACCGTGCGGGCCGCCGGGCCGTGCCCCTCCGTCAGATACACACACCGCCAGCCGCGCTCCAGCCAGCCCTTGGTGTCCGCCAGCGCGCGGGCCGTGTCGCCCCGGTACGCCTCCGGCGCCCGCAGCCCCAGCCGCAGGCTGTCCGCCTCCCCCTCCACCTCGTCCGCCGCGAACGGGCTGACCGTCCACCACAACATGCCCAGCTCACGCGCCCGGTCCCGGACGTCCGCGATACCCCACAGCGACGCCGCGCCCACGTCGATCGGCGCCTCACCGCCACCCGCCGACGCCGCCCACGACGCCTGCAGGAACTCCTGGCTCGTCGCCACCAGATCCGCCGCCCGGGTCCGCACCCGCTCCGGATCGCACACCACCGCCATGCTGCCCGCCGGCAGCACGTCCAGCAGCAGCTCCATGTCGTCCACCAGCACCGGCGCCAGCGACTCCATGCCCTCGACCGCCACCCCCTCGGCGATCTTCCCCAGCAGGTCGTCCAGCTCGGGATGCTCCCGCGCCAGCTCCGCCGCCCGCGCCCGCACCTCGTCCGTCAGCAGCAGCTCCCGGCACGGCGGCGCCCACAAGCCGTGCTCCGCCACCTCGAGCGACCGCTGGTCCGCCACCTTGAAGTAGCGGATCTCCTCCACGTCGTCGCCCCAGAACTCCAGACGCAACGGATGCTCCTCCGTCGGCGGGAACACGTCCAGAATCCCGCCGCGCACCGCGAACTCGCCGCGCTTCTCCACCAGCTCCACCCGGGAGTAGGCGGCCGCCGCCAACCCCCGCACCACCTCGTCCAGATCCGCCGACTCCCCCGACCGCACCCGCACCGGGACCAGCTCGCCAAGGCCCTTCACCTGCGGTTGCAGCACAGAACGCACCGGCGCCACCACCACCGACACCGGCCCGGCGCCCGGATCGTCCGCACTCGGATGCGCCAGCCGCCGCAGCACCGCCAACCGACGGCCCACCGTGTCGCTGCGCGGCGACAGCCGCTCGTGCGGCAGCGTCTCCCACGCCGGGTACTCCACCACCGACTCCTCCGGCAGCAGCGAACGCAGCGCCGCCGCCAGATCCTCCGCCTCCCGGCTCGTCGCCGTCACCGCCAGCACCGGCCGACCGCCGTCCCTGGCCAGCGCCGCGACGGTCAGCGGCCGCGCGGCCGCCGGACCCACCACGTCGACGTGGTCCCGACGGCCGTCGGCCGCCGCCCGCACCGCCTCGCCGAGCGCCGGGTCACCAATGACGGCATCAAGCAGACCGGTCAAACGCATGGAAGAAATCCGTCCCCGCAGATGGCTGGTACAACGCGAAAGGCCCGATCCACACGGATCGGGCCTTCCAGCCTACGCCGACCGGCGCCACGACCGGCCGCCGCTCGCCGGGCGGCGCTCACCGCCCGCCGCGCGGCGCTCACCGGCCCCCGCTCGCAGGCCCGCTCCCCGCGACGGCTACTCGGTGGCGATCGCCGTCAGGACGTTCATCCGGCCGGCGCGGAACGCCGGAACCAGCGCCGCCACCAGGCCGACCACCGCCGCGCCGAGGAACACCGTGACGATCGTCGCCCACGGGATCTCCAGCACCCGCAGACCCTCCAGCGCCAGCAGCTGCTGCGCCGCCGAACCCCACGCCAGCCCCAGCCCCAGCCCCAGCAGCGCCCCGAACAGCGCGATCACCACCGATTCCAGCCGGATCATCCGCCGCAGCTGCCGCCGCGACAGACCGATCGCCCGCATCAGCCCGATCTCCCGCGTCCGCTCCACCACCGACAGTGCCAGGGTGTTCACCACACCCAGGATCGCCACGATGATCGCCAGCGCCAGCAGCCCGTAGACCATGTTCAGCAGCTGGCCGACCTGCTCGCGCAGCTGCGCCTTGTAGTCCGCCTGGTCACGCACCTGATACTGCGGGAACGGCTCCAACCGCTCCTTCAGCCCCTGGTACGCCGCCGACTCCTGTCCCTCCTCCGCCTTGCCCAGCATCAGCACCGGCAGCGGCATCCGGGCCTCGGGGACGAAGGTCTCGGCCGTCCGGGTGCCCAGGAACATCACACCGCCGTCCAGCGACGCCTCCTTCGAGGTGACCGCCGCGATCCGCAGCGGCTCCGCGTCCCCGTCCCGGTACCTCAGCGACACCTCGTCGCCCACCGAGAGACCGTGCTTGTCGGCGAACGCCTCGTCCACCGACACCGCGCCCTGGCGGTAGGCGTCCGCGAGCCGGCCCTCGACCGTCTCCACCCGGACGTCCTCCGCGTACGTCGGCGACGCCGCCACCGCCTGGTGGCGCACCTCCTCGCCACCCGGCAGGGTCACCCGCACCCCGTCCAGCGCGCGGTACTCCGTGACATGCGCCAGATGCGGCGCGGAACGCACCTCCTCGGCCGCCTTCGGTGTGATCGGCGCCCCCATGTCCCCGCTGACGATGAAGTCCGCCCCCACCGAACGGTCCAGCTCCCGGTCAGCCGAGGCGACCATCGACGCCCCCACCACCGACAGGCTCGCCACCAGCGCCAGACCGATCATCAGCGCGGCCCCGGTGGCACCGGTACGACGCGGATTGCGCAGGGCGTTCCGCTCGGCGAGCCGACCCACCGGGCCCCACAGCCGCAGCACCACCACACTCAGCCCGCGCACCACCACCGACGCCAGCAGCGGCCCCACCAGGATGAAACCGACCAGCGTCAGCAGCACCCCGAGCGCCAGCATCATCGCGCCCGGCGCGGCCTCCTCGGCCAGCGACGCCATCACCAGCGCGAGCGCACCACCGCCGGTCAGCACCAGGCCGGCCACCGCGCGCACCCGGCCCGCCGAGCCGTCCTGCGGTACACCGCTGTCCCGCAGCGCCGCCATCGGCGACACCCGACCCGCGCGCCGCGCCGGCAGATACGCCGCCAGGACCGTCACCAGCACGCCCAGCCCCACACCGACCACCGGCGTCACCCAGGTGATCGTCAGATCGTCCGTACTCAAGTTCATGCCGAACGAGTTCATCAACGCCATCAGACCGACCGCCAGGCCCACACCCGCGGCCACACCGACCAGCGAACCGAACAGCCCCAGCAGCACCGCCTCGACCAGCACCGAGCGGTTCACCTGCCGGCGATCGGCACCGATCGCCCGCATCAACCCGATCTCCCGCGTCCGCTGCGCGACAAGCATGCTGAACGTGTTGACGATCAGGAAGACGCCGACCAGCAGCGCGATCCCGGCGAAGCCCAGCAGTGCCCACTTCATCACGTCGAGGAAGCCCATGTCGGCCTTCAGCTCGTCGGTGAACTCGGCCTGCGTCTGGACCGTGTAGTCCTTCCCGACGGCCGCCAGGACCTGCTTCTTCAGCAGCTCGTCGCTCACCCCGTCGGCGGCCATGACCGCCACGTTCGTGAACGCCCGCGGGTCGCCCAGCAGCCGCTCCTGGACCACCGCCGTGTCGTAGTACAGGACCGCCGCACCGGGATTGGTCGCCTCGAAGGTGACGATGCCCGAGATCCTCGAGGTGAAGTCGCCCGGCGCCGCGATCGTGCGCAGCTCGTCGCCCGGCTTCAGCCCGTGCTTCTTCGCCGTGTCGGCGTCCACCGCCACCTCGGCCGGGCCGCTGGGCAGCTCCCCCGAGGTGACCTTCATCGAGCGCTCGTCCAGCTCCGTCCAGTTCGAGGCGATCGTCGGCGCGCCCGTCGTGGGACCGATGTTCTTGTTGTCGGCGTCGACGACCGTCACCGCCATCGACATCGCCAGACCGAACGCGCGCTCCGCGCCCTTCGCCTTCCCGGCCTCCTCCACCACCGAGGCCGGCAGCGTCGGCGGGATGCCCGTACTCGGCCGCTCGTCGTTCTCCTCGTCGTCCGGTGAGATCGTGACGTTCGCCGAGGTGTCGGCGAACAGCTTGTCGAACGTGGTGCTCATGGTGTCCGTGAACACCAGCGTTCCGCAGACGAACGCCACCGACAGCACCACCGCGAGGCCCGACAGGACCATGCGCCCCTTGTGGGCGAAGAAGTTCCGCAGCGAGGTTCTCAGGATGGTCATGACACCCGCCCGAAGGTGTCGAAGGCCTTCATGCGATCGAGCACCGACTCGGCCGTCGGCCGCCACATCTCGTCCACCAGCCTGCCGTCCGCCAGATACAGCACCCGGTCCGCGTAGGCGGCCGCGACCGGGTCGTGCGTGACCATCACGATCGTCTGACCCAGCTCGTCCACCGAGCGGCGCAGGAAGCCCAGCACCTCGGCGCCCGCCCGGGAGTCCAGGTTGCCCGTCGGCTCGTCACCGAAGATGATCTCCGGCCGGGAGGCGAGGGCGCGGGCCACCGCCACGCGCTGCTGCTGGCCTCCCGACAACTCAGACGGCCGGTGCTTCAGGCGCCCGCTCAGCCCCACCGTGGACACCACCCGGTCCAGCCACTCCCGGTCCGGGCGCACCCCGGCGATGTCCATCGGCAGCGTGATGTTCTCCAGGGCGTTCAGGGTCGGCAGCAGGTTGAACGCCTGGAAGATGAAGCCGATCTTGTCGCGGCGCAGCCGGGTCAGCTTCCTGTCCTTCAGCGAGGTGATCTCGGTGTCGCCCACCCAGATCTGGCCGGAGGTCACCGCGTCCAGCCCGGCCAGGCAGTGCATCAGGGTCGACTTGCCCGAGCCCGACGGGCCCATGATCGCGGTGAACGCGCCGCGGGCGATCTCGACGTCGACGCGGTCGAGGGCGACCACCTCCGTCTCGCCCGAGCCGTACGCCTTCACGACCTGCCACGCCCGAGCCGCGACGGCCGTGCTCTCTCCACCGCCCCCGGTCCGGGATTCAGTCACAGCCGTAGTCACGGTAGCTCTCCTTGATCGAATGGAAGTCGAACGAAAACGAATGGAAGTCGAACGAAACGGGGTGGAACTCGAGGGGATGGAAACCGGCGGGAGGGGGAACCTCGCGGAGCCGCGGTCCGTTCAACCAGCGGTACCGAGCCTCGCGCGCCGGGCCGGCTCCGGGCGATGGTGCCTGGTGGTGTGTCGCCCCTGGGGCTAGCACCACCAACCGCCGTCAGCCCGATCGGCCACTCATCACGCTAGGCACCGGCGGCCCTTTCCTCGTCCTGCACGGGGACGAGACGACTCCCCGAACTCCCCCGTGGACTCCCCTAGGGGAGCGCGCTCCCCTGACCCTGAGCCCTCACACCACGTCAGGTGCAAGCCGCCACGGACTCGGCGGAAGGACGGGAGAGAACCAGCGCCGCAGAAGGGCGACAGGGCGGCCGCACGACGGCCGGGACGGGCAGAAAGATGGCGGGGGCAACAATCCCGGCGGGAAGCGCTCGGAGTGCGGCACGCCCTCAACCCGGCCAAACGGTGGACGGTCGCGGGGAAGGCTGCTCCGCTGCCAGGATTCGAACCCGGACTTACTGGACCAAAACCAGCAGTGCTGCCGATTACACCACAGCGGATAGCAAATCCGTCAATTCGGACATTCAGCCAGTGGGCCGAGCGGCCGAAACGACAGCCTCCACTATGCCGCACCACCACCCCTCAATGCGACGGTAAAGATCGGCGGAGTTCAGGACAGTCACGACAAAACATCCCCGATAGCCCTCGCCCGTGTGACGGCGACCAGGGGAAGGGCGGTGCCGCTTGAGTGTCGTACGGCTCAACTCGCCCACGGCGATCCCGGCCTGCTCCGCCCAGAAGCGCTCGGCCGCCGCGACGTCCGCCGTCTCATGGATCATCACTCGGAAGCGCAGCCGCTCCCTGCCGACGCCGAGGAGCCGCAGCCACTCCAGATACACGCGGATCATCCCCAGGTCGCTGTTGACGAACAGCACCCGCTCCTGCGTTCGGTACGGCTTGCTCTTGGCGCCTTCGGCCCAGTAGAGCCCGGCGCCGACCAGCAGCAGTTCGCGGTCGCTGAGGCGGCCGACCTGGGCGGCGGCCTCCGCGCGGGTGCGCTCCCGGCGGAGCGCGACCTCACGGCGGTGGCGGCCCCAGCGGGCCTCGCTCATCCGCCGAAGGCGCTCCGGCAGTGTGCTCGGCCGGGGCAGGTCGCGCACCCAGCGGGAGACCGTGCTCTTGGCGACGCCCACCTCGGCGACGATCTCCGCGTACGTACGGCCCTGCCGGCGTAACGCGCGGGCCCGCTCGCGCGGCCCGGCATCGGGGGGCGCGGGCTTGGTCGCGGCGGCGGGCGCGGGCCGGTGTTCCGTGTGGTCGCTCATGTATCTGACGATGCCACCGAGCCGGCCCGCACGGGTCGAATACCTGCTCGATTCACTGGTTCGAGGGAGGAATCGAGGATTCCGCACTGGTTGCGACCGGAAACGGGAAAAGCACCGCTCACAGTGGCCGACGGCGGGCGGGAACCGGCCGGGGGCCGGTCGTAGTCTGGTCGGTATGAGCGAGACGGGGGAAGACGCCCGAACCGAGCGTTGTGCGCGTCCGCCGGGCCCGCTGTGGTGGGCCCGGCGGCGCAGCGCCGTACTCGACGTCCTGCTCGCGCTGGTCGCGGCGACGGAGTGCGCGTTGCAGGGGGCGACCTTCTCCCGCGAGGCGGGTGTGCCCGGTTGGTCCGGGGTGCTGCTGGGGCTTCTCGCGGGCGGTTCGCTGGTGCTGCGGCGGCGCTTCCCGGTGGCCGTGGTGCTGGTGTCGATCGCCGTCCTTCCCGCGCAGATGGGCTTTGTGCTGTCGGTGGTCGCGTTGTACACGCTGGCCGCCTCGGACGTGCCCCGGCGGATCATCGCTTTGCTGGCCGGCATGGAGTTGGCCGGCGTGATGCTGGTGCTGTACCTGGACATGCGGCGTACGACGCAGGACGACCTGGGCGGGTCGTGGTGGGTGGTGGCGCTGCTGGCGGTGACGCTGTCGGTGCTGGCGACGGTGCCACCGGTGCTGCTCGGGTTGTACGTGGGCGCGCGGCGGCGTCTGGTGGAGGCGTTGCGGGAGCGCGCGGCCGGCCTGGAGCGTGAGCTGTCGCTGCTCGCCGAGCGGGCGGAGGAGCGCGCGGAGTGGGCGCGCGGTGAGGAGCGGGCGCGGATCGCCCGGGAGATGCACGACGTGGTGGCCCACCGGGTGAGTCTGATGGTGGTGCACGCGGCGGCGCTTCAGGCGGTGGCGCTGAAGGATCCGGAGAAGGCGTCGCGGAACGCCGCTCTGGTGGGTGACATGGGGCGGCAGGCGTTGACGGAGTTGCGCACCATGCTGGGCGTGCTGCGTGCCGAGCCGGCGGCGGGGGGTACGGCGGCGGGCCAAGCGGCGGCGGGCTCGGAGCGGCCGCTGCGCAAGGTCGCGGAATACGCGGCCGCCGCGGCCGGCCGGGAGGCGGCGGCCGGTGGGCCCCGGCTGGGCGAGCTGGGGCAGTTGGTGGAGCAGTCGCGGACGGCGGGGATGCGGGTGGAGCTGCTGGTCGAGGGGGAGGTGCGGGCGTTCGCGGCGGCGGTGGAGCAGACGGCGTACCGGGTGGTGCAGGAGGCTTTGACCAACGTGCACAAGCACGCGGCGGGCGCGGCGACGGTGGTGCGGTTGGCCTACCGGGCGGCGGAGGTGGCGGTACGGGTGGAGAACGAGGCGCCGGCGGCCGGGGTGGCGGA
>NZ_VJYK02000157.1 GCF_007097205.2 Streptomyces alkaliterrae
CGAGCCACCCCCGGCCCGCCCCGGCAGAACATCGAGAGGAACACCCCATGGCCCTCAGCGCGGACGCCACGCGTACCGGAGTTGCCGCGAAGGGCGCCCGCCTGTGCGGTGAGGCGCTGACCCTGTCCTACGACGGCCGCACGGTCGTCCAAGGGCTGGACGTCGCCGTGCCCGACGGCTCGTTCACCGTGGTCGTCGGCCCCAACGCCTGCGGCAAGTCCACCCTGCTGCGGGCGCTGGCCCGCATGCTGCCGCCCACCGCCGGGCACGTGCTGCTCGACGGCGCCGACATCCGCAGTCAGCCCGCCGGGCGGGTGGCCAGAACGCTCGGGCTGCTGCCGCAGTCCTCCACAGCACCCGACGGCATCACCGTCGCCGAGCTGGTCGCCCGGGGCCGGCACCCGCACCAGGGACTGCTGCGCCAGTGGTCCCGGGAGGACGAGCGGGTCGTGGCGGAGTCGATGGCCGCCACCTCCGTGGCCGAGTTGGCCGACCGGTTCGTCGACGAGCTCTCCGGCGGCCAGCGGCAGCGCGTGTGGATCGCCATGGCGCTCGCCCAGGAGACCCCGCTCCTGCTGCTCGACGAGCCGACGACCTTCCTCGACGTCCAGCACCAGTTCGACGTGCTCGACCTGTGCGCCCACCTGCACGAGGAGCGGGGCCGCACCCTCGTCGCCGTGCTGCACGACCTCAACCAGGCGGCGCGGTACGCGACCCACCTCGTCGCCATGAGGGACGGCCGGATCGTCGCCCAGGGCCCGCCGGCGGAGGTGGTCACCGCGGAGCTGGTGGAGGAGGTCTTCAGACTGCCCTGCCGGGTGATCGAGGACCCCGAGAGCGGGACGCCGCTGGTCGTCCCGGCGGCCCGCAGGCGGGCTGCCGTGTAGCGTCGGGACCATGCACGCCATGCATGCCGCGCACGCCGCGCAAGTCACGCCCGACGCCGCGACGCCCGCCGAGTCGGAAGCCGCCGAGTCGGAGCCCGGCGGCCCGGGGCCCGCCGAGCCGGAAGCCGCCGAGTCGGAGCCCGCCGAGTCGGAGGGCCCGCGTCCGCTCGGCGTCGCCGTCCGGCCGACCGGCCACCAGGAGATCGACGCCGCGCTCGCCCGGCTGGCCGACGCCGACCACCTCGCCGTCGGCGCCCACGTCGAGGTGTACGAAGATGTGCACCGCGGTCTGCGTGCCACGCTGACCGCCCTCGACCAGCACGAACCCGGGAGCTGAACGACAGGTGGCCGCATCTCGTACCCGGCGCGCCAGGCTCGACGCAGAGCTGGTGCGCCGCAAGCTGGCGCGCTCGCGTGAGCACGCCAGCCAGCTGATCGCCGCCGGCCGCGTGACCGTCGGCGGAGCCCTCGCGGTCAAGCCGGCGACGCAGGTCGCCACCGGGGCCGCCATCGTCGTCCAGGAGGACGACGGCGACCCGGACTACGTCTCCCGCGGCGGCCACAAGCTGGCCGGTGCGCTGGCCGTCTTCACGCCCCAGGGGTTGCGGGTGGCCGGTCGCCGGGCGCTGGACGCGGGCGCCTCCACCGGCGGTTTCACCGACGTGCTGCTGCGCGCGGGCGCCGCGCGGGTCGTCGCCGCCGACGTCGGCTACGGCCAGCTGGCCTGGTCGTTGCGGAGCGATGAACGCGTGGTCGTCAAGGACCGTACCAACGTGCGGGAGTTGACGCTCGAGATGATCGACGGTGAGCCCGTGGACCTGGTCGTGGGCGACCTGTCGTTCATTCCCCTCGGCCTCGTGCTGCCCGCTCTGGTGCGTTGCTGCGCGCCCGACGCCGACCTGGTGCTGATGGTCAAGCCGCAGTTCGAGGTCGGCAGGGAACGACTGGGCAGCGGCGGCGTTGTACGGAGTGGGCAGCTGCGAGCCGAGGCGGTCCGCGGCGTCGCCGAACAGGCGGCGGCGCTCGGTCTCGGCGTCCTCGGCGTGACCGCGAGTCCCCTGCCGGGCCCGTCGGGCAACGTCGAGTACTTCCTGTGGCTGCGCGCCGGGGCGCCTGACCTCGACCCGGCGGACGTCGAACGTGCCGTGGCGGAGGGGCCCCAGTGACAACAAAGACACACCGACGCACCGTCTTCCTGCTCGCCCACACCGGTCGGCCGGCGGCCGTCCGCAGCGCCGAGCTGGTGGTGCTCGGGCTGCTCCAACGGGGCATCGGGGTAAGGGTGTTGGAGGAGGAGGCGCGGGACCTCCCGCTGCCCCGCACCTCCGGTGCGACGGGTGCGATCGAGATCGTCACCCCGGGCGCCGACCTGCTGGCCGGCTGCGAGCTGCTGGTGGTGCTCGGCGGCGACGGCACCCTGCTGCGCGGGGCGGAGTTCGCCCGCAGCTCGGGCGTGCCGATGCTGGGAGTCAACCTCGGCACGGTCGGTTTCCTCGCCGAGGCCGAGCGCGACGACCTCGACCAGGTCGTGCACCGGGTCGCCACCCGGGACTACGAGGTCGAGGAGCGCATGACGCTGGACGTCACCGTGCGCAACGGCGGCCCCGACGCCGAACCCTGCTACAGCGACTGGGCGTTGAACGAGGCGTCGGTGGAGAAGGCGGCACGCGAGCGGATGCTGGAGGTCGTCACGGAGGTCGACGGCCGCCCGGTCACCCGGTTCGGCTGCGACGGAGTGGTCTGCGCGACGCCCACCGGCTCGACGGCGTACGCGTTCTCGGCCGGGGGCCCGGTCGTGTGGCCCGAGGTGGAGGCGCTGCTGATGGTCCCGATCAGCGCCCACGCGCTGTTCGCCAAGCCGATGGTGACCGCCCCCTCCTCGGTACTCGCCGTCGAGGTGCAGCCGCAGACGCCGCACGGGGTGCTGTGGTGCGACGGGCGGCGCACCGTGGAGCTGCCGGCCGGCGCGCGCGTGGAGGTGCGGCGCGGGGCGGTGCCGGTGCGGCTGGCCCGACTCCACCAGGCCCCCTTCACCGACCGGCTCGTCGCGAAGTTCGCGCTGCCGGTCGTGGGCTGGCGCGGCGCCCGGCAGCCCTGAGCGATCCGAGCCGTCGCACAGCCGGGCCGTGGCGCCCCGCGAGACGCGCCGGGCGGCGGTTCGCGGGGTGCGTCGCCGGGCGGGGTCGGAACCTCGTATGGTCGTATCCGTGTTGGAGGAGATGCGGATCCAGGCCCTCGGTGTGATCGACGACGCCGCCATCGAGCTGTCCCCCGGGTTCACCGCGGTGACGGGTGAGACGGGCGCCGGCAAGACCATGGTGGTCACCAGCCTCGGCCTGCTGCTGGGCGGCCGTGCCGACCCGGCGCTGGTCCGGGTCGGTGCCGCGACCGCCGTCGTGGAGGGCCGCTTCACCCTCGACGCGGACGGGCCGGCGGCGCGGCGGGCCGTCGACGCGGGCGCGGAACTGGACGAGGGCTCGGCGCTGCTCGTCAGCCGCACCGTCTCCGCGGAGGGTCGGTCCCGGGCGCACGCGGGCGGCCGCTCGGTGCCCGTCGGGCTGCTCGCCGAACTCAGCTCCGATCTCGTCGCCGTGCACGGCCAGACGGACCAGCAGGGCCTGCTGCGGCCGGCCCGGCAGCGCCAGGCCCTCGACCGGTATGCCGGGGACGCCGTCGCCCGCCCGCTGGCGGCCTACGCCGACACCTACCGGCAGCTGCGGCGGGTCGGCGAGGAACTGACCGAGCTGACCACCCGCGCCCGCGAGCGCGCCCAGGAAGCAGACCTGCTGCGCTTCGGCCTGGAGGAGATCGGCGCGGCCGAGCCCCGCCCGGGCGAGGACGTCGAACTCGCCGCCGAGGCGGACCGGCTCGGCCACGCCGAGGCGCTGGCCGCCGCCGCCAGCGCGGCCCACGGCGCGCTCGCCGGTGACCCCGCCGACCAGGAGGGCGTCGACGCCGGCACCCTGGTGGCCGGCGCGCACCGGACCCTGGAGGCCGTGCGCGCCCACGACCCGGTGCTGGCGCAGCTCGCAGACCGGCTCGGTGAGGTGCACATCCTCCTCACCGACGTCGCGGGTGAGCTGGCCGGTTACGCCGACGGCCTGGACTCCGACCCGCTGCGGCTGGCCGCGGTCGAGGAGCGCCGGGCCGTCCTCGCCCAGCTGACCCGCAAGTACGGCGAGGACCTGAAGGCCGTACTGGACTGGGCGCAGCGGTCCGCCGCCCGGCTCACCGAGCTCGACGGCGACGACAGCCGCATCACCGAACTCACCGAGCGCCGCGACCGGCTGACCCGGGAGCTGGCCGAGCTCGCCGAACGACTGACCGCCGCCCGCGGCGCCGCCGCCGAGCGCTTCGCCGAGGCGGTCACCGCCGAACTCGCCGAGCTGGCCATGCCGCACGCCAGGATCACCGTCGACGTCCGCCGGAGCGACGACCCCGAAGGACTGCCCGTCGACGGCCGCACGGTCGCCTACGGCCCGCACGGCACCGACGAGGTCGAGTTGCTGCTCGCCCCGCACCCGGGCGCCCGGCCCCGGCCCATCAACAAGGGCGCCTCCGGTGGTGAACTCTCCCGGGTGATGCTCGCCGTCGAGGTGGTGTTCGCCGGTTCCGACCCGGTGCCGACCTATCTGTTCGACGAGGTCGACGCCGGCGTGGGCGGCAAGGCGGCGGTCGAGGTCGGTCGACGCCTCGCCCGGCTCGCACGTGGCGCCCAGGTTGTCGTCGTCACCCATCTGCCGCAGGTCGCCGCGTTCGCCGACCGGCATCTGCTGGTGGAGAAGACAAACGACGGGTCGGTCACCCGCAGCGGGGTGCAGGCGCTGGAGGGTGAGGCCCGGGTGCGCGAGCTGTCCCGGATGCTCGCCGGGCAGGAGGACTCCGAACTCGCCCGGGCGCACGCCGAGGAGTTGCTGGAGACCGCCCGCGCCGACCGCTGAGCGGCTCGGCGTCCGCGCGGGGCCGGAGCCGCGGTGGCCACTCGCACGGCCCAGGGGTGGCCGGGAGTGACCTGTGGGTTTGTGGAGTTGTCACAGGAGGCTGGCATCCTTGGCGTAGGGGCCGCACTCGGTCCTGATCCGTCCCCTTCCCCGACCCCGGGAGCCGACTCGTCGTGACCAGCCATACCGTGCCGCCGGTGCCGCCCGTGCCGCGACGAGGTCGTCCGTTGCACACGGTGCAGGTGCTCGGCGGCGGTTCGGCGTGCACGGGCGCGCATGTGAGGTCGCTGACCGCCGGGCTGGTCGCGCGCGGTGTCCGGGTGACGGTCTGCGCGCCCGCGGGCGCCGAACTCGCGTACGGGTTCAGCCGGGTCGGCGCCGGCTTCGCCCCGGTCTCGGCGCGCACCGAACCGGAGACGCTGGCCTCGCTGCGCGCGGTGTGCGCCGGTGCCGACCTCGTTCACGCGCACGGTCTGCGCGCGGGGCTGATGGCCGCCCTCGCGCTCGGTGGGCGGCGCGACACCACGCCGCTGGTGGTCACCTGGCACAACCGCACGCTCTCCCAGGGGTTTCGGGCGCGGCTGACCCGGCTGCTGGAACGACGGGTGGTGCGGGCCGCCCGGGTGGTGCTGGGCGCGAGTTCCGACCTCGTCGAGCGGGCGCGGCGGCGGGGCGCGCGGGACGCCCGTCTCGCGCCTGTCGCGGTGCCGTCGGCCGGCCGCCCGCGGAGCTTCGCCGGCGATTACGCGGGCCGGGACAAGGTCCGGGCCGAACTCGGCGCGTTGGGAAGGCCGTTGGTCTTCACGATGGGCCGGTTGGAGCCGCAGCAGGGGCACGACGTGCTGCTCACGGCCGCTCGGGCGTGGCGGCGGCTCGACCCGACGCCGCTGGTGCTGGTCGCGGGGGAGGGGAGCCGCCGGGCCGCGCTCCAGGAGCGCATCGACGCCGAGGAACTGCCGGTACGGCTGATCGGCTGTGTCACCCGGGCGGTGGAGGCGGTGCGGATGCTGGCCGCAGCCGACGTCGCCGTGCTGCCGTCCCGATGGACGGCGCGCTCACCCTTCGCGCAGGAGGCGCTGCACGCCGGGGTGCCGCTGGTGGCCACGGCGGTGGGCGGAGTCCCCGAACTGGTGGGGGACGCCGCCGTCCTCGTCCCGTACGGCGACGCCGACGCGTTGGCGGCGGCGGTGGGCGGGCTGCTTGCCGATCCGGCCCGGCGGGCCGGGCTCGCCGCGCGGGGCCGGGCCCAGGCCGCCACCTGGCCGAGCGAGGACGGCACGGTCACCCATGTGCTGGGCGTCTACGACGAGTTGGCAGCCGCGACCGGCGAGCCGCTGAGCGAACCGGTCCGCGTCTGAGCCGGCGCCCGGGCCTGACGCCGCCCGGGCGCCGGCCCGCGAGGGGCCAGCCGGAGCTCAGCCGGAGTCGCGTACCACCAGGCGGACCGGGGTGACCACGGACGCCGGCGGCGCCTCGTCGGGGGACGGGTTCATCAGCCGCAGCAGCAGCTCGGCCATCATGCGGCCCATCTCCTCGACGTCCTGATGGACCGTGGTCAGCGCGGGCTCGGCCCAGGCGGCCGGTTCGAGGTCGTCGAAGCCCACCACGGCGACGTCGCGGGGCACCTCGCGGCCGGCGGCGCGCAGGGTCCGCAGCGCGCCCGTGGCCATCAGGTCGTTGCAGGCGAAGACGGCGTCCACGTCGGGGCGGCGGTCGAGCAGTGCGGCCATCGCCGCCTCGCCGCCCTCCATGGTGAAGCCGCCGTGCGCGACGAGCTGTTCGTCGACCGTCAGCCCGGCCGCCTCCAGCGCGTGCCGGTAGCCGGTGAGCCGGTCCTGGGCGGAGGTCTGGTCGAGGGGGCCGGTGATGACGGCGATCCTGCGGCGGCCCCTGGCGAGCAGATGGTCGGTGGCCAGGCGGGCGCCGCCGACGTTGTCCACGTCGACGTGGAGCGGGCCGCCGCTCTCGCCGGGCGACTCCCAGCCGGGGCGGCCGCCGAAGACGGTGGGCAGGCCGGAGGCGGTGGCCATCGCGGGCAGCGGGTCGTCCCGGTGCAGCGAGAACATCAGCACTCCGTCGACGTGGCCGGCGGACAGGTAGCGGCCTATCCGGTCGGGGTCGTCGCCCTCACCGAGCAGCAGGAGCAGCAACTGGAGGTCGTGCCGGGCGAGTTCGCGGCTGATGCCGCGCAGATGGCGGGGGAAGAACGGGTCGGAGAAGACCCGGGTCTCCGGTTCGGCTATCACCACGGCCACGGCCCCGGTGCGCCGGGTGACCAGCGACCGGGCCGCGCGGTTGGGCACGTAGGCCAGTTCCGTGATGGACCGGTTGACGCGTTCGCGCACCTCCTCGCGCACCCCGGCGCCGCCGTTGACCACCCGGGACACGGTCGCCCTGGACACGCCCGCGTGGGCGGCTACCGCTTCGAGCGTGGGTCGGCTAGCGGACACCTCTGACTCCTCCTTCGACCGGGCACTCCGACGCTACCTGGTGCGAGGGCCTGCCGGGCGGCTGCGGCCGGTTCGGTGGGGCTCCGCGGTCACACAGCGGCCGGTCAGCAGGCGGGCAACGGGCGCGCAAGTAAAGAATCATTGACACGGTGTCCGGTCTGCTTTACGTTCGTGGTGTCAAGTTTCTTTGACTCGCCGGTGTGGGAGAGCTGATGGCGTTCGAGGAGAAGCGGACCTGGGTGTTCGCACTGGTCACCCTGGCCGGCTATCTGGTCTACCTGGCCGTGGTGCTCGGGCGGGCGGGATCCGGGCCGGTCGACGAGGCGCCGTACGTCGCGGCGATGCTGTGGACGATCGCCGCGATGGTGGTGGTCACCGTGCTCGCGTACCTGGTCATCGTCGCCGCCTCTGGCGGCGAGCGGGAGCTGACCGACCAACGGGACCGGGAGATCGAGCGGTTCGGCACCCACGTCGGCCAGGGCATGCTGGTGCTCGGGGCGGTGGGAGCGCTGGTGCTGGCGATGCTGGAGGTCGCGCACTTCTGGATCGCCAACGCCCTGTTCCTCGGCTTCGTGCTCACGAGCCTGCTGGAGTCGGTCGCCAAACTCGTCGCCTACCGCCGGGGGTTCCAGCCGTGGTGAGGCCGACCCGCGTCAGCAACCGCATCCGCGCACTGCGCTTCGAGCACGGCGAGATGACCCAGGCCGAGCTGGCGCGGCTCCTCGGTGTCACCCGGCAGACGGTCATCGCGATCGAGAAGGGCCGCTACTCGCCGACCCTGGAGACGGCCTTCCAGATCGCCCGGGTCTTCGGCGTGCCCCTGGACGACGTCTTCCAGTACCCCGACGACCCGAACACCCCCGACGACCCCGATGACTCTGACGACCCCCACGCCCCCTGACGATCCCGATCACGAGCGGAGCAGGACATGAAGGCGATCACCCAGCAGCGGTACGGCTCCGCGGAGGTACTGGAGTACACCGACGTGCCGCGGCCGGTGCCGAAGAAGGGCGAGGTGCTGGTGAGGGTCCGCGCCGCCGGTGTGGACCGCGGGGTGTGGCATCTGATGACCGGGGTGCCCTACGTCGTGCGGCCCGCCATCGGGCTCCGGGCGCCCCGGGAGAAGGTGCCGGGGCGGGACCTCGCCGGGGTGGTCGCGGCGGTCGGCGCCGGGGTCACCCGCTTCGAGGAGGGCGACGAGGTCTTCGGCATCGGCGCGGGAGCGTACGCCGAGTACGCGAGAGCCCGGGAGGGCAAGCTGGTGCACAAGCCGGCCGGCGTCGACTTCGGCGCGGCCGCGGCCACCCCGTTCGGCGGCCTCACCGCTCTCCAGGCGATACGCGACATCGGCGGGATCGGCGCGGCAGGGGGTGCCGGGCGACGGGTGCTGGTCATCGGCGCGGGCGGCGGCGTCGGCACGGCCGCCGTCGCACTCGCCGCCGCGTACGGCGCGCACGTCACCGGGGTGTGCAGCGGCGGAAAGGCCGACCTCGTCCGCTCGCTCGGCGCGGCGGAGATCGTCGACCACACCCTGCAGGACCTGGACACCAGCGGGCACGGCCCGCGCTACGACCTGGTCCTCGACATCGCCGGCAACCGGCCGCTCGGCCGACTCCGCCGGCTGCTCACCCCGCGCGGCACCCTGGTGATCGTCGGCGGCGAGGACGGCGGACGCTGGTTCGGCGGGCTCGGCCGCACCTTCCTCGCCCCGGTGCGCTCCCTGTTCACCCGGCAGCGGCTGTGCATGATGGTCGCTTCCGAGAACCACCGGGACCTGGCGACCCTCGCCGACCTGCTCGCGGACGGCACGCTGCGCCCCCCGCTGGAGGAGGCGCTGCCGCTGGCCGACGCGGCGAAGGCCCTGCACCGGCTGGAGACCGGGCGGGTGCGCGGCAAGCTGGTGCTCACCGTCGACTGACCCGCCGCCGGCCGGCCCCGGCGGCGTCGCAGGGTCAGCCGCCGTAGGCGCCGGAGGCGGTCAGCCGCAGCGCCGTGTCGATCAGCGGCACATGGCTGAAGGCCTGCGGGAAGTTCCCCACCTGGCGCTTCCGCTTGGGGTCCCACTCCTCGGCGAGCAGCCCGAGGTCGTTGCGCAGGGCCAGCAGCCGCTCGAACAGCTGACGGGCCTCGTCGACACGGCCGATCATCGCCAGGTCGTCCGCCATCCAGAACGAGCAGGCCAGGAACGCGCCCTCGTCGCCCTCCAGTCCGTCCACACCCGGCTGGTCGCCGGTGGTCGGATAGCGCAGGATGAAGCCGTCCTCGGTGGACAGCTCGCGCTGGATCGCCTCGATGGTGCCGATGACGCGCTTGTCGTCCGGCGGCAGGAAGCCCATCTGCGGGATGAGCAGCAGGGAGGCGTCCAGTTCCTTCGAACCGTAGGACTGGGTGAAGGTGTTGCGCTCCGCGTCGTAGCCCCTCTCGCACACGTCGCGGTGGATGGTGTCGCGCAGCTCCCGCCAGCGCTCCAGCGGGCCCTCCACGTCGCCGGACTCGATCAGCTTGATCGTGCGGTCCACGGCCACCCAGGCCATCACCTTGGAGTGCACGAAGTGCCGGCGCGGGCCGCGGACCTCCCAGATGCCCTCGTCGGGCTCGTCCCAGTGGTCCTCCAGGTAGTGGATCAGCTTGACCTGGAGCTGGCTGGCGTAGTCGTTGCGCGCCAGGCCGGTCATGTGGCCCAGGTGCAGCGCCTCGGTCACCTCGCCGTAGACGTCGAGCTGGAGCTGGCCGGCGGCGCCGTTGCCGACGCGCACCGGGCTGGAGTTCTCGTACCCCGGCAGCCAGTTCAGCTCCATCTCGCCCAGTTCGCGCTCACCGGCGATGCCGTACATGATCTGCAGGTTCTCCGGGTCGCCTGCGACCGCGCGCAGCAGCCACTCGCGCCACGCCCGCGCCTCGTCCCGGTAGCCGGTGCGCAGCAGCGAGGACAGGGTGATCGCGGCGTCCCGCAGCCAGGTGAAGCGGTAGTCCCAGTTCCGCACGCCGCCGATCTCCTCGGGGAGCGAGGTCGTCGGGGCGGCGACAATGCCGCCGGTGGGCGCGTAGGTCAGCGCCTTGAGGGTGATCAGCGAGCGGATCACGGCCTCCCGGTAGGGGCCGTGGTAGGTGCAGTGGCCGACCCACTCGCGCCAGAACTCCTCGGTCGCCTCCAGGGCGGCCTCCGGCTCGGGCATCGGCGGTTCGGCCTTGTGGGAAGGCTGCCAGCTGATGGTGAAGTTGACCCGGTCGCCGGGGCCGACGGCGAAGTCGGAGTAGGTGGTCAGGTCCTCGCCGTGCGTCTCGGCCTCGGTGTCCAGCCAGACGGAGTCCGGGCCGGCGACCGCGGTGGTCCGCTCGCCCACCTTGTGCACCCACGGCACGACCCAGCCGTAGGCGAACCGCATGCGCAGCGCCGACCGCATCGACACCCGGCCGCTGACGCCCTCCACGATGCGCACCAGCTGCGGCGCGCCGTCCCGGGGCGGCATGAAGTCGATCACCCGAACGGTGCCGGTCGGGGTGTCCCACTCGGACTCCAGCACCAGCGAGTCGCCCCGGTAGGTGCGGCGGTCGGCCGGCGCCGGCGCGGCGTCGCCCTCGGGGGCCGGGCCGAGCCGCCAGAAGCCGTGCTCCTCGGTGCCCAGCAGGCCGGCGAAGACGGCGGGCGAGTCGAACCGGGGCAGACACAGCCAGTCCGCCGTGCCGTCACGACAGATCAGGGCAGCGGTCTGCATGTCCCCGATGAGTGCGTAGTCCTCGATGCGCGCGGCCACGTACGTCTCCAGTCGAACTCACGCCCCGTGGGACGTACCGTCTTTCGTGTTGCCCAAGCTGCTCGTCGGTCACCCGAGTATCCGGGCAGGATAGCGAGCCGGGCGGTCCACAGATCGATGGTCGCCACGGCGGGCCGCCGGACACAAGCCGAGTCGCCGTGTCGTGCGTCACCGCGCCCGGGTGAAGGGCAGGATGGTGGGTCGGAGCCGGTGCGCCCGGCGTCCCTCCGGGCGCGGCTCGACCGGCTGATACCCTGGTAGCCCGTGGACGGAGGGTGGAAATCCCCCGAACCGCAGCGACGGCACCCCGCCGGACATCGGCACCAGGGGTCGGCGCGCCTGACACCTCGCGACCACGGGAGCCCCCTCTTGGCCATGCCGCCTTCATCCATGACGACCAAGCACCTCTTCGTCACCGGGGGTGTCGCCTCCTCGCTCGGCAAGGGTCTGACGGCCTCCAGCCTGGGCGCGCTGCTCAAGGCGCGGGGACTGCGGGTCACGATGCAGAAGCTCGACCCCTACCTGAACGTCGACCCGGGCACGATGAACCCCTTCCAGCACGGCGAGGTGTTCGTCACCAACGACGGCGCCGAGACCGACCTGGACATCGGCCACTACGAGCGCTTCCTCGACGTCGACCTCGACGGTTCGGCCAACGTCACCACCGGCCAGGTGTACTCCTCGGTGATCGCCAAGGAGCGGCGCGGCGAGTACCTGGGCGACACCGTGCAGGTCATCCCGCACATCACCAACGAGATCAAGCACCGCATCCGCCGGATGGCCACCGACGACGTGGACGTGGTGATCACCGAGGTCGGCGGCACGGTCGGCGACATCGAGTCGCTGCCGTTCCTGGAGGCCGTCCGCCAGGTGCGCCACGAGGTCGGCCGCGACAACGTGTTCGTCGTGCACATCTCGCTGCTGCCGTACATCGGCCCGTCCGGCGAGCTGAAGACCAAGCCCACCCAGCACTCGGTGGCCGCGCTGCGCAACATCGGCATCCAGCCGGACGCGATCGTGCTGCGCGCCGACCGCGAGGTGCCGACCGCGATCAAGCGGAAGATCTCGCTGATGTGCGACGTGGACGAGGCCGCGGTGGTCGCCGCGATCGACGCCAAGTCGATCTACGACATCCCCAAGGTGCTGCACGGCGAGGGCCTGGACGCCTACGTGGTGCGCCGCCTGGACCTGCCGTTCCGCGACGTGGACTGGACGCAGTGGGACGACCTGCTGCGCCGGGTGCACGAGCCGGACCACGAGGTCACCGTCGCGCTCGTCGGCAAGTACATCGATCTGCCCGACGCCTACCTCTCGGTGACCGAGGCCATCCGTGCCGGCGGCTTCGCCAACCGCGCTCGGGTGAAGATCAAGTGGGTCACCTCCGACGACTGCGAGACCCCCGAGGGCGCCCGCGACCAGCTGGGCGACGTGGACGCGATCTGCGTGCCCGGCGGCTTCGGCGACCGCGGCGTGGACGGCAAGGTGCAGGCGATCACCTACGCCCGGGAGAACCGGGTGCCGCTGCTCGGCCTGTGCCTGGGCCTGCAGTGCGTGGTGATCGAGGCGGCCCGCAACCTGGCCGGTATCGCCGAGGCGAACTCCACCGAGTTCGACCAGGCCACCGCCCACCCGGTGATCTCCACCATGGCCGAACAGCTGGACATCGTCGCCGGTGAGGGCGACATGGGCGGCACCATGCGGCTCGGCCTCTACCCGGCCAAGCTCGCCGAGGGCTCCATCGTCCGCGAGGTCTACGGCGGCGAGCCCTACGTCGAGGAGCGCCACCGGCACCGCTACGAGGTGAACAACGCCTACCGCGGCGAGCTGGAGAAGAAGACCGGCATCCTCTTCTCCGGCACCTCTCCGGACAACAAGCTCGTCGAGTACGTCGAGTACCCGCGTGAGACGCACCCCTACCTGGTCGCGACCCAGGCCCACCCGGAGC
>NZ_VJYK02000158.1 GCF_007097205.2 Streptomyces alkaliterrae
ACACGCGTAAGATCGTCGGCAGCGTCAGATGGGTATAAGAGACAGGTGCGGGTGCGGTACCGGTTCGGTACGCCCGCCCGGCCGGAGCGGCATGCTCCGGCCGGGCGCGTGGCGGACCGTCTCGAGTCGCCGCCCGCCGCCGGGGGCGGACCGGTCAGGGGCGGCGCAGGGCGTCGGCGCCGCCGGGGCCGGTCAGCAGCGACTGGACGCCGTCGACGTCCGGGCGCGCGCCCGTGCCCTCCTCGGTCTCCGACTCCAGCAGGTGCTTGCCGAGCAGCCCGGGGTCGGGCAGCTCCATCGGGTACTCGCCGTCGAAGCAGGCCCGGCAGAGGTTCGGCTTGGCGATCGTGGTGGCCTCGATCATCCCGTCGATGGAGATGTAGGCGAGGGAGTCGGCGCCGAGGGAGGTGCCGATCTGTTCGACGCTGAGCCCGTTGGCGATCAGTTCCGCGCGGGTGGCGAAGTCGATGCCGAAGAAGCAGGGCCACTTGATGGGCGGCGAGGAGATCCGGATGTGCACCTCGGCGGCGCCCGCCTCGCGCAGCATCCGCACCAGGGCGCGCTGGGTGTTGCCGCGGACGATGGAGTCGTCCACGACGACCAGCCGCTTGCCCTTGATGACTTCCTTCAGCGGGTTCAGCTTGAGCCGGATGCCGAGCTGGCGGATGGTCTGCGAGGGCTGGATGAAGGTGCGTCCGACGTAGCTGTTCTTCACCAGGCCGGTGCCGAAGGGGATGCCGCTGGCCTCGGCGTAGCCGACGGCGGCGGGGGTGCCGGACTCCGGTGTGGCTATCACCAGGTCGGCGTCGGCGGGGGCTTCGGCGGCGAGCCTGCGGCCCATCTCCACGCGGGAGAGGTAGACGTTGCGACCGGCGATGTCGGTGTCGGGGCGCGCGAGGTAGACGTACTCGAAGACGCAGCCCTTCGGCTTTGCCTCGGCGAACGTGCTGGAGCGCAGCCCGTTCTCGTCGATGGCGATCATCTCGCCGGGTTCGATCTCCCGGATGACGGAGGCGCCGACGATGTCGAGGGCGGCGGTCTCGCTGGCGACCACCCAGCCGCGCTCCAGCCGGCCCAGGACCAGCGGGCGGATGCCCTGCGGGTCGCGGGCGGCGTACAGCGTGTGCTCGTCCATGAAGACGAACGAGAAGGCGCCCTTGACCTGCGGCAGCACCTTGGCGGCCGACTCCTCGACGGTGAGCGGCTTGCCGTCGTCGTCGGTCTGGCCGGCCAGCAGGGCGGTCACCAGGTCGGTGTCGTTGGTCGCGGCGACCTGGTTGGCCCGGCCGCTGCCGTGGCCGCCCTTGAGGTCGGCGACCAGTTCGGCGAGTTCGGCGGTGTTGACCAGGTTGCCGTTGTGGCCGAGCGCGATCGAGCCGTGGCCGGTCGCGCGGAACGTCGGCTGGGCGTTCTCCCAGACCGAGGCGCCGGTCGTCGAGTAGCGGGCGTGGCCCACCGCGATGTGGCCGCGGAGGGAGCCGAGGGAGGTCTCGTCGAAGACCTGGGAGACCAGGCCCATGTCCTTGAAGACGAGGATCTGCGAGCCGTTGCTCACCGCGATGCCCGCGGACTCCTGTCCTCGGTGCTGCAACGCGTACAGTCCGAAATAGGCGAGTTTGGCGACCTCTTCGCCCGGCGCCCAGACTCCGAAGACGCCGCAAGCGTCCTGGGGGCCCTTCTCACCGGGGAGCAGGTCGTGGTTGAGTCGTCCGTCACCACGTGGCACGTCTTCGAGTCTAGACCGGTCGTCGGCGCCGGCAGAACCCGGGAGCCGCGCCTACCGCGCTGACCTGCGGAATATCCGATTCCTACGAGAGGTACGTCACCGGCGCTCCGTGGCTTTCACCAGCACCAGGCCAGCGCCGTGACGGACGGCGACGGCCCTCCCCACCCGCAGCGACGAACGCGCACCGCTCAGCGCATGATCGGCAGGTGTTCCGCGAGGTTCGCGCGCTGTCCGCTGGCGGCGACCGCGCCGGCCGCGACGGCGCGTTCCCAGGTGACCCGGCCCGTGGCCAGCCGCAGCCAGGTCAGCGGGTCGGTCTCCACGGTGTTGGGCGGCGTTCCCCTGGTGTGGCGGGGCCCGTGCACGCACTGGACGACGGCGAACGGCGGCACCCGGACCTCGACCGAGCCGCCGGGGGCGCGCACCGCGAGGGTGTCGGCGAGCAGCCGCACGCTGGTGGCCAGCGCGTACCTGTCGAGTGTGACCGGGCGGCGCACCGCCCTGGCCAGGTCGTCGGAGTGCACGACCAGCTCGATCAGCCGGGTGAGGGCGAAGTCGAGCGCCCGCATCGCGCCGAAGCGGTGCGGCAGCAGCACGTCCTCGCTGACAGCCGTCTCCAGTACCGGGTCGAGTTCGGCGATGGCGTCGTCGATGGCCGCCGCCGGGTCCTTGACGCGGGCGGCCTCGTCCTGGGTGCGGCGGTCCAGTTCGGCGGCGATGTCGCCGGTGGCGCCCGCCCAGTCCGGTACCCCGACCTCGGGGCGCTGGGCGGCCGGCGCGGGTTCGGCGAGCAGCCTGGGCAGCGCGTCGATCTGGGTGGCGACGTGGGTCAGCAGCCGGTGGACGTCCCAGCCGGGCAGTCCGGTGGGGAGCTGGAGCTGGTCGGGGGTCAGTCCGTGCGCGGCCGTACGGACGTTCTCCACCTGGGCGACGAGCGCGTTGCGCACCCGGGTGGGCTCGTAACCACGGCTTCTGCGTCGTACGGGAGGCATGGCAGGAGGGTAACGGGCTCGTAGCGGCTTTCCGTGTCCATAGGCGTGGGCCCGTCGTTGTGCCAGGATTCCGGCATGGGTATCGCTGATCGCCACCTCGCCGACGACGAGGAACTGGTGTACTCCACCAGGCAGCACTGGACCGAGATGGTGAGCGAGTTCATCCTGCTCTGCTTGGTGTGGATCATCGCGGGCGCGCTGCTGTGGGTGGTCCCCAGCGGTGAGGACTGGACCGCCGCCGCGCGCTACGTGGTGTTGGGCGCCGCGGTGGTGGCGTCGCTGTGGCTGTGGCTGATCCCGCTGCTGAAGTGGCGCAGCACGGTCTACATCCTCACCACCAAGCGCATCCACAAGCGCAGCGGCTTCCTGACGAAGGCCGGTCGCAGCATCCCGCTGACGCGGGTGAACGACGTGTCGTTCAAGGCGTCACTGTGGGAGCGGATCATGCGCTACGGCACGCTGAACATCCAGTCCGCGTCGGAGCAGGGCATGATGACGCTGAAGCACGTGCCGGACCCGGAGGGCTTCAAGTCGCTGATCTACCGGCAGATCGACGAGGAGCAGCAGCGCGGCCAGGCACCGTACGGCCAGCCCGGCCCCTACGGCCAGCCCGGCCCCTACGGCCAGCCGGGCGGCATGATGCCGCCGGCGTACTGATCCATCTCTTCCGAACGGTCCGAACGAAAGCGTCGGGGCGGTCTCCTCTGAAGGAGACCGCCCCGACGTCGTGTTCGTCAGGCGAAGAGCGCCGGCAGCGTGGCCTCGTGGGCCTCGCGCAGCTCGGCCAGCGGCAGCGAGAACTGCCCCTGGAGCTCGATCGTGTCCCCGTCGACGACGCCGATGCGGGTGGCGGGCAGGCCGCGCGCGCCGCACATGTCGTTGAAGCGGACCTCCTCGCTGCGCGGGACGGACACCACGGCCCGTCCCTGCGACTCGGAGAACAGGAACACAAACGGGTCGATGCCGTCGGGCACGACCAGCCGTGCGCCCTTGCCGCCGCGCAGGCAGGACTCGGTGACGGCCTGGATCAGTCCGCCGTCGCTGAGGTCGTGCGCGGCGTCGATCATGCCGTCACGGGAGGCGGAGATCAGGATCTCCGCGAGCAGCCGCTCCCGCTCCAGGTCGACCTCGGGCGGCAGTCCGCCGAGGTGGTCGTGGATCACCTGGGACCAGGCGGACCCGCCCAGTTCCTCGCGGGTGTCGCCGAGCAGGTAGAGGAGCTGGCCCTCCTCCGCGAACGCCATGGGCGTGCGGCGGGTGACGTCGTCGATGACGCCGAGCACGCCGACGACTGGCGTCGGGTGGATGGCGAGGTCGCCGGTCTGGTTGTAGAGGGAGACGTTGCCGCCGGTGACCGGGGTGCCGAGCTGCCGGCAGGCGTCGGCGAGGCCGCGGGTGGCCTCGGCGAACTGCCACATGGCGGCCGGGTCCTCGGGCGAGCCGAAGTTGAGGCAGTCGGTGACGGCCAGCGGCTTGGCGCCGGTCGCGGCGACGTTGCGGTACGACTCGGCCAGCGCGAGCTGCGCGCCGGTGTACGGGTCGAGCTTGGCGTAGCGGCCGTTGCCGTCGGTGGCGACGGCGACACCGAGGTTGGTGTTGTCGTCGATCCGGATGACGCCGCCGTCCTCGGGCATGGCGAGCACGGTGTTGCCGAGCACGTAGCGGTCGTACTGGTCGGTGATCCACTCCTTGGAGGCCTGGTTCGGCGAGGCGACCAGGCGGAGGACCTGTTCGCGCAGCTCCTCGGGGGTGGCCGGCCGGGGCAGCTTGGCCGCGTCGTCCGCCTGGAGGGCGTCCTGCCACTCGGGGCGGGCGTAGGGCCGCTGGTAGACCGGGCCGTCGTGGGCGACCGAGCGCGGCGGGACGTCGACGATCTGCTCGCCGTGCCAGTAGATCTCCAGCCGGTCGCCGTCGGTGACCTCACCGATGACGGTGGCGATGACGTCCCACTTCTCGCAGATCTCCAGGAAGCGGTCGACCTTGTCGGGCTCGACGACCGCGCACATGCGCTCCTGCGACTCGCTCATGAGGATCTCCTCCGGCGAGAGCGTGTTGTCGCGCAGCGGCACGGTGTCCAGCTCGACGCGCATGCCGCCGGAACCGGCGGAGGCCAGCTCGCTGGTGGCGCAGGAGAGCCCGGCGCCGCCGAGGTCCTGGATGCCGGCGACCAGCTTCTCCCGGAAGATCTCCAGGGTGCACTCGATGAGCAGCTTCTCCTGGAACGGGTCGCCGACCTGCACGGCGGGCCGCTTGGCGGGACCCTCGGCGTCGAAGGTCTCGGAGGCGAGCACGGAGACGCCGCCGATGCCGTCGCCGCCGGTGCGGGCGCCGTAGAGGATGACCTTGTTGCCGACGCCGGAGGCCTTGGCCAGGTGGATGTCCTCGTGCTTCATGACGCCGACGCACAGGGCGTTGACCAGCGGGTTGCCCTGGTAGCAGGGGTCGAAGACGACCTCGCCGCCGATGTTGGGCAGGCCCAGGCAGTTGCCGTAGCCGCCGATGCCGGCGACGACGCCGGGCAGCACGCGCCGGGTGTCGGGGTGGTCGGCGGCGCCGAACCGCAGCGGGTCCATGACGGCGACCGGGCGGGCGCCCATGGCGAGGATGTCGCGCACGATGCCGCCGATGCCGGTGGCCGCGCCCTGGTAGGGCTCGATGTACGACGGGTGGTTGTGGGACTCGACCTTGAAGGTCACCGCGTAGCCCTGGCCGACGTCGACGACACCGGCGTTCTCGCCGATGCCGACGAGCATGGCGTCGGACTCGGGGGCCTTCTCGCCGAACTGCTTGAGGTGGACCTTGCTGGACTTGTACGAGCAGTGCTCGGACCACATGACCGAGTACATCGCCAGCTCCGCGCCGGTGGGGCGGCGGCCGAGGATCTCCCGGATGCGGTCGTACTCGTCCTCCTTGAGGCCGAGTTCCGACCAGGGCTGCTCGGTGTCCGGCGTCTTCGCCGCGTGCTCGGTGGTGTCCAGGTGGCGCTTGTCGTCTGTCATCAGGCGTTGACCAGCTTCTTGATCGCCGAGGTGAAGAATCCGAGGCCGTCGGTGGTGGGGCCGGTCAGGGCCTCCACGGCATGCTCGGGGTGCGGCATGAGGCCGACGACGTTGCCGGCCGCGTTGGTGATGCCGGCGATGTCGCGGCGGGAGCCGTTGGGGTTGACGTCGAGGTAGCGGAAAACGACCCGCCCCTCGGCCTCCAGCTCGTCCAGGGTGCGCTCGTCGGCGACGTAGCCGCCCTCGCCGTTCTTCAGCGGAACGGTGATCTCCTGACCGGCCGCGTAGTCGGACGTCCACGCGGTGTTGTTGTTCTCCACCCGCAGACGCTGGTCGCGGCAGATGAAGTGCAGGTGGTCGTTACGGGTGAGCGCGCCGGGCAGCAGGTGGGATTCACAGAGCACCTGGAAGCCGTTGCAGATACCCAGAACGGGCATTCCGGCCTTGGCCTGTTCGATGATCGTGCTCATCACCGGGGAGAAGCGGGCGATGGCCCCGCAGCGCAGATAGTCGCCGTAGCTGAATCCACCGGGCAGGACAACCGCGTCGACCTGGTGGAGGTCTTTGTCGCGATGCCAGAGCGAAACCGGCTCACCGCCGGCGAGCCGGACGGCGCGAAGCGCGTCCTGATCGTCCAGCGATCCCGGAAATGTGACTACTCCGATACGCGTTGTCATGCCGTCGCCGTCTCTTCGACGCGAACGGTGAAGTCCTCGATCACGGTGTTGGCGAGGAAGGTCTCGGCGAGCTCGTTGACGCGGGCGAGCACGGCGTCGTCGACCGGGCCCTCCACCTCGAGCTCGAACCGCTTCCCCTGACGGACGTCCGCGATGCCCTCGAACCCGAGGCGCGGCAGCGCACGCTGCACCGCCTGACCCTGGGGGTCGAGGATCTCCGGCTTGAGCATGACGTCGACTACGACGCGAGCCACAGGTACTCCCGGTGATGTTGTTGCTTGGCTGCCCATGGCCTCGTTCGCCTCGGGGCGCGGCGCCCGTCGGTTCCCTCGGCTGCCCGTTCAGCGTACCCGGCTGAAAATTCTACGCGGGTAGATATACACTGCCTCTCATCACGGTCGGATATCGGCGTGAGAAAACCTCTGCCCGGAAGCGGCGGAGAAACGTAGAGTCCCGATTGCGACCGGGTAGCTTCGTGAAGCGGGGGCGAAGCGTGCACGACGCGCGGTGGAAGAATTCCCCACCAAGCGATGCCATGATTGCCCCGTAGCAGAACAGAATAGGGCGGAGACCGAACCTGAAGGTCGCCGTCACCGCACCTCAGCGTGGCTGACCGGCCCCCGGGAACTCGGGAACCGGTCCTCCCGAAAGGACGATATCCGTGGCACAGCGCGTCGTGGTAACTCTCGCCGACGACATCGATGGCGGCGAAGCGGCCGAAACGGTCATCTTCGCCCTCGACGGCAAGGCCTACGAGATCGACCTGAGCAAGGACAACGCGAAGAAACTGCGCGGCGCCCTCGCCCCCTACGTGCGGGCCGGCCGCAAGCAGGCCAGGTCCGGCAAGACCTACACCCGCACCTCCGTGGCACCCGACCCGCGCGCCGTCCGCGCCTGGGCACTCTCCAACGGCTACGAGGTGCCGGCCAGGGGCCGCATCCCCAGCCGCGTCTACGAGGCCTTCCGCGCCGCCGGCTGACCCGCCGCGACGACCTGCTCGCGACCGCCTCGCGGCCGCCGGCAGAGCCGACTTGCACAGCACCCCCGGTGATCCGCTAGAGTCTGGAGCACACCGCGAGGGCGGGCCGGCCGCAAGGCAGAATCGGCCCGAAGTCGCAGGTCATGCGGGTGTAGCTCAGTAGTAGAGCGCCCCCTTTCCAAGGGGGAGGCGCAGTGTGCGATCCCTGTCACCCGCTCTGACCACTCTGACTGTCCGAATGGATCAGGTAGAGTGTCTTCCGCACCGTCGGCGAGAGCCGTTCGGAGCGTTTGCGGACGTAGCTCAGTTGGTAGAGCGCAACCTTGCCAAGGTTGAGGTCGCGAGTTCGAGCCTCGTCGTCCGCTCAGTGAGAGAAACCCGGTCCTCCGCGGACCGGGTTTCCTGCTTTTCCGCCGCTTCGAGAACGAACACCGCCGCGCCTACTGACATTTGTCATCACGGCTGGTGACAGCCCGCACTGCCGCCCGCGCTTCCCCGCCGCGATGATCGTCCTATGGACATCGGGGAGACAGTGATCGAGACGACCGGGCTGCGCCGCAGGTACGGCCCGGAGGGTGACGGCGGCTTCGAGGCGGTACGCGGCGTCGACCTGCGGGTGGCGCGCGGCGAGCTCTTCGCGCTGCTCGGGGTGAACGGCGCCGGCAAGACCTCCACCCTCGAACTGCTGGAGGGCCTGGAACGCCCCACCGCCGGCACCGTGCGGGTACTCGGCCACGACCCGTACCGCGACCGCGCCCTGGTCCGCCCCCGCACCGGCATCATGCTCCAGGCCGGCGGCTTCCCCGCAGAGCTGACCGTGCTGGAGACCGCCCGCATGTGGATCGGCACCCACCCCGGCGCCACCCGGCCACTGGACGAGGTGCTGGCGGCCGTCGGGCTCGCCGACCGCCGCCGAGTGCGGGTCAAGCAGCTGTCCGGCGGCGAGAAGCGCCGGCTCGACCTGGCCATGGCCCTCGTCGGACGCCCCGAGGTGCTGTTCCTCGACGAGCCGACGACCGGCATGGACGCCGAAGGCCGCCAGGCCACCTGGGAACTGGTTCGCGAACTGCGCGCCGCCGGCACCACCGTGCTGCTGACCACCCACTACCTGGAGGAGGCCGAGCAGCTGGCCGACCGGCTGGCGATCATGCGCGCCGGCCGCGTCGAGATCACCGGCAGCCCGGCGGAGGTCACCGCCACCCGGCCCGCCCGCGTCCGCTTCCGGCTGCCGGACGACGTGTCGCCGGCCCGACTGCCGCTGGCCCTGCCGGCCGCCGCCGAGGGCGACCGGATCGAGATCCGCACCCAGGACGTCCAGGGGGCGCTCACCACCCTGCTGCTGTGGGCCAGGGACGAACGGGTCGAGCTCCTCGACCTCGACGCCCGCTCGGCCACCCTCGAGGAGGCGTTCCTCGCCCTGGCCAGGCAGGACGGTGGTGCCACCGACGAGCCGGCGGCGACCAGCGGGGTGGCGGCGTGACGAGCACGACCGGGACCAGAGGCACGGACAACGGCACGGGGGAGACGGCCATGACCACCACGAACGACGCCCGCACCACAGCGACGACCGGACGCGGCAGCGGCGGCGGCCGGGCGGCCGCCACCCGCATCGCCGCCCTGGGCAGGGCCGAACTGACCCTGCTGCTGCGCAACAAGACGATGCTGTTCACCGCGCTGCTGCTGCCGGCGCTGGTCACCTTCGGGATGCGCGGCGTCGTCGGCCAGATGGGCGACGGCCTCGGCGACGTGGGCCTGACCGTCGGCACGGTCCTCGTCCCCGCCTCGGTGGGCTTCGTACTGCTCTTCGCCGTGTACTCCAACCTCGTCGGCACCTACGTCGTCCGCCGCGAGGAACTGGTGCTCAAGCGACTGCGCACCGGCTCCGCGACGGACACCGAGATCCTGGTCGCGGCGGCGCTGCCGTCGGTGGTCATCTCCGTCGTGCAGTGCGCGGTACTACTGGCGTGCGGCGCCCTCGTGCTCGACCTGGAGGCACCGCGCCGACCGGACCTGCTGCTCCTCGGCCTGCTCCTCGGTACGGTCACGATGGCCGCGCTGGCCGCCTTCTCCGCCGCGTTCACCTCCTCCGCCGAGGCCGCGCAGCTCACGCCGATGCCGCTGATGCTCGTCTCGTTCGCCGGATCGGGTCTGATGATCCCGCTCGAGCTGTTCCCCGACCGGATCGCCGACATCTGCCGACTCCTCCCGCTCACCGGCCCGATGGAACTGGTACGCGGCGGATGGACGGGCTCGCTCGGCGGCGCCGACATGCTGAAGGCGCTGGCGGTCAGCGTCGGTTGGACCGCGCTGTCGGTGTACGCCGTCCGCCGCTGGTTCCGCTGGGACCCGCGCCGCTGAAGGCACCGGCGCGGGCGGCATGCCCGCGCCGGTGGCAGACTCGACACCGGTCGCCGGTCGCCGGTCGCTACGAGGGGAGAAGGATGGCGGCGAGAAGCCTCAACAACTGGTGGCGGCGCCACAGCAACGCCGACCGGGTGGAGCTGTACACCCGGTGGAGCCTCTGCTCCTTCGGACTGGCCGAGTTCCTGGTCGTCCTCTCGCTCGTCCGCGTGGCCGGCCCCGGCTGGGCGGTGGCACTCCTGCTCGCCCTCTACGCCGCCCATTCACTCGCGGTCGCCGTCTGCTGCCACCGCTCACTGGACTGGCTGCTGGACCGCCGCCCGCGTCCGCGCGGCTGGCGCACGGCGACGGCGGCGCTGACCGGACTGCTCGTCGCCACGGCGTTCACCCTTCGGGCACTCGACCTGAGCGCGGACCCGCTGGTGTTCGGTCCGCTGCTCGCCCTGGCGCTGGCGAACGGGTTGATGGCCCTGCTGATGCACGTGCCCGCCCTGCGCTCGACCGCGCTGGTCCTCCTCGTCTGCCCCGGCGTCGGAGTCGGCACCTACCTCGCGTCCGGCTCGATGCGGGAGGCCGCGGCCGTCACCATCATGACCTCCTGCGGCGCGCTCGCCCTCGCCCTCACCGGCCGAGTCTCCGCGTGGATGCTCGGCGTCATGCTCGAACTCGACGCCGGACGGCACGCCCAGGCCCGGCTCGCCGTCGCCGAGGAGCGGCTGCGCTTCGGGCGCGATCTGCACGACGTGCTCGGGCGCAACCTCACGGTGATCGCGCTGAAGAGCGAGCTGGCCGTGCAGCTCGCGCAACGCGGCCGACCGGAGGCGGTGGCGCAGATGGTCGAGGTGCAGGAGGTCACCCGCCGGTCGCAGCGGGAGCTGCGGGAGGTCGTGCGCGGCTACCGCGAGGCCGGGCTGCGGAACGAACTCGCCGGCGCCGGCAGCGTGCTGCGCGCGGCGGGCATCGACTACGTCAGCGACGCCGAGCGGGTGGAGCGGCTGCCCGCGCCCGCGCAGTCC
Source organism: Streptomyces alkaliterrae (assembly GCF_007097205.2). Taxonomy (GTDB): domain Bacteria; phylum Actinomycetota; class Actinomycetes; order Streptomycetales; family Streptomycetaceae; genus Streptomyces; species Streptomyces alkaliterrae. Next base: position 10,751 of record NZ_VJYK02000158.1, read on the forward strand.
GCACTGGGCTGGGTGGTCCGGGAGGCGGCCACCAACGTACTGCGCCACTCCGACGCCTCCCGCTGCGAGATCACGCTGCGGATCACCGAGGACGGGCCGGCGACCGCCGTGCTCCGCGTCCGCAACAACGGGGCGCGCGGCGGCCGCGGCGGCGGCAGCGGCAGCGGCCTGGCCGGACTGCGGGAACGCCTGGCCGGCGTCGGCGGCACCCTCACCACGACCACCGGAAGCGAGGACGGGGAAGCGATGTTCGAACTGCGGGCGGCGGTACCGCTCGACGAGGGGACCACGCCCCGGGAGCCAGTGGGCGCCGAAGCCCGCACCGACGCCCGCACCGACGCCCGCACCGAGGCCGACGCCGAAGGCCGCACCGAGGCCGACGCCGAAGGCCGGAGCGAGGAGGTCGCCAGATGAGCCGTCCCGCCGACCGGCCCCCGCTTCGGGTGCTGCTCGCCGACGACGAGCACCTGATCCGCGGCGCGCTGGCCGCGCTGCTCGCGCTGGAGGACGACCTGGTGGTCGTCGCCGAGGCCGCCACCGGGCCCGAGGCCATGGCGATGGCCCGCGCGCACCGGCCCGACGTCGCCGTGCTCGACCTGAACATGCCCGGCGCGGACGGCATCGAGGTGGTGACGGCGCTGCGCCGGGAGGTGCCCGAGTGCGCGGCCATGATCGTCACCGGGCACGGCCGCCCCGGCCACCTCAAGCAAGCGCTCAGCGCCGGGGCTCGCGGCTTCCTGCCGAAGACCGTCTCGGCACAGCGGCTCGCCGAGATCATCCGGGCCGTGCACGACGGCAACCGGTACGTCGACCCGGAGCTGGCCGCCGAGGCGATCAGCGCCGGAGACTCCCCGCTGACCGCCCGCGAGACCGAGCTGCTGGAGTTGGCCGGCGACGGCGCCACGATCGCAGAGATCGCACGCCGGGCGGCCCTGGCCCCGGGAACCGTACGGAACTACCTCTCCGCCGCGGCGGCCAAGCTCGGCGCCGAGAACCGGCACGTCGCGGCGCGCACGGCCCGCGAGCGCGGCTGGATCGCGTGAGACCGGTCACTGCCCACCGGAAACGGTCCGGACACCCCCGCCGATTGGCTATAGTGGACGACGCACAGCGCGTGCGGACGTAGCTCAGTTGGTAGAGCGCAACCTTGCCAAGGTTGAGGTCGCGAGTTCGAGCCTCGTCGTCCGCTCCATTCCGAGGGCCCGACCGGTGACGGTCGGGCCCTCGGCGTTTCCGGAACCTCGGCGTTTCCGGGCCCTCCGTCGGCCACCGGTCATACGGTATGACGGCCCCTGTGGACAGCCCACTACGCAGTGTGTGTCCGGGGCACTACTCTGGCCGAACTGATCAGACCCGACCGCCACTCCCCCGGTTCCCGACCCCGTCCACCCTGGAGTTGCCTTGGCCTGTGACCTGTGGCTTGTCCCGCTCGTCGACGTGCTGTGCCACAGCCCCGACAACCCGTTCGCCGAAGAGATCGCCGCCTACGACAAGGCCCTGGGCGCGGCCGGGCTGCCACCGGTGCCGGTCTACGGCTACATGCCGGGGCTCTCCGGCGACGTCGCCCCGGTGGCCGGCTTCGACTACGACGCGCTGCACCTGTTGCGCCGCGCGCACATGCTCCGGCTGTGCGGGCTGGAGCTGACCCCGGCGGAGCAGGCCGTGGGCGACTACCAGGAGTTGCTGGAGATGTTCGAACCGACGGCTCAGCAGTCGCACCTGGTGTGGCACTACGACCACGCCGGCGCCTACGTGCCGGTCGACTTCGCCGCCCCGCTCAGCAACGCCGAACTGCTGGAGGGCGGGGGCCCGCTGGGCTCCAGCCACGGACTACTGCGCGAACTGGAGGAGGTGGCGCCGTCGTTGGGCATCGACCCGGCGAACCCGCCGGCGGCGCCGCTCCCGCCGGACCGGCCGACCACCCTGGAGGAGCCCGCCGCCTCCGCTCCGCAGGACGCCGGGCCCTACGCCCGGGAGCGGCACGTCTGGCTGGGGCTGCACGCCGCCGCGACCCGCAGCCTCGCCCAGGGCTCGATGATCCTCTTCTCCTGAAGGGGCCCGGCCCGGGCCCGCGCCGGGCCTGCGACCCGACGGCTCAGCGGGGGCTCCAGCCACGGACTACTGCGCGAACTGGAGGAGGTGGCGCCGTCGTTGGGCATCGACCCGGCGAACCCGCCGGCGG
>NZ_VJYK02000159.1 GCF_007097205.2 Streptomyces alkaliterrae
ACCGCCGACAGCGCCACCCCCACCCCCTCGCCGAGCGAGACCGAGGAGGACGAGGACGACGAGGAGGAGTGGGGCGACGACCCCACCCCGACCAACTCGCCCTCCAGGCCGGGGCTGGACTGGGAGGCCATCGCGCCGACGCCTACCTCCGGGCCGTGGCCTGCCTACATGCTGAAGCCTGGTGACTGCTTCGATATGTCAAAAGAGAGGGAAGGGCACAACGAGAAAATTTCTTGCTCTTCCGCGCATGACGGCGAGGTAGTGCACCAGCAGAAGCTGGCCGGCGAGTACAAGACCGATGAAGATATCCGCGCTGACGCAGACCGAATCTGCAAGTCAAAGCTGCTCGCGAAGGCAGGTCTGAATTCTTCTATGAGGTTTCGTAACCTGTCGCAGTACCCACGCAAGAGTGGGTACGATCTCGGGATGAGGACGGTCACCTGCAGCCTGGTTGCGCAGGAAGGTCAGAAGCTCAACGCGAAGCTCAACTGACCGGGTAGGGCAGGGAATCGTCGGCTGTGGAGGCGGGTCTTCGTGGAGAAGTGACCTCTGGGGCTTGAGTGATGCCAGCCCAGCTGGAGGTGGCGGGGAGGCGGCGTGCCACCGGCGCCCGAAACGCTCGGGCTCTGCCAGATGCGCATGATCACACACATCTCGAGGCCGGCGCCACGCGGAAGGGTGAACTCCTTCACCCTTCCGCGTACTTGTTTCCGAATACTTGGCATGGACACTTCTCGAGCCCCGTTTCAGCTGCTACGACATACGGCACAGGCGTTCCTCCACCCCACCCCCACTGGGAGGTTCAGTTGCGTGTGCCCAGATTTCTCACGATTTCCGCCGCCGTAGCGGCACTGCTCGCGCTACCCGCGTTCACCGGCACGGCCGCCGCGTCCACCGACGCGGCGGCCGTCAACTACGTGGCGGTCGGCGACTCCTACTCCTCAGGCGTCGGAGCGGGCTCGTACGACAGCGGAAGTGGCGACTGCAAACGCAGCAACCGGGCATATCCGGTGCTGTGGAAGAACGCGAACTCACCCGCTTCCTTCCACTTCACCGCGTGCTCCGGCGCACGGACCAACGACGTCGTCAACAACCAGCTCGGCCCCGTCAACTCCGCCACCACCCTGGTCAGCGTCAGCGTCGGCGGCAACGACGCCGGCTTCGCCGACGTCATGACCACCTGCGTCCTCCAGGGGGAGTCCGCCTGCGTGCGGAAGTCCGAGGAGGCGCGGGCCTACGCGCGCAACACGCTCCCGGGCCGGCTGGACACCGTCTACAACGCGATCAAGGGCAAGGGCCCCAACGCGCGGGTGGTCGTCCTCGGCTACCCCCGCCTGTACAAGCTGGGCGGGAGCTGCTGGGCGGGACTCAGCGAGCGCTCGCGGGCGGCCCTCAACGCCGCCGCCGACGAGCTGAACGAGGTCACGGCCAAGCGCGCCGCCGACCACGGCTTCACCTTCGGCGACGTGCGTCCGACGTTCACCGGGCACGAACTGTGCTCCGGCGACCCCTGGCTGCGCAGCGTCACCATCCCGCTGAACGAGTCGTACCACCCCAACGCCGCCGGCCAGTCCGGCGGCTACTACCCGGTCCTGGCGCGGGTCGCCTGACCGTCACCCGGGCGGCGCCGCGCGCGACCGCCGCCCGGGTCCCACCGGCGATTCCGGGCCGCAGGGGAACCGAAAGCCCTTCGTCGGCGTTGTAAGGGGCAGGGAACGGCCACCCAGGCTGAGTGGAGGCGGATGTCATGAGTGTCCAGGGGAAGATCGCCCTCGGCGGCGTCGGCGTCGGCCTGCTGCTGCTCGTGCTGGGCGTCCCGTTGTGGGCCGTGCTGCTGATCGTCGTCGGAGTGCCGGTGGTCGCCTACCTCTCGCTGGACCCGGCCCAGCGCCGCCGCCTCAAGCGCGTCTCCCGCAAGGAGCTGGGCCGCTGACGCCTCCCCGCGGTGGACTCGGACGCGTAGAGTAGTCGCCCCGACACTCCGACGGTCCAAGACAGGGGCGTGGTCAGTTTGCGGCGGTACGACCGGCTCAGGGAGATCCGACGGCTCGACCCGGACAAGGACTGCGAGACCGTGTACCGGCTTCTGGCGGCGTACGAGTTCCCGTGGGACTTCACCAAGGCGCTGGAGCTTGCCCTGTACCGCACGTACGCGGTACCGAGCATCGGACGGCTGCTCGCCGAGACGGCCGAGCTGACCGAACGCTCGCAGAAACGGTACGACGACACCTCGCTGCTGCTCGACGCCGCCATGGAGCACGGCCACTCCTCGGAGCGCGGCCGGACCGCCATCCGCCGCATCAACCAGATGCACCGCGCGTACGACATCTCCAACGACGACATGCGGTACGTGCTGTCCACGTTCGTGGTCACGCCCAAGCGGTGGCTCGACGACTACGGCTGGCGGAGCCTCACCGCGCACGAGGCGGCGGCGTGCGCGGCCTACTACCAGCGGCTGGGCCGGAACATGGGCATCCGCGACATCCCCGGTGACTACCCCGCCTTCGAGGACTGCCTGGACCGCTACGAGAAGGAGCACTTCGCGTACGACACGAGCGGCCGGGCGGTCTCCGACGCGACGCTGGCGCTGATGGCCTCCTGGTACCCGCGCCCGCTGGCCCCCCTGGTGAAGGCGGGGGCGCTCGCGCTGCTGGACGACAGCCTCATCGAGGCCTTCCGCTACCGCCCGCCGAACCCGACGGTGCGCAGGGCGGTGCGCGGCGCGGTCCGGTTGCGCGGGCGGGCCGTGCGGCTGCTGCCGCCCCGCACCCGGCCGCACTTCGCCCGGCAGAACCGGCAGATCAAGGGCTACCCGGGCTACCCGGACGGCTACGACCTCGCTGAGCTGGGCACCTTCCCGGCCGGCTGCCCCCGGCCGCACGGGCGGGGGCAGCACCCCTAGGCTCCAGGGGGCCTAGCCCTGGGCGGGCTCGCGGTGGGCCAGTGCGAGGAAGCGGTCGTCCTCGTCGACGTAGCGCACGAGCCGCCAACCGGCGGCGGCGAGCAGTGCCCGCAGCCGCACCTCGGCGCGGACGTCCGTCGGGGACAAGGTGCGCCCCTGCCGGGCGGCCAGTGCGGCGCGGCCGACAGGGTGGAAGAGCAGCAGCGTGCCGCCCGGGCGGACCACCCGGGCGAGTTCGTGGAGCGTCCCGCCCGGCTCGGCCACGTGCCCGATCAGACCGGCGGCGAACACCGCGTCCAGCGACGCCGTCCGAAGCGGCAGCCGGTCCACGTCCGCCAGGGCGAGCGCGCCGGACTCGCGTCGCCCGGCGCGCGCCGCGACGTCCAGCATCGCCGGTGTGAGGTCGACGCCGAATACCAGGCCCTCGGCGCCCACGGCCGCGCGCAGCGCCGGCAGGGCGCGGCCCGTGCCGCAACCGGCGTCCAGCACCCGGCCGCCGGCGCGCAGGCCCAGCGCCGCCGCCGCGGCGGCGTAGGCCGGACCGTCCCCGGCGAACCGGGCGTCCCACGTCTCGGCGCGCGCGGTGAAGAAGTCCCGGACCGCCTCCGGTCCGCGCGCGACGGAGGCGGCGGCGCGGGCGTCGCGCCCATCGGGCTGTGTCATGGTGCCATCATGCGCCGCGCCCGGCCCGCGGGTCGAGTCCGGCCCGTCGGCCGTCAGTCCGCGATGCGGGCCTCCGCCACGACCTTGTCGATGCGCAGGCGCACCAGCAGCTCCCCCGGGACGCCGTTGCGCTCTCCGTACTCCTCGGCACGGTCCTCGCCCATGTAACGGGCGGCGATCCGGCCGGCCCAGAGCCGTAGCTCGGACAGATCCTCCACCAGTCGGGCACGACCGGAGAGCATCACGTACGAGAACGGGGGCGCGTCGTCGTCGACGCACAGGCAGGCGCGGGGATCGCGTGTGAGGTTGCGTCCCTTCATGGTCCGCGCCCCGGTGTTGAACACCAACTCGTCGCCGTCCAACAGGAACCAGACGGGCGCCACATGGGGAGCGCCGTCGGCCCGGACGGTGGCCAGTTTGCCGGTGCGGGTGCCGTGCGAGACGAAGGTACGCCACTGTCGGTCGGTCATCTGCTGTGCCATGCGGCCATCGTCCGCCGGGGTGGCGGGCCGGGCGCGGAGGCGTGCCGAGGAGCCGTCGACGGGTTGTGACCGGGTGGCAGATGGGTAGGGGGAGCACGGCGACCACCATGACGAGTGACCACAAGGGGGAGGGGCATGGCACTCAGCACAAGCCTTGACTGGCTGCTGGACGACCTGACCAAGCGGATGCCGAGCGTGCGGTGCGCGCTGGTCCTGTCCACGGACGGGCTGGTCACCGCGACCAGCGCGGAACTGGCCAGGAAGGACGGCGAACACCTTGCCGCGGTGGCTTCCGGTCTGCACAGCCTGGCGCGCGGGGCGGGCGCGCACTTCGGCGTGGGCGAGGTCCAGCAGACGATGATCGAGTTCGACGAGGGGTTGCTGTTCGTCACGGAGGCCGGGCAGGGAAGTTGTCTGTGCGTGCTGACCACCGCGCAGGCCGACGTCGGCCAGATCGCCTACGAGATGACGCTGCTGGTCAACAGGGTGGGGGAGCATCTGGGCGTGGCGGTTCGCAACCAGCCCTGAAGTTATCCACAGGGCTGGCGGCGGGGAGGGGCCTTCCGTACCGTCGTCACAGATCGTGAACGAACGGCAACGAGAGGTGGCGTCATGTCAGCGTCGGTCGACCGCCCGACCTCCCTTCCCGGCGGGCCCGCAGCCGGGCCCGCCGGCCATTCCGTGGGCTCCGCGCGGCTTCCCGTCCGCTGCTCAGGTGCGCACGGCGGCTGCCGTCCACCGGGTCGTCAGCGCCGGACGGGTGGGCCCTCCGCGCGGCTGCCGCTGCGCGCCGGTCCCGCCGTCGGGCGCGAGGAGAGCCTGTCGCTCACCCGTGCCCGGCACGAACTCGGCCTGACTCCAATGGCGTTCCGGCTCTGCCTGGACCTGGGCGAGCTGAGGGCCCTGACCTGCGGCCCTGGCGGCCGGCGCCGGGTGCCGGTGGCGCAGGTGCGCCGGCTCTGCCAGGAGGAGGGCCATCCCGACGCCCTGCGTGGGCGGTTGCGGCTGGTCGGCGCGGCTGAGGGCGCCGAGCTGCTGGGCGTCGGTCCCAGCCGGTTCCGGCGGCTGGCCAGAGCCGGGTGCCTGAGTCCCGTCCGCTTCGGCGTCAACCGCTACCGGCGGCTGGTATGGCACTACCTCGCCCGGGATCTCACCCGCTTCGCGGTGCAACAGGCCGCCCTGCTGCACGGCGCGCTGCCGGGCGCGATGCGTGTCGCGCTGCGGCAGGGCGAGGATTGGCGACCGAGGCTCTGGCGCGGCCGGCGCGTGGGCCAGCTGCTACGGGACAGCGCCGACCCGTGGGAGTCCGCGGCGGTGTACGCCGCCGTACTGGACGAGTGGACGCTACGCGAGGCGGTGCCGGACGAGGACGAGCGGCGGCGGCTCGCCGCGCTGCGTCCGGTGCTCGCGCCGCGCCCCGTCTCGGCCGTCCTGGCGGGCTGCTGCCACGATCCGCTGAAAGCCGAGGGCGGGGAGGAAACCCGCTGGTACCGGCTCGGACTGACGATGGCGCTCGACACGGCCCGCTGCCGGCCGGCGGGCAGCGCCCACCGGCGTCTCAGAGCGGGCCGACGGCCGTCACCTTGACCACCGCGCGACCCTCCTCGTCGGAAGCGGTCAGATCGACCTCCGCCGAGATGCCCCAGTCGTGGTCGCCACGCGGATCCGCGAACGTCTGACGCACCCGCCACAGCCCGTCTTCCGGGACCTCCTCGATGCGCAGCAGCTTGGGGCCGCGCGCGTCGGGGCCGGTGCCCAGCTCGTCGTACTCGTCCCAGTAGGCGTCCAGTGCCTCGCCCCACGCGTCCGCGTCCCAGCCGGCGTCACCGTCGAGCGATCCCAGCTCCGAGACGTCGTCGCGGGCGGCGAGTTCGACCCGGCGGAACATGGCGTTGCGCACCAGCACCCGGAACGCCCGGGCGTTGGCGGTGACGGGCTTGACATGGTCGGCGCGCTCCTGGGCCTCCTCGGCGGACTCCTCCTCCGGGTTCGCCAGCTGCTCCCACTCGTCGAGCAGGCTGGAGTCGACCTGACGGACCATCTCGCCGAGCCAGGCCACGATGTCCTGGTAGTCCTCGGACTTGAGGTCGTCGGGCACGGTGTTCTCCAGCGCCTTGTAGGCGCTGGCCAGATAGCGCAGGACGATGCCCTCGGTCCGCGCGAGCTCGTAGAAGGAGACGAACTCACCGAAGGACATGGCCCGTTCGTACATGTCCCGGACCACGGACTTCGGGGAGAGGGGGTGGTCACCGACCCACGGGTGCGACTTGCGGTACAGCCCGTAGGCGTGCGAGAGCAGTTCGTCGAGCGGCCTCGGGTGGCTGATGTCCATCAACCGCTCCATCCGCTCCTCGTACTCGACGCCGTCGGCCTTCATCTCGGCGACGGCCTCGCCCCTGGCCTTGTTCTGCTGGGCGGCGAGGATCTGCCGGGGGTCGTCGAGGGTGGACTCCACCACGGAGACCATGTCGAGCGCGTAGGACGGCGACTCGGGGTCCAGCAGGTCGAACGCGGCGAGGGCGAACGTGGACAGCGGCTGGTTGAGTGCGAAGTTCTCCTGGAGGTCGACGGTCAGCCGGATGCGGCGGCCCTGGGCGTCGGGCTCCGCGAGCTGCTCCACCACACCGCCGTCGAGCAGCGAGCGGTAGATGGCGATTGCCCTGCGGATGTGCCGCAGCTGCGACCTGCGGTCCTCGTGGTTGTCTTCGAGAAGCCGCCGCATCGCGGTGAAGGCGTCGCCCGGCCGGGCGATCACGGAAAGGAGCATCGCGTGTGTCACGCGGAAACGGGAGGTCAGCGGCTCCGGATCGGAGGCGATGAGCTTCTCGAACGTGTTCTGACCCCAGTTGACAAAGCCCTCGGGTGCCTTCTTCCGCACCACCTTGCGGCGCTTCTTCGGGTCGTCGCCCGCCTTGGCCAGCGCCTTCTCGTTCTCCACCACATGCTCCGGCGCCTGCGCGACCACAAAGCCGGAGGTGTCGAAGCCTGCGCGGCCCGCGCGGCCGGCGATCTGGTGGAACTCCCGGGCGCGCAGCACCCGCACCCGGTTGCCGTCGTACTTGGTGAGCGCCGTGAACAGCACCGTGCGGATCGGCACGTTGACGCCGACGCCGAGCGTGTCGGTACCGCAGATCACCTTCAGCAGACCGGCCTGGGCCAGCCGCTCCACCAGGCGGCGGTACTTCGGCAGCATGCCCGCGTGGTGCACGCCGATACCGTGCCGCACGTACCGGGAGAGATTCCGGCCGAACTTGGTGGTGAAGCGGAAGTTGCCGATCAGCTTGGCGATCTCGTCCTTCTCGGCGCGGGTGCACATGTTGATGCTCATCAGCGCCTGGGCCCGCTCCACAGCCTGCGCCTGGGTGAAGTGCACGATGTACACCGGCGCCTGGTTCGTCTGGAGCAGTTCCGTCAGCGTCTCGGTGAGCGGCGTCGTGCGGTACTCGTAGCTGAGCGGCACCGGGCGGGTCGCCGAGCGCACCACGGCCGTCGGGCGGCCGGTGCGCCGCGTCAGGTCGCTCTCGAAGCGGCCGACGTCGCCGAGCGTGGCCGACATCAGGACGAACTGCGCCTGCGGCAGCTCGAGCAGCGGGATCTGCCACGCCCAGCCCCGGTCGGGCTCGGCATAGAAGTGGAACTCGTCCATCACCACCTGGCCGATGTCGGCGTCCGCGCCGTCCCGCAGCGCGATCGACGCCAGCACCTCTGCCGTGCAGCAGATCACGGGCGCGTCGGCGTTCACCGAGGCGTCTCCGGTGAGCATGCCGACGTTCTCCGTGCCGAACAGCTTGCACAGGTCGAAGAACTTCTCCGACACCAACGCCTTGATCGGCGCCGTGTAGAAGGTGACCTTGTCCTGCGCGAGCGCCGCGAAGTGCGCGCCCGCCGCGACCAGCGACTTGCCCGACCCGGTGGGGGTGGACAGGATCACGTTCGCCCCGGACACCACCTCGATCAGCGCCTCCTCCTGCGCCGGATAGAGGCTGATTCCCCGCTCCGTCGCCCACGACGAGAAGGCGTCGAAGAGGGTGTCGGGGTCGGCGGTCTGCGGCAACTGATCGATGAGGGTCACGCCCCCATACTGCCTTCCCGCGGGTGGATTCAGGGAACCGGCCGGGTCGGCAAGATCAACCACCAGTACGCTGTGGCGGCCCGGTGTCGGGCGGAGATCAGGCGCACAGCGATGGGGTGGGACGAACATGATGGGACCAGCGCACTCACTGTCCGGTGCGGCGGCGTGGTTGGGAGTGGGGGCGGTGGCCGCCGCACTGGACCGCGCGATGCCCTGGCCGGTGCTGGTCGTCGGCGCGCTGATCTGCGCCGGCGCCGCCCTCGCGCCGGACCTGGACCACAAGTCCGCCACCATCTCGCGGGCGTTCGGTCCGCTCTCCCGGGGGCTGTGCGGGGTGATCGACAAGCTCTCGGCCGCGGTCTTCAACGCCACCAGGGGCAAGGCGGAGCGCAGGAGGTCCGGGGGCCACCGGACGCTCACCCACACCTGGATATGGGCTGTGCTGATCGGCGTCGGCTTCTCGGCTGCGGCGGTCACCGGCGGGCGCTGGGCCGTGCTGGTGATCCTCTTCATCCACATGGTGCTCGCCGTCGAGGGGCTGCTGTGGCGGATGGCGCGGGTCTCCAGTGACGTCCTGGTGTGGCTGCTGGGCGCCACCACCGCCTGGATCCTCGCCGGAGTGCTCGACCAGCCGGGCAACGGGGCCGACTGGTTGTTCACCGCACCCGGCCAGGAGTACATGTGGCTCGGGCTGCCGATCGTGTTGGGCGCGGTGGTGCACACGCTGGGAGACGCCATCACGGTCTCCGGCTGTCCGATGCTGTGGCCGGTGCCGATCGCCCGCAAGCGCTGGTACCCGATCGGGCCGCCGCAGTTCATGAGGTTCCGGGCGGGGACGTGGGTGGAGATGAAGGTGCTGATGCCCGTCTTCGGCGTGCTGGGCGCGGGCAGCGGGCTGGTGGCGCTCGGCTACGTGGTCTGACCGGGAGCCTCAGCGGTCCCTGGGCTCCAGCAGGTCCAGCAGCGTGGAGAGTTCGGCGCGCCGCCGCTGGTCGAGCGGCGCCAGCAGTTCCTCTGCGGACGCCCGGCGGGCGGTGCGCAGCCGGTCCAGCAGTTCCCGGCCCCGGTCGGTGAGTTCGACGCGCACCACCCTGCGGGAGGCGGGGTCCGGCGCGCGGCGGACCGCGCCGCGCGCCTCCAGTCCGTCCACCAGCGTGGTCACCGCGCGGGGCACGACGTCGAGCTTGCTGGCCAGGTCCGCCATGCGCGGTGCCTCGGGGCAGTGCGCCACCGTGCGCAGCAGGCGCGCCTGCGCGGGGGTGAGTCCGAGCGGTTCGAGATGCCGGCGCTGGGCGCGGTGCAGCCGGCGGGTGAGACCGATGAGCTGATCGGCGAGTTGTCCGGTGGGATCGGCGGGGACCATGCCCGGACAGTACCAGGACGTCACTCATTATGAGTAACGGTAACAATCACCTACACTCACGGCAGCGGACGCGGCCGTCGCCCGCAGCCGTCGCCCGCCCGTCCGCCGACGGCACCCCGAGCGCGCCGCTCGACCACGACCCGTAGGAGCCCATGCACCCCCACACCGCCGCGTGGCACGAGCCACCCCGTCCGGCACCGCCGCTCCCCGCGGAAGCCAAGGACACTCCGGACGTCGACCAGCGGGTCGACGTGCGACGCGTGCTGTCCCTGTTCCGCCCCTACCGGGCGCGGCTCACCGTCGTCGTGCTGCTTGTCGCCGCGGCCTCCCTCGTCTCCGTCGCGACGCCCTTCCTCCTCCGCGAGATCCTGGACGTCGCGCTGCCCGAGCAGCGCACCGGGCTGCTCAGCCTGCTCGCCCTCGGCATGATCGCCGCCGCCGTGCTCACCAGCGTGCTCGGCGTGCTCCAGACGCTGATCTCCACCACGGTCGGCCAGCGTGTCATGCACGACCTGCGGACCGGCGTCTACACCAAGCTGCAGCGGATGCCGCTGGCCTTCTTCACCCGCACCCGCACCGGCGAGGTCCAGTCCCGCATCGCCAACGACATCGGCAGCATGCAGGCCACCGTCACCTCCACCGCCACCTCGCTGGTCTCCAACGCGACCAGCGTGGTGGCCACCGTCGTGGCGATGCTCGCACTCGACTGGCGCCTGACACTCGTCTCCCTCGCCCTGCTCCCGCTCTTCGTCTGGATCAGCCGGCGGGTCGGCCGGGAGCGCAAGCGGCTGACCGGCGAACGCCAGCTCCAGATGGCCGCGATGGCGGCCATGGTCACCGAGTCGCTGTCGGTCAGCGGCATCCTGCTGGGCCGCACGATGGGCCGCAGCGACTCCCTCAGCCGGGAGTTCGAGAAGGAGTCCGAGCAACTGGCCGGGCTGGAGATCCGGGCCAGCATGGCCGGCCGCTGGCGCATGGCGACCATCGGCATCATCATGGCCGCCATCCCCGCCCTGCTGTACTGGGCGGGCGGAGCACTGCTGCTCGTGGGCGGACCGACCCTGTCCATCGGCACACTCGTCGCATTTGTCACCCTGCAGCAGGGACTGCTCCGCCCGGCGGTCTCCCTGCTGAGCACGGGCGTGGACATCCAGGCCTCCCTCGCGCTCTTCCAGCGCATCTTCGAGTACCTGGACCTGCCCGTCAGCATCACCGAGAGGCCCGACCCGACGCGGCTCGACCGGCCGGCCGGCGAGGTCCGGTTCGAGAAGGTCTCCTTCTCCTACGAGCCGAGCGGCCGCCCCACCCTCACCGACATCGACCTGACCGTCCCGGCCGGCAGCAGCCTGGCGGTGGTGGGAGCCACCGGCTCGGGCAAGAGCACACTCAGCTACCTGGTGCCGAGGCTGTACGACGTCACCTCCGGCAGGGTCACCATCGACGGCGTCGACGTACGCGACCTCGACTTCGGGTCGCTGTCGGCGGCCGTCGGCGTGGTCTCCCAGGAGACGTACCTGCTGCACGCCTCGGTGGCCGACAACCTGCGCTTCGCCAAACCGTCCGCGACCGACGGGGAACTGGTCGCCGCGGCCCGCGCTGCCCAGATCCACGACCACATCAGCGCGCTCCCGGACGGGTACGACACGGTGGTCGGCGAACGCGGCTACCGCTTCTCCGGCGGGGAGAAGCAGCGCCTGGCGCTCGCCCGTACGATCCTGCGCGACCCGCCCGTCCTGATTCTCGACGAGGCCACCAGCGCGTTGGACACCCACACCGAGCACGCCGTGCAGCGAGCCGTGGACAACCTCTCCGCAGGCCGCACCACCCTCACCATCGCGCACCGCCTCTCGACGATCCGCGACGCCGACCAGATCGTCGTCCTGGAAGGAGGTACCGTCGTCGAACGCGGCACCCACGACGAACTGCTCCGGCTCGACGGACGGTACGCGGGACTGGTGCGCCGCGACGCCGCCGGGACACCGGACCCCGCCGGGAGGCCGGACGAAGACGCCGCCGACCCGGACGAGCACGCCACCGCGGAGTTGACGCCATGACCGACCACCAGAGCCTGCCCCGCGCCGAGTTCGGCTTCCCCGGGCCGCTGCGCGACCGCCTCGTAGCCGCCGTGCTCAGCGGTGCGAAGACCACCACCACAAGCCTGGCGGTGGGCTACCGGGTCGCGGGCGAACCGCTCCCGCAGGTCGGCGGCCGCTCGGTCCTGGTCGACTCCGCCGAGCGGCCGCTGGCCGTATTGGAGACCGTCGAGGTGCGCGTCCTGCCGCTCGGCCACGTCGAGCTGGCACACGCCGTGGACGAGGGCGAGGGCCACGCCACGCTGGCCGCCTGGCGCGCCGACCACGAGGCCTTCTGGCACAGCCCGGAACTCCGGGCCTCGCTGGGCGACCCGGAGTTCACCGTCGACGACGGCACGGAGGTGGTCACCGAGCGCTTCCGGGTCGAACGACGCCTGTGAGAGCGGGCCGGGCAGGCCGGTGGACGCGGGCTCCGGCTCAGCGCAGCCGGCCGAGTGCCTTCAGGTCGTCGAACACCAGCCGGTCCACCGGAGCGGTGCGCTCCCGGTCGGAGTAGTCGAGCCAGGCCAGCTCCTCGATCTCCGCGCTGGCCCGCAGCGTGCCGGTGAACTCGCCGGTGTAGCAGGCCATACGCACCCGACGGGTGGGATCGGCGTCGTCGGCGGGCGCCTCGTAGGTGCCGAAGTGCCGGGCGCTCTCCGGGGCCAGCGTGACGGTCAGCTCCTCCTCGACCTCCCGCAGGAGCGTCTGGAGGTCGCTCTCCCCGGGGTGCCGCTTCCCGCCCGGTATGTAGAACAGCGACTTGCCGCGCGACCTCGTGCCCAGCACCCGCCCTTCCCTGAGGTGGATCCAGGCGACCGTGTCGATCGGCTCCGTCATGCGTCCTCCCACACCCGTGGCCTCCCAGCCCTCGTGGCTTCCCGGACCCGCGTCCGGCGCGGTCCGCGGGTCCGGCGGCCGACCATGGTGCCACGGCGACGGCCCGAGTGCGTGCGCGGCCCGGCCGCGGGGGAGAAGAACGCCATGGACGCCATGGACGTGCCGGCCCCACCACCCGCTGGGGGCTCGCTGTGGCTGCACCCCGACGACGATCTCGCGCCGAACCGCCCCGGGGAGCATCTGTACGCGCGCCTGGAGGCATCGCCCCCGCCCGCTCCCGTGCGCCTGGCACACCGACTGCTGGGCCGTCCCGATCCGCATCGCCAAGCCGCGAGAGAGCTGACCGCGGCCCGCCGGGTGGCCGCCGAAATCGACGCGCTGGAGATCGGCGGCTGGCACGCCCTGCACGCGCTTCCGCTGCCCGCCGGCGCGTATCTGGACCATCTGCTGGTCGGCCCGGGCGGCCTGTTCGCCGTGCGGGCGGCCTGGTGCGGCGGGGTGCGGGCTGT